>CAYWMV010000084.1:0-8740 GCA_964459055.1 uncultured Ignavibacteriaceae bacterium | reverse complement strand
TACCAGAATGCTCGGTGCCGTCTGCATTTTTTCAAACAGAGAGGCAGGAATAAAAAAATCCCCGACTTTTTTACTCTCGCTTTCAATAAAAAACAGGTTTCTGAAGTTACTGCTGTTCCTTCCGCGGATTATCTGTGCAAATAAATTATTTTCAAAAGCAGACTGGCTTAAAACGACCGATACTAACTGAATAAAGTACGGGACATATCCGAACAGAGATGAATAATGTTTTGCAGCATCTTCGAGGTCAATCACGGAAATTGATTCGGACAGTAATCTCAGGATATCGGTTTTACCCGCACCTGTTTTCCCTGTAATTTCGATTATTTGATAAGGAAATGGATTAAGTTTCCAGAATTCATTAACTTGTTTTCTGTAAGATTTTATTCCGCCCGTCAGTGTTCTGCATTTATATCCGAGGTCGGAAATCATAGTTGCGAGGTACTTGCTTCTTCCGCCTCCGCGCCAACAATATACAATTATTTCTTTTACATCCGCTTTTTTCCGCCGCAAAAATTCTTTTAAATCCTCCGATTTAGGATTTGCGAATTCCATTGCAAGTTTAACAGCGGCAGTCGAAGAATATTTTTTGTAAACGAGTCCTACATAATGACGTTCATTAACCTCAAGAACCGGGAAATTCACCGCCGATGGGATTGATGTTTCTTCAAATTCATTCGAGGTTCTTGCATCAATTAGAAGGATGTTTTCGTTTTTATATATACTGCCTAGAATATAGTCTATATGGACTTCCTCAAGTAAATATCTTGCAAATAATTCTTTCAGCGACTGAACAGAGTCAGGCGGAAAACTCCTAACGTAATCGAAAAGTTCTTTATCTGAAAAATACCTCATTAAAAATGAAATATTATGGTTCCGGCTTTATACTCATCAGACAGTTCTTCCGCATAGCCGACTATTTCTGAAACTGTATCACCGTTTTCGTGAAGGAGTTCGAGTAAAATTGTTGCATAATGGCTGTCAACTGATATCAGCAGACCGCCGGATGTCTGCGGGTCATATAAAAGATGTTCCATTTTTTTATTAACAATACCTTCGTTAACAACAAATTCCTGAGTGTAAATCCTGTTCGACCTGTCGCCTCTTGTAAGTAAATTTTTATCCACAGCCTCAATTGCGCCATCCAGAATCGGAAGTTTTTCTGTATCGAAATGAAAAACTGTATTGGATGCTTTCGCCATCTGCATAGAATGACCTGCAAGTCCAAATCCCGTAATATCGGTGCATCCGTTTGCATTAATTTTCACCATTGACTCTGCGGCATATTTATTAAGTCTGGTCATTGAATCAACGAGGGCTTTATATATTTTATCGTCCAGTTTGTCGTATTTAATACTGTTGTTTAACAATCCGGTACCGAGCGCCTTTGTTAGAATAAGTCTGTCGCCGGGTTTTGAAGTATGATTTCCCTTAATATTTTTCGGATGAATAAATCCTGTTACCGCAAGACCGTATATTATCGCCGGATTATCAACCGTATGTCCTCCGATTATCACGCAACCTGCTTCTTTTGCTTTTTCATTGCCGCCTTTTAAAATTTCCTTCAAAATGCCAAGGTCTTCTTTTTGAGGAAATACAACAATATTCAATGCATTCAGCGGGGTTCCGCCCATAGCATATACATCGCTCAGGGAATTTGCCGCCGCAATCATCCCGAATGTATAAGGGTCGTCAACAACCGGAGTGAAGAAATCCGTTGTGTGTATTAATGCATATTCATCATTAATTTTATAAACACCCGCATCATCGCATCTGTCAAAACCTATAATGACATCTTCGTTAGAATACCAGTCAATATCTCCGAGTGCATCTGAAAGGAGGTACGGAAATAACTTCGCCGCACATCCTGCTGAAGTTACCATTTGTGTTAATCTTACTTTATCATCATTTTTTAACATATTTCAGTATTAAATTGACAAGTTGATTTTTCGTGAAAGGTTTGGCAAGATAATCAATAAATCCTTCGGACAGCAGTTTTTCCCTGTCACTGTACAAAGCATAACCCGTGACTGCGATTATAGGGACATTTCCGAATTTTCTTGTTTTGAAAATTTCCCGTGCAGTTATAATTCCGTTCATTCCCTGTCCGAGATTAATATCCATCATTATTATGTCAAAGTCTTTTTTCTTAATTATTTTCAGAGCATCTTCACCTGTAGTAACGCTGTCAACGGAACAAACATCACTGAGGAAAATTTCGACAATATTTATATTTGATAAATTATCTTCAACAACCAGTACGCGGGGTTTAACGGCATCTTTACTCTTAAACCTGAATTTTTTTCCGTTTTCAAAATCGTATTTTGCAAGACCGTCATCCGTAATTAAGGGAATCCGAAGTGAAAACTCCGTTCCTTTCTTATATACACTTTTGAATGCAAGTTTACATTCAAGCAGTTTGGCGAGGTTATAGGAAACAGCCAGACCCAGACCGCACCCGCCGTTATTTCCTGAAATATCATCTGCCCTGACAAACTCCGTGAAAATCATTTTTGCTCTGTCTTTCGGAATCCCGGTTCCGGAATCTTTAACGGTCAGCAAAGCATATTGCCTGCCGTCTTCAGCAATTATATTAAATCCTGTTTTAATGAATCCCTTTTCGGTAAATTTAACCGCATTATCGAGAAGGTTCTGAATGATTTCTTTAAGCATGACATGGTCGCTTTGAATATATATAGTTTCACCGGCATTCGATTCGATAAACTCAAGTCCTTTTACTTTTGCTGACTGCTTGAATTCAGCAAAAATTTCTTCGGTTAACTGATTGAAATTAATTTTCTGTATGTTCGGTTTTATTTCATCCGATTCCAGTTGAGACAGTTTTAAAATCAGACTCAGTGTTCTTAATAACTTCTTGCCCTGATTTCTTATATCATTAAGTATTTCATTCTGCCAGGCATCTTTTATTTCGTTATTCAGTACTTCCGTAAATCCGATTATGTTTATCAAAGGCGTTCTCAGTTCGTTTGTCATATTCGTTAGAAGCGAATATTTTACACGGTCTGCAGATTCTACTTTATCTTTCAGATTTTTCAGTTCTTCATAAGCACTTTTGATTCTGCTTATATCCGAATAGATAGAAATATAATTCGTAATGTTATTCATATTGTCCTTTATCGGTGAAACGGAACCGTACAGATAAGTAAGTTCGCCGTTTTTCTTTTTGTTAATGAACTCGCCGTACCACGTTTTTCCTGATGTTATAGTATTCCAAAGTTCTGCATAAACTTTTTCATCCATTTGATAAGATTTCAACAAATTCGGATTATTTCCAATAACTTCTTCTTTAGAATATCCCGTTATGGAAGTGAAAGCAGGATTAACATATTCAATTTTTCCTCTTGCGTCCGTAATGAAAATAAGATCGGACGTCTGTTCGACGGCTTTCGTAAGTTTCTTAATAACGGCATTGCTTTCCAGTCTTTCCGTTATATCAATGCCGAAAGAAAGAACTCCGGTTAAATCACCATTTTCCTTTACCTCACTATTCCTCCAGGATATGAGCCGCTCCTGACCCTTTTTAGTCAGAATATAATTTTCCATATATTCCGTCGAAATCTGTTTCTTATTAAAAAATGAGAGGAAAGTTTCATAGACAAATGGATATTTATTTTTTGGTACTATTAATTCAAAGAAATTTTTCCCTTTGACTTCTTTTAATTTGAATCCCGTAATTTCTTCCGCTTTTTTATTAAATAAAACTATTTTTCCTTCCGGGTTCAGACTTAATATAATAATATTGGCGGTATCAATGAGGTTGCTGATATATCTCTGATGTTCTACCAGTTTTCGTTCATAAATTTTTCTTTCCGTAATATCAGTCATTACTCCTACAATTCCCGCAACATCCCCATTGAAATCATAGAAAAGAGCTTTAGTAAGAATCAAATCCCTGATTTCGTTTTTTGTGCTGTGTATCACATTGAATTCATGCGTCTGAATCTTTCCCTTTTTCAGAAGTTTCAAATCCATCTTTCCGATAATTTCCTTATCCATTCCAAAATAGACATCTTCGGCAGTTTTTCCGTTGATATCTTCTTTTGAAATTCCGAAGTATTCGGAAAAAGCGGTGTTGCACATTAAAAATTTTCCCGTAATGTCTTTATAATAGAACGGTCCCGGAATAGCATCCATGAGATATTCTGAAAAGCGTACCTGCTCTTTAAGTTTTATTTCGGCAAGTTTTTTATCGGATACATCTTCAACAATTTCTATTACGTATTTAACATTTCCTTTATAATCTTTCACCGGTGAAGAAATTACGCGGAAATTCACAAATGCATCGTTTATCGGAGTATCGGTTACGGTTTCGTGAATATTTCCGTCTTTAAATGTTTTCAAAGTCGGGCAGTAATCACACGGTTCATTTTTCGGAGGTTTGTTATAAAATTTATAGCAGGTATATTTTTTACTGTCGTCGAGATCGGGAAAATATTCTTTCATCTTATTATTTGAGAGAACAATCTGCATATCCGAATTAATAATTGAAATCCCAAGGTTTATGTAATTAATGAGATTTGGAAAAGCAGGGTCTTCGATTATCAGAGAGGAATCATCCGGCAAAGACGATTCAGATTTCTTTAAAACCACTAAAAACTTTTTGTCCGAAGATTCAGCGGCAGTCAGCAGGGTAGCATATTCGGAATTTCCTAATTTAATTTTAATCTGCTGCGGTTTATTTTCCGCAAGTGCTTTAGTGAAAACGTTCTTCAGATTAATGCCGTCCGAAGTGTTAAAACTTCTTAAATTAAAATATTTTAAATTGTCTTTTATGCCGAATAAATTGATGAAAACATTATTTGCTCTGTATAAATTTCCATTTTTATCTGTCAGAACGACTGCATCTGAAATATTATTAAGCAGCACTTCGAAAATTTTATCGAAATTTTCAAGCGAGATTATCGTTTTATTTAAATTCTTTATTTCCTTAACAAGGTCTTCCTTTTTCAGATTATTGTAGTCCATACAGATTTTAGAGTATAATTAAATTGCGGGAAATACTACGGAAAAAGTAGTGCATTCACCCGGGATACTTTCAACAGTTATCGAGCCGTTGTGAAATTCAATCATTTTTTTAGCAATTGTCAGTCCGAGTCCTACTTTTCCTTTCTCGCTGTTAAGGGCATCCAGTGCCTGTTTAAAATTTTTAAATAAGGTTTTCTCCTTTTCAGGTGTAATTCCTGTTCCTGTATCGGTTATTCTGACAATACAGAGTTTATCTGCTCCTTCGTTGTATGATTCAACATTAATATTAATACCGCCTTCGTTCGTGAATTTCACTGCGTTGTCTATAATATTATAGAAAATCTGTTTAATCATTCCGGTATTGCCGAATATTTTTATGTTATCGGATTTAACGTTAATGTTCAGATAGAGGTTTTTCGAAATTACGGTCTGACGGAATTCATTTGCGGCAGAAATTATTTCCTCTGATATCCCGATTTCTTTCTTCGCGGTTTTTGTATCAAGGGAATCTATCTGCATAAGTTGTATTATTGAATCCAGTATGCTGTATAGTTTTTCGGCTGAACTGTAAATTCCTGCGAGCATATTCTGATGTTTGAGGCTCTCAACTTCATTTTTCAGAATATCAGAATATCCGAATATTACGTTTATGGGGGTTCTGAATTCAACACTGAGATTGGACAGCAAAAGGGTTTTCATATCCCTGGATTCTTCAATACTTCGGTAAGCCTCATCAAGTTCTTTCTGAAGATTATCTGTTTCCGTAATATCCTGCATTAGAATTATGTAGAAGGATATTTTGTTCTGCGAATCTTTTACGGCACTGACGATAAAATATTCTTTATATTCATCGCCGTTTTTCCTTTTTGATTTTCTTTTGCCTTCATATTTCCCGTATTTTTCGATTGCGGATTTAAATTCATTTTTCAGAAAATCACTTTTGCTTATTATTGAATCCGAATCAAAATCATTATTTATATCATCTTTCGTATAACCCGTAATTCTATGAAAACCGGTGTTTGTATATGTAATATTTGATTTATCGTCTAATATCGCTATACCAACCGGATTCTCGTCTATTGCATATTTTAACCGCCTGACTTCCTCTTCATATTCATATCTTTCGGACACGTCAATTAATATTCCTGATATATAGTACTCCGTTTCACCGGTGAAAAATTTCGTTCTATAATCTTCAACATAAATATTATCTCCACCTTCGGTAAGAATCCTGTATATGAGTTTAACAGATTTATCTTCAGAATTAAGCCAGACATTTAATTTACTTCTGTATTCATCAATATCGGATTCATGAATTAATTTTTCAAAGGATACTTTATTCGTCATAAATTGTTTTGCGCTGTATCCCGTCAGATTTACAATATTATCGGAATAAAAATCGTTTTCACCGCCGGTTTCGTACAGAACAATATTTTTAATGTTGTCGAGAATTGAGGAAAGTTTAGTATTTGCGGAAAGAAGTTCAGTCTGAGATATTTTTTTCTGTGTAATATCATTGGCTACACCTCTGTATCCTTTCAGATTGTCCTTGTCGTCATAGAAAGGTATTCCGCTTATTTCGAGTATAACTTTGCTTTTATTCTTGTGAACAAAGTCGCATTCGTGCATTTTAAATGCGCTTCTGTTCTTGAGCACGTTTTCAAGAAAGGGGAGTGTTCGTGTAAGTTCATAATTTGCCATCACATCTCTCGGTCTCTTGCCCCTGAGTTCTTCGGGAGTGTATCCGAGCACGTCGAAGACTTTATCGGAAGTATATGTAAAATAACTCTGTTCATTTATTTCCCAGATCCAGTCGGAAGCAATTTCAGTGAGATTCCTGAATTTCATTTCACTTTCCGCAACCGCCTGTCTGTTTTTTTCAATGTCCGTAATATCCGCCAATACAACAATTAATCCGCTTATTATTCCGTTCTCGTCATTTAAATAATCCCAGTAAATTTCCGAGATTCTTTCATCGCCATTTTTATCTTTTACTTTTATTAATGCGGGTTTAGGTTCCGGGAAATTTTTCAGTATATTCAGGAAAAATTCTTCCGTCAGTTTTTTGTTTTCCTCATCGCCTGAAAAATCCCACGCATATTTGCCGACTACATCATTTAACTTATAACCGGATGACTTTAATACTTCATTATTTACGAAAGTAATTTTTCCCTGAAGGTCGAGTTCATGAATTGAGATTGGAGTATAATTCAGCAGATTTCTGTATCTTTTTTCACTTTTTCTTAATTTCTGCTCCATCGCATACCGCCCTGTTATGTCGAGTATATTTCCGAGGACGGCTTTTTTATCATTGAAAATACTGAACCCTGCGAACATCTCCACAAATAATTCTTTCCCGCTTTTAATTTTCCCCTTTAATTCAATCCTGAAATCCTGAATTTTTCCGTTATAGCAGTTCTCGAGATTCCGGTTCAGTTCCTTAATATTCGCTGAGTCAATGATATCCTGAAATTCAATAATATCATCATCGCTTTTAAGTCCGAAAATATCTTTAAACTTTGCGTTATAATAAATAATCTTTTCGTCCTGATGTATAAAGACTCCTGTCAGTGAGTTTTCAATAAGAGACTGAAATTTCTGACGGTTGAATTTGAGCCGTTCATCCCTTTTAAAGATACGGTTATTAATTACCGATAATAACTGTTCAAAATTAAAGGGTTTTATAATATAGTCATCGGCGCCGAGTTCCATCCCTTTCCGGAAATCGGAAATTGCAATTTTTGCAGTAAGAAAAATAAACGGTATTTCCGAATATTCAGTTTCCTTTCGGATTTTCTCGAACAACTGAAAGCCGTCGAGTTTCGGCATTGCAATATCGCACAGCACGAGGTCGGGCAGAGACTCTTTAAATTTTTCCAATCCGTCGAGTCCGTCCCCTGCAGAGATAACATCAAAGTCAAGCGCTTCAAGGTAGTCGCAGATATTATTATTTAAAGTGATATCATCTTCAATAACGAGAATTTTCTTTTTTCTGCCCGGATGTAACATTAATTTTTTACTGTTTTGCAAATTTAATTATTCGTTTCCATAATTAATATATAAATATTTCGCTATTCATAAACAATTAAAACCTGAAGCAAATTATAACGATTGATTTTATCCCGTAAAAATTCAGAACAAAATGAATAATGACGTTGTATATCCGGTTCACTGCTTATTTTAGGCGTATATTGAAAATGTTGAATATCCGGCACATAACTACAGAGGCTGTGTGAAAATAGATTCTCAAGCAGTAAAACCTTCCCAAGCCGGAGTCCCGAGTGCTCGGGATAGACATTGGGAAGGAGGATATATGCGCCGGAGCTTGGGAAGGAGGATATTTGAGAACCTTCCCAAGCTGGAGCTTGGGAAAGAGGATATATGAGCAGGAGTTTGGGAAGGAAGATAAGGAGGATATTTGAGCAGGAGCTTGGGAAGGAGGATATTAGAAACGGAGCTTGGGAAGGAGGATATTTGAGAACCTTCCCAAGCAGGAGCTTGGGAAGGAGGATATATGAGCAGGAGCTTGGGAAGGAGGATATATGAGCAGGAGCTTGGGAAGGAGGATATTAGAACCGGAGCTTGGGAAGGAGGATATATGAGCAGGAGCTTGGGAAGGAGGATATTTGAGAACCTTCCCAAGCTGGAGCTTGGGAAGGAGGATATTAGAGCAGGAGTCCCGAGTGCTCGGGATAGACATTGGGAAGGAGGATATATGAGCAGGAGCTTGGGAAGGAGGATATATGAGCAGGAG
>CAYWMV010000083.1:0-8768 GCA_964459055.1 uncultured Ignavibacteriaceae bacterium | reverse complement strand
TGCTGATGTGGCACTTATTACCGGACCTGTTTCACTACAAGAATCATCCGGAATAGAAAGAATTAATGTAAAAACCGCTGATGATATGTTTAAAGAAGTAAAAAGACGTTATCTTAATCAGAATATTATTATTATGGCTTCTGCTGTCAGTGACTTTAAACCTTCGGAAGTTTCCTCCGGAAAGATAAAGAAAGAGGGAAAAAAAAATCTGGTCACAGATTTGGTAAGAACACCGGATATCCTTAGTTTTTTGGGAAAGAACAAGAAGAAATTTAAACTTATTGGTTTTGCACTTGAAACCGATGATGATATACAAAATGCTAAGGAAAAATTCAGGAAAAAGAATCTGGATCTGATTGTGCTTAATAATGCAAATGTTGAGGGTGCAGGGTTCGAAAAAGATACAAATGTCGTAACTTTAATTGACAAAAATGAGCACATACAACTGCCGTTAATGTCAAAGTATGATGTCGCAAATAAAATTTTATCCAAAATCAGGGAAATGTACTGAAATAAAAATATTATGGCAGCTGAATTATATGAAATAATAGAAGGTGCAATTAAGCATTTGAAATTTATAAATGAGCACAGACCCGGCAAGTTAAATTTTGAAATCCCTAAAGCAGGCAACATCGCTAAAAAAATCGAGTATCTTGCAGATAAACCAAAAAAACAGACTCAGGTTTTTTTTGAAACGGAGTTGTTTCAGGAAGAATGGATGTCATCTGATACACTGACAGTTCTGGAAAACAAAATCAATAAATGCACTAAATGTGATTTATCACGAACACGGACAAATTTCGTCTTCGGTACCGGTAATCCCGGGTCCGATATTGTAATTGTAGGTGAAGCTCCCGGAAATGACGAAGATTTACAGGGAAAGCCATTTGTCGGCAGGGCGGGACAATTACTGACAGATATTTTAAAAGCGATTGATTTGAAAAGAGAAGAAGTTTTTATTTGCAACATTCTTAAATGTCGCCCCCCCGGAAACAGAAATCCTCTGCCGGAAGAAATTGTTAAATGCCGTCCTTATCTTGAAAGACAACTGAGTCTAATTCAACCCAAAATGATACTTGCCCTTGGAACATTTGCCGCGCAGACATTGCTTAATACTAAGGAAACACTTGGAAGACTTCGTGGCAACATCTATGATTACAGTAACAGCGGCAGAATTATCAAAGTTATGGTCACATATCATCCCGCAGCGTTATTAAGGAATCCAAACTGGAAAAGACCAACTTGGGAAGACGTCAAATTATTCAGAAAAATTTACAATGAAATGCTTAGTCAATAAAAATGGCAAAAAACATAAAATATAAAGAAAAGAAAGAAGAACTGCTTAATGAAGATTATGATTTAGGCATTGATAAAAAACCGCCTTCTGCGACTGAACTGGAATCATCTGTAATAGGAGCAATATTGATTGACAATATGGTGATAAATGATGTACTCCAGCTCATCACGCACAAACATTTTTACAGAAAAGAAAACAGTATAATTTTCAGTGCAATAGAAAATCTTAATAAAAAGAACGAACCTGTTGATGCAAATACGTTGATTGAAGAACTCAAACGGATGAATTCTCTAAATGATGCAGGCGGGAGAGATTATATTATAGAAATAGCATCTGACACATCTTCTTCTGCAAATGTATCTCATTATGCACGAATAATTCTTGAAAAATATATCCTAAGGAATCTGATAAATGTCTCAAGTAAAATAATTGAAAAATCTTTAGACCCGACAGTAAATACTTTCAATTTACTTGATTCATCCGAACGGGAGCTACTCGAAGTATCGGAATTTCTTTCAAAGAAAAAGATTATTTCCATCAAGGATGAAATGGATTCATTTTTCGAAGAACTTGCATTAAGAAGGTCAGATAGGAGAAATATCACAGGAATTCCAACGGGATTTACTTTACTTGATGATTATACATCCGGTTTTCAGAAATCGGAATTGATAATAATTGCCGGCAGACCATCACACGGTAAAACAGCACTTGCCCTGAATATAGCCAGAAATGCTGCAGTTCTGAATAAAAAAACGGTAGCAATTTTTTCAATAGAGATGTCTCATAAAGAGTTAATGCTTAGATTACTTTCTGCAGAAACCGGTGTAAATGCCAGAAACTTAAAAACAGGCAGAGTTTCTCCGGAAGAATGGGGAATTATACAAAAAAATTACCACAAATTAAAAACAGAAATATTTATTGATGACTCCAGTGAATTATCAATTCTGGAATTGCGGGCGAAAGCAAGAAGACTTATGTATGATAAAAAACTGGATATGATAATTGTAGATTATCTGCAGCTTGTTAAGGGGCAGGATAATCCGGAAAGGAGAGACCTTGAGGTTGCTTATGTATCCAGAGGACTAAAAGCATTGGCAAAAGACCTGGATATTCCTGTTGTTGCCTGTGCACAGTTAAACAGAGGTATTGAATCAAGAGGAGCAGACAAGAAACCTCAGCTTGCAGATTTAAGAGAGTCAGGTTCTATTGAACAGGATGCAGATGTTGTTATTTTTGTTCACAGGCCTGCATTATCGAAGAAAAGAGATGCCGTCGATGATCCGGATGAATTCAAGAGAGTAGAAATTATTATAGGAAAGCAGCGCAACGGTCCGGTTACCGATTTTGACTTAATATTTGAACCTGATTATACAAGATTTGCAAACAAGATACCGGAACCTGTAATACCTGAAATGCCCCCGGAATTAAGTAGCCAGAAAGAATCAAAATTTTAACGTGATGGACAGAAGGGATTTTATAAGATCTTCATTTATATCTGCTCTTGCAGTATTATTTTACGGGAAAAATGTATTTTCATCCGGTCATAATTTCTTTGATGAAATTGCACTGATTGAGAATAAATTAAATTTTTATAAAGACATTGATCCCAACACTCCTGTTTCCGAACTAATAATTTACATTGGCAAAGATTTCTTAGGTACACCTTATGAAGCAGGAACTTTGGATGTATATTCTGACAGAGAAGAGCTGGTTTTAAAAATTTCGGGATTTGATTGTGTGACATTCGTTGAAAATATATTGAATTTTTCAAGGTTGATAAATCTCAATAAACTTGATATAAACGGTTTTAAAAATGAATTAATGAATATCAGATACCGGGACGGTGTTATTTCGGATTATACATCAAGGCTGCATTATTTCAGCGACTGGATATATGAAAATGAAAAGAAAAACATAGTGAAGGATTTAACAGGAGACTCAGGCGGAATCTTATATAGTAAAGAAATAAATTTTATGACCGGTCATAAAGATTTATATAAACAGTTAAAGGAAAACAAATCTTTGGTCAGAAAGATGTACGAAATTGAAGATAGAATTAACCTGCGTACAAAATATTATTTAAAAAAATCAGATGTAAAGAAAAATCAGTCAAGCATAAATACGGGAGACATAATAGCACTAACAACTGAAATTGACGGACTGGATGTTACGCATACCGGATTTGCATATATCGAGGATGAAAAATTACTTTTCTTACATGCTTCTCAAAAAGCAGGAAAAGTTATAATATCAAAAGAAGGATTGTTGAGTTATTTAAATTCTATAAAGAAATGTTCGGGTATATTAATAGCAAGACCGATTTGATTTTATATGAATATTTTCTGGATTAATTATACTTTTATCTGCATCTTATATTATTTAATAGGTTCGATTCCTTTTGCATACCTTGTTGTTAGATTCAGATATAAAAAAGATATTACTTCAGAAGGTTCGGGGAATGTGGGCACTCTTAACAGTTATGAAATCACAGGTTCAAAAAAAACAGGACTGATTGTTTTGATATTGGATTTGATGAAAGGTGTTTTACCTGCATTAATTTTAATATTTTTATTCAAGTTACAGTTTAATTTAATTTCCTTGCCCTTGATATTACTGGTAACCGGGCATAATTACTCCATTTGGTTAAAGTTCAAAGGCGGAAGAGGGCTTGCCACTTCTGCAGGCATTGCAATTGTTATTAACTTTTCGATGTTATTAATTTGGTGTGTGATATATTTATTAATTTACAAAATAAAGAAAAATATTCATATTGCTAACATAATTGCGACAATATTTATGCCCTTAATTGCTGTCTTGCCCGGAAATTTCATTGTCAGATTCAATTACCAGTATTCGGGGACACAAGAATATTACGGAATATTTTTTGCGTTCTGGTGCATAATATCCCTTATAATATTGTCTAAACACATCGAGCCGCTCGTATCGTTCGTTAAAAACAAAAATCAGAATTGAGAGACTATACATGAAAAACCCGGTTTTTACAGATATATCCGATCTCGAAGAAATGGCGACACAAATCCGCAGAGATATAATCAATATGTTATTAATATCAAAGTCAGGACATTCGGGAGGTCCATTGGGAACTGCAGATATATTTACTGCACTATATTTTAATATTCTCAACCTTGACAATACGAACCCGAAATGGGAAAACAGGGATTATTTATTTGTTTCAATTGGACATATTGCTCCGGTATGGTATGCTGCTCTTGCACGAAGAGGATATTTTGAACCTGACGAGTTAAAATTTCTAAGAAAAATTAATGGCAGACTTCAGGGACATCCTGCGCCACTAAAAACTCACGGTTTACCGGGAATTGAAATAGCTTCGGGTTCACTTGGACAGGGACTTTCTGTAGCAGTAGGCACAGCACTCGCTCTTAAAACTGACGGAAAAAATAACAGAGTCTTTTGTATCAATGGGGACGGGGAATTACAGGAGGGTCAGATGTGGGAATCTATAATGACAGCAGCGCATCACAAAGTATCGAACTTAACGATGATTATAGATTTTAATGACTGCCAAATTGACAACAGGGTACATAAAGTTATGAATATCGAACCTTTGGAAGAAAAATTCAAAGCTTTCGGATGGCAAGTTGTGCAAATTAACGGCAACGATATTCCGCAAATATTAAATGCGGTCAACAATGTTAAAAGGGACAGACAAAAACCATATGCCATAATTGCAAAAACAAAAATGGGAAAAGGTGTATCTTTTATGGAAGATGATTACAGATGGCATGGAGTACCACCTAATAATGAGCAGGGGAAGACCGCACTATCTGAACTTAAGAAAACAAAATACGGGGATTTCATTTAATTAAATTTTATAAAATGAACGTATTATTATGTCCCGATTCGTTTAAAGGCACACTTACAGCAATAGAAGTTTCAGAAATAATAGGGGAAGTTTTAAAGAAAAAAGGAATAAATATTGTTTCAAAACCGATTGCAGACGGCGGAGACGGAACGATAGACATTATAGAGTATTCACTAGGAGGTAAAAGGTATTTCACTGATGTAATTAATCCGTTAAGAAAGCGAATCAGAACATATTACCTTGCTTTAGAAAATACTGCTTACTTAGAGTTTGCAAAATCTTCAGGAATTACATTATTAGAACATAATGAACTTAATCCGGTAAATGCAACAAGTTTCGGATTCGGTGAACTTATTAAAGATGCGATAATTAAAGGATTCAAAAATATTTACCTGGCATTAGGCGGTTCGGCGACAAATGATGCGGGAATTGGAATGCTACAGGCATTAGGTGTAAAATTTTATAATATTGAAAATAAAGATCTGACAGACGATAACAAAAATATTATTGATGCATCATCACTTAAAAATATTTATAATATAAATACTGATGAATTAAATCGGAACATTAAAGATGTGAAATTTAAAGTACTTTCCGATGTAAAAAATCCTTTAACCGGAAAAGATGGTGCTACATATATTTTCGGGAAGCAAAAAGGAGCAAGTGGAGAAATCATGGAAGAACTGGAAAGTGGAATTATTCATTTTTCCGGGATAGTCAAAACGGTATTATCAAGGGATATGAATTTTCCCGGAGCCGGTGCGGCAGGAGGGGCGGGATCTTCTGCAAAAACCTTTCTGAAGGCAGAAGTGGTATCGGGAATAGAAGAAATTATCAAAATCCTTGAGATTGAAAAGGATATAATTAATTCTGATATGGTAATCGTAGGGGAGGGTGCGATGGACTATCAGACGTCTTTCGGAAAGGCTCCTATCGGTATTGCAAAAATTGCAAAAAAATTTGGAAAGAAAGTTATTGGGGTAACAGGAAAAATTGGAAAAAATGCCGAGGAACTTTTAAACAACGGAATTGATTGTATATTAAGCAGTTATGGAGATGTTGACACAGATATTAATATCATCAGGAAAAATGCTAAAGAGAATTTGAATGAATTGACGAACGTACTTGCTGATATAATTCTAAAAGACAAAATTTCGAGTAATATTTATGTAATAAACAAATGAGACCAAAAGTTGTAGTGACGCACATGATTCCGGAGAAAGGGATCAGTTTGCTGAGAAAAAAATTCGACGTGGAATATTATCCTAACACGGGATTACTTAATAAAAAAGAATTGATTTCAATATCCAGAGACAAAGAAGTTATACTTTCGTTGTTGTCTGACACAATCGATAAAGAAGTAATTAATAATTGTCCGGAATTAAAAATAATATCAAATTACGCAGTCGGTTTTAATAATATAGATGTCAAATATGCGACATCAAAAAAAATTATTGTTACAAACACTCCCAGAACTTTAGACGAAACAACTTCAGATTTTGTATTTGCATTAATGCTGGCTGTGTCCCGCAGAATTGTTGAATCCGACAGATTTATGAGAACCGGTAAATTTAAAGGTTGGGGTGCGATGGATTTTCTAGGGTTCGATGTTTTTAATTCTACACTCGGGATTATAGGAATGGGCAGCATAGGAAAGGAAGTAGCTTCGAGGGGATATCACGGATTTAATATGAAAATACTGTATACTGACAGATCCGTTAAACCCGATATGATAAGTGTGAAGGCTAAACACGTTTCACTTCATACACTGTTGAAAGAATCCGATTTTGTTACACTTAATATTCCTCTTACAGATGCTACTTATCATTTAATCGGGGAAGAGGAATTGAAATTGATGAAGAACACTTCTTATCTGATTAACACGTCAAGAGGACCTATCGTTGATGAGAAAGCTCTATTTGAGGCTCTGAAAGAGAAATGGATTGCCGGAGCAGCGATTGATGTTTATGAAAATGAACCTGAATTTTACAAAGGTCTGGAAAAACTGGATAATCTTGTGATGACACCTCATATTGCAAGTGCTTCTTTTAAAACCCGTGAATTAATGGCTGTAAAAGCCGCTAATAACATAATTGACGTTTTTGAAAGAAGAATACCTGAAGGATTAATAAACAAGGAATTATTCGCAGGTTCTCAGGCAGTTAGTAAATTGAAACTTCTGTAATGGTTAGATTTAAAAAAGATACAACAATCGAAGATTTAGTTGAACTTTTTCCCGGTGCTATACCCTTGTTGAGCAAGTTTGGAATTCGTTGTCTGATATGCGGAGAGCCATCGTGGGGAACAATCGAAGAAGCAGCATCAGAAAAAGGAATTACCGGCGAAAAACTGGATGAAATATTAAAAATTATAAGTACAGAATACGAAAAATCAACAAGGGATAGTTCTAACTGCGGTAAACCTTGAATTTATGTGTTAAGTAAATTCAAGACTAAAACTTAAATTCAAATTCTAAGAAAAACAACAATTCGATTACTATCCATAATTTAATTAAGCATTAAATCTCATTTTCTAACAAATTTCTCGTCATCAAGCGTAAATGTTAGAGAGATTCTGTGAGTATTACCTAAGTCTTCGTCTCCATTAAATTTCTGAAAAGAATAATCAATATTTATTTTGGGTAATTTTACACCTGCACCTAAAGTTAAATTTCCTATTTCGTTGTAACCGGTTCTGACACTGAAAAGATTTCTGTATGTGTATTCAAGTCCTGCATGCAGATCAAATGAAACCGGTCCCAGATTGAAATTTGATGCGGTTTTCCTGTTTTCGAACCTAACATCAAAATCCACAGCGGGAGTTATTATACCGTTCAGAAAATCTATTGAATATGCCGAGCCGATTTTTGCGGTTGGTGTAATAACTTCTTTCTTGCCGGTTGACCAAGACAGATAAGTGGAGGTTACATCCATCAAATTTGCACCCAGCATAAATCTGTTCGTGACAGCATAAGAGACTCCAACATCAAAGCCTATTCCCCATGCTGATTCTTCTGCGATATTTCTTCTTATCACTTTAAGGTTGGCACCATAAGCAAATTTTTCTGTATGCCGCTTAGCGTAAGTGAGAAACATTGCGTAATCAGTAGTACTGAATTTCGTAATCTTATCCGGATCAAGTCTTTCGCCCGGATCAAGAATTCCGTTTCCGTTTAAATCAATTAAGGCATTTCTTGTATCAGCAATATCATCAATACCCATTCTTATAAGACTAAATCCTAAAGATGCGTCTTTACCGAATGGAATACCAACAGAACCGTAATCGTAATTCACTAAGTTACCATACCTCTCGTCGTGCATCAATGAAAATTGAGGATAGTTAATCCTCGACAACAATGAGGGATTCCAATAACCTGCAGTAACATCATTGGCTAGAGCGACAAATGCCCCTCCCATACCTAATGGTCTTCCTCCTACTCCGATTGCAAGAAATTCGCCTGCATATTTATTCCCGCTACCCTGTGAATTAGAATTCTCCGGATTGATT
This sequence comes from uncultured Ignavibacteriaceae bacterium, assembly GCA_964459055.1. Classification (GTDB taxonomy): domain Bacteria; phylum Bacteroidota; class Ignavibacteria; order Tepidaquicellales; family Tepidaquicellaceae; genus Tepidaquicella. The sequence continues at coordinate 120 of CAYWMV010000083.1, read as the reverse complement.
ATTATGAAACCTAATATTATCAATGTTAAAATTTTTTCTATCTTCATTAATTTTGTTTTATTTCTTCAATTATTGTTATTAATTTTATTTAAATCAATACTAAAATTACTATATTCTTTT
>CAYWMV010000082.1:0-8770 GCA_964459055.1 uncultured Ignavibacteriaceae bacterium | reverse complement strand
CTCGGGAGACTCTCCGGAACGGACAAGTAGTTTGGTTCAGGCTTGGCTTGATTATGAATTAAAAATAATACATCCGGTATTAAACTCCGGGGGAAAAGAAATTCGAAATTAGGGATAAATTATAAAATTGAAATTTGCAATTTCATTTTATAATTTCCCATATTACGGGTATATGGAGATACGTATGTAAATATTTGATTTTAACGTATATAAACTGCTCAAATGGCGGAACTGGTAGACGCGCTGCATTCAGGGTGCAGTCTTAGGTTTTAAGGTGAGGGTTCGAGTCCCTCTTTGAGCACAAAAGAAATAAATATGATAAAAATTGAAAAAAATTTGGGAATTAAAAAAATTAGAGCCGGAGCAGGGAAGTGTCCACATTATCTCCTATGATGATTTCGTTGCAAACGTAAAAGAAAAGGTAAAACTCTCGGATGTCTTTCTCAGGCTTCTTTACATCAGAGGGATTACAAACCACCTCGACATACTGAAATTTTTCAAACCGCAATTAAACAAATTATACAATCCTTTTGAAATGAAGGATTGTGATGTTGCGTGTGAGCGCATTCTTCAGGTAATAAAAAACAAGGAAACTATAATGGTAACGAGCGACTATGACGTAGACGGAACCTGCGGTGCATCAATGTTTTACCTTTTCCTGAAGAATAATTTCGGAATAGAAACGGACATTTACATACCTGACCGTGAGAATGAGGGTTACGGTATCTCTGAAAGTGCAATCAGAACAGCACACGAGAAAGGAATAAAACTCATAGTAGCGATTGACTTCGGCATCACGGCATCAGAAAAAATCAGGCATGCAAAATCCTATGGTATAGATTTTATAATATGCGACCATCATCAGCCGCCTGAAGTAATACCCGACGCACTTGCTGTTTTAGACCCGCTGAGAACGGACTGCAAATACCCCTATAAATATCTTTGCGGGACAGGAGTGGCTTTCAAACTGATACAGGCTGTCAGCCAGAAACTCGGTAAACCGGATATACCAAACGAACTGCTGGACTTTGTCGCCCTTGCAACATCGTCTGACATTGCACCGCTCGTTGATGAAAACAGAATCTTAGTAAGTTCCGGATTTGACCTTATGAATACTAAACCGAGACCTTCGATAAAAAAACTCATCGAGAATCTGAAGACAAACGACCCTGAAATAAACACGATGAGCATTATATTCTCGATTGCTCCAAGGTTAAACGCAGTAGGTCGAATGGGCGATGCCAAGCGGGCATTTGAATTCCTAACCTGCGAGGATGAAGTTAAACTCGATACGCTTTTATCGGAACTTAACGTAACCAACAGCGACAGGCGGGAGATGGACCAGGAAATAACACGGCAGGCGATTGAAATGTATGAAGGCGAATATATGAATAAATATCCGCATTCGATTGTATTACACAAAGATGACTGGCATCCGGGCGTAGTAGGGATAGTTGCGGCGAGACTAGTAGAGAGATACAACCTCCCGTCAATCGTATTAACAACGATAAACACTGTTGCCAAGGGAAGTGCCAGGAGTGTCAACGGATTTAACATTTACGAAATTCTGAAAGCGTGTGAAAACGATTTAGTGCAGTTCGGAGGTCATTACCACGCTGCCGGACTTGAAATTGCAATAGATAAAATTGATGAATTCAGAGGAAAGTTTGACAGACTATCAGCCGAATATCTTAAACTCAAAGATGCGTTACCCGAGTTTGAATTTGATGCGGAGATAAAATTTTCGGATATTGATTATGTATTTTTAAATGTACTGAATTATTTTGAACCTTACGGACCGGGAAATCCCGTACCGGTTTTTCTTACGAAGGATGTTGTAATTGAAGGGCAGATAAGGAGCATAAAAAATTACGCCCACCTTTTCAGAGTCAGGGAAATAAGTTCGGGAAAATCAGTTGATACATTTTTCCCGTTTTCGGAGGCATATAAAGATGACATAGTGGAAAATGCAGTATGCAATATTTATTATACTATTGACGTTCATTACTGGAATAACGTTCCGTATGCCAAGTTGAAAATAAAGGATATGAGTTTTAAATAAAATATTTTATTAAAAAATAATATAATTATTTTATGTCAGGACATTCAAAATGGGCGACCATTAAACGAAAAAAAGCCGCAACGGATGCGGCAAGGGGGAAAGTATTTACAAGGATAATCAAGGAAATTACCATAGCGGCGCGTGACGGCGGCGGGAATCCCGAAGGAAATCCCAGATTGAGGCTTGCAATACAGAGTGCCAAGGCAAGCAACATGCCGCAGGATAATATTACACGGGCAATAAAGAAAGGGACAGGCGAACTGGAAGGCGTGAGATATGAGGAGATTAATTACGAAGCATACGCACCTCACGGAGTTGCGGTTCTGATTGAGTCCGTAACAGACAACAGAAACCGGACAGTAGCAGAGTTAAGACATCTGATATCAAGGCATAACGGAAATCTCGGTGAAAGCGGCTCGGTAGCGTGGATGTTTGAAAGAAAGGGTGTCATACTCGTAAAAAAAGAAAACCACACGGAAGATGAACTGATGGAAATTATTCTTGATGCAGGTGCGGATGACCTGACCGATGAAACGGAATTTTTCGAAATAACGACGAGCGTGGAGAATTTTGAAAAAGTCAGAAAAGCGGTTGAAGAAAAGAAATTCGGCATTGATTCAGCTTCACTGCAGTTCGTGGCAAAAAATACGATAAAACTTGATGAAAAAGGAGTTGAAGATGTTGTTAAATTTGTTGAGGCAGTTGAAGAGCACGATGATGTACAGAACGTTTATTCAAATCTCGAATTTTAAATTTCCTTTATGGTTGTACTGGGAATAGACCCGGGTTCTATTATCACGGGAGTTGGTTTGATTGAGTTCAGCAGGAACGAAATGAAACTTATTGATTACGATGCATTCGAACTGAATTCAAAGAAACCGGTTATCCACAGACTGAAAGATTTATACGACAGGTGCATTATAAAAATAAGGAAATTCAAACCACAGCATCTTTCAATTGAGACTGCATTTTACAGCAAAAATATACAATCCACATTAAAACTCGGACAGGCGAGGGGAGTTGCGATAATTGCTGCTCTGAATTCGGGTTTAGAAATTTTCGAATATTCGCCGAGAGAAATCAAAAGGTCAATAACAGGAAACGGAGCAGCAACCAAGCAGGATGTAAAGTATTATATGAAAAGAATGTTCCCGTTCAGGGAAGAGCCGAAATACATTGATTCTTACGATGCACTTGCCGCTGCAGTCTGTCATTGCAATACGCTAACAGGAAATATATTATTACATAAAGGCGGAATGAGAAAAAATTCCAAGAAAATGTGGGTTGATTTCGTTAAAGAAAATCCGAAGAAAATTTTAAATAATTAAAAAAGTGATAGTTTCGTTAAAAGGAAAAATTTTAAAGAGAACAAAAGGCGAATTTGTAATTGAATGCAACGGAATAGGATATCAGGTATTCATTACAAAAAAACTTTCGGAGAATATACCCGAGTCCGCCGATGAAATTAACATTCTTACTTATCTCGACGTTAAGGAAAATTCGCTCGTACTTTACGGTTTTTTTGATGAAAAGGAAAGAGAGATATTCAAACTTCTGTGCACGGTCAGCGGAATAAGCGCAAAGACCGCTCACAACATTCTCATGAATGCGGGATTTGAGGAGATAATCGGGCTTATATTAAACAGGAAAGAAAATGTTAGTATGAAAATACCCGGTATCGGTGCAAGGAAGATTGAAATCATATCAACTACACTCAAAGATAAAATCCTGAAACTGCATTCGGACGTTTCGGCAGAAATTCAGTCAATGACGTCTCTTGCATCGAACGAGCAGACACGTCTTGAAGCATTAACAGCATTAATGACACTCGGATATACGAGGGCGGAAGGCGAAAGACTGATACGCGAGGTTTTAAAAAATGTTACCACAACGGAACTAACGACTGAAGAACTGATAAAAAAATCTCTTGAATTAACATCATAATAAATTTTAAAATGGAAAATTCATCACTGGAAAAAATCTGGAAAGAAATACGGCTGATACTGAAAGCACATCCCTGGCACGGTGTCTATATCGGACAAAATGCTCCTGAAATTGTGACTACTTATATAGAGATTGTTCCAACCGATACATTAAAGTTTGAACTCGATAAGCAGAGCGGATATCTGAAAATTGACAGACCGCAGTTATATTCGAATGTATGTCCGACACCATACGGATTCATTCCGCAGACATATTGCGGTGACAGGGTAGGACAATTCTGCTGTGAGAAATCGGGGCGGAAAGCAATAAAAGGTGACGGCGACCCGCTTGATATCTGCGTACTTACGGAGAAAGTTATTACGCACAATGATATTATCGTAAGTGCCTCTCCGATTGGCGGACTGAGAATGATTGACGGTGATGAAGCGGACGATAAAATCATTGCCGTAATGCATAAAGACAATGTATTCGGAGAGTGGGATGATATTAACGACTGTCCGGATTCACTCATAAACAGAATAAAACATTATTTTCTCACATATAAGCAAGCACCGGGGGTTGAGAAAAGAATCTGTGAAATCACGCACGTGTACGGCAGGGAGGAAGCCTATGAAGTTATTCGCAGAAGTTACGATGACTATCTCGATAAGTTTTCGGGTATGAACAATCTGCTGATGAACAAGTTTTAAAATTTATGGCAGGAACATTTTCGCAAATTTATATTCATAACCCGGACAAGCCGGAACCAAACATTCCGTATTTCTCGCAAAGACCGCAAAGAGGCAAAGACCGCAAAGAAAAATATCATTTAAAATTTCTTGCTGATTTTGTTTAAATTTTAGTGACTTTAGTGTTAAAATGAGTAATACATGTTAGTTTTATAATTTATAAATTTCTTGCCATTTTGCGCAGAATTTGAAAACTAATGGAATATTGTATTTGCAGTAAAAGGAAGAGGGAGTGTCATATCTTCAGAATGGGAAAATGTGTTATATAAATACATAACCGGAATTGTTCAAAACAAAGGACAGAAAATGCTGGCGATTAACGGAATGCCTGATCACTTGCATTTTCTAATAGGTATGAAATCCTCGTGTTGTTTATCCGACCTTGTCAGAGAAATAAAGAAATCGACAAATGTTTTTATTAATGAAAAAAGATTCGTGAAATTCAATTTTGAATGGCAGGAAGGATATGGTGTGTTTTCTTACAGCCATTCGGCATTAGATGATATAATACATTATATAAATAATCAAAAGGAACATCACAAAAAAAAGTCATTCAAGGAAGAGTACATAAAAATTCTGGAAAAGTTTAATATAGAATACAAAAAAGAATATTTATTTGAATGGTTTTGAATCCTGAGGATTCAAATATTTATAACAAATTAATGTAATAGACATTCGATCCCATCGGGTCGTACATTATTATGAATGATATTCTATAAATATGTAATCCCTTCGGGATTATTCTTTATAATAAAAAGGTTGTACAAATAATTGCACAACCTTAATATTATATTCTCTTACGGTACTTATTTTTTATCGTCGTCCATAACTTCGAAATCCGCATTCTCAACCTTGCCATCATCCTGTTTGCCGCCCGGTTGCTGTTCCGGTCCCGCTGATTGCTGCTGTTCCGGACCGCCGGTCTTTGCCTGCGAATACATCTGTGACGATGCTTCGTTCCATGCGGCATTATACTGCTCGATTGCTGATTTAATCTCATTTACATTATCCGTCTTTGCCGCTTCTTTCAGTCTGTCAATCGAAGTCTGTATTTTTGCTCTCGTATCCTGATTCAATTTCGCTTCGAATTCTTTCAACTGTTTTTCGCCCTGGAATACCATCGAATCCGCCTGATTCTTCAGGTCAATTAATTCCTTTCTCTTCTTATCTTCCGACTCGTGTTCTTTAGCGTCCTTTTTCATTTTTTCGATTTCCTGCTCGGTCAAACCTGAAGAATGAGTGATTCTGATATCCTGAGTTTTACTGGTTCCTAAATCTTTTGCAAGAACGTGCAAAATTCCATTAGCATCAATATCAAATGTTACTTCAATCTGCGGAACTCCTCTCGGTGCAGGCGGAATACCTTCGAGGTGGAATCTGCCCAGCGTTCTGTTGTCATTTGCCATCGGTCTCTCACCCTGCAAAACGTGAATTTCAACTGACGGCTGACTATCCGATGCGGTCGAAAATACCTGTGATTTTTTTGTAGGTATAGTCGTATTGGCATCAATCAGTCTGGTCATCACGCCGCCGAGTGTTTCGATACCGAGTGACAACGGAGTTACATCCAGCAGTAACACGTCCGATACATCTCCTGCAAGAACACCGCCCTGAATTGCCGCACCTACCGCAACAACTTCATCCGGATTCACGCCTTTGTGAGGTTCTTTTCCGAAAATCCTTTTCACTGTTTCCTGAACGTACGGAATACGAGTCGAACCGCCGACGAGAATTACTTCGTCAATTTCGCTTTTTGAGAAACCTGAATCGGCTAATGCTTTTTCGCAGGGTCCGACTGTTCTTTCAATTAAATCCGAAATCAGAGATTCAAATTTCGACCTTGTAATAGTTTCGAGAAGGAATTTCGGTCCTTCTGCAGTTGCCGTTATGTAAGGCAGGTTAACTTCTGTCTGCGCACTTGAGGATAATGCTTTCTTAGCATTTTCCGCTGCTTCTTTCAATCTCTGCAAAGCCATAGCATCTTTTCTTAAGTCAATTCCTTCTTTCTTCTTGAATTCGTCCGCGAGATAATCCATTAGTCTCTGGTCAAAGTCGTCACCGCCGAGATGTCCGTCACCGTTCGATGATTTCACTTCAAAAACACCTTCACCCAGTTCAAGTATTGAAATATCGAATGTACCTCCTCCGAGGTCATATACCGCTACTTTATGATTCTTCTGTTTCTTGTCAAGACCGTATGCAAGTGCTGCCGCAGTCGGCTCGTTAATTATTCTCTTCACATCAAGTCCTGCTATCTTTCCGGCGTCCTTCGTTGCCTGCCTCTGAGCATCATTGAAATATGCGGGAACGGTAATAACGGCTTCCGTTACCGGCTGTCCGAGATAATCTTCCGCAGTCTTTTTCATCTTCTGCAGTATCATAGCCGATATTTCGGGAGGAGAATATATTCTCGTCTGATTAGTGCTCTTGTCAAATATCTCCACTCTTGCTACATCGTTATCGCCTCTTATTACCTTGTAGGGCACCTCTTTCATTTCCTGGCTTACTTCGTCATACCTTCTTCCCATGAATCTTTTTATGGAGTAAACGGTATTTTCGGGATTTGTTACTGCCTGTCTTTTTGCCGGCTCGCCAACAATCCTTTCACCTGTTTTTGTAAATGCCACTACAGACGGAGTAGTCCTTGCACCTTCCGAATTTTGAATTACAACCGGGTCATTTCCTTCCATCACCGCAACGCACGAGTTTGTCGTACCTAAGTCAATTCCTATGATTTTTCCCATTTGAAAAATTCCTTTCGTTTAATTACTAACCCTGACCGGATTTTTTCCGGTCAGGGCAGTTTTAATTTTAATTTTTAAATTGTCTGATTTCATATAAACTTTCCTTCCCGGAGGTTACTCCGGGAAGGAATTAATGATTAAATTACTTCACCTTTATTTCTTTCACTACCGGTTTTGCTTCCTCAACCTTCGGTAAGGTTACAGTTAAAATTCCGTCTTTGAAATCGGCTTCGATTCCGTCCGCTTTTATTTCATTGGTTACATTGAAACTTCTGCAGAATTCGCCGTAGTAAATTTCGTTCATAATAAGATTCGTTTCTTCTGTTTTCTGTGTCTGTTTTTTTTCACCGCTGATTGAAAGAACATTGTTTTCAAGCGAGATTTTCAAATCATCCTTGGAAATTCCGGGCATTTCCATATTAATGTAGAAATTGTCCCTGTCCTCGGTGATTCTTGTTCTCGGAGTGAAATTTGATACGTTCATTGCATCGTCTTTCATTGAGAAAAACGGATGGTCAAAGATTGACTTGAATGTATCGTTGATGTTCCATAAATCGTTTGCTTTTTTATACCTTACTAATGACATTTTTAATTCTCCTTATATTTATTTTTTTAATGTTTGTTTTAATTACCATATATATTGCAAATACCGTGCCAAACACAAATTTGCGACAAAAATTACTAAAAATCGAAAAATATATCAAAAACTTGACAATATTATCTAAATATTGCCAAAATCGTCAATAAAAATGTATTTAAAAACTAATTATTTTTTAGTTTCAGGAGTTTTTTGAGTTTGAAAATTCCTGTTATGTCGGAAATGATGAGAATGGCTGTGATGATGAGAAGATTTATAATAAACTGATAAAACCCGGTCAGATTCAGAATATTTTTTAACAGTAAGGAAATAAAATATCCCGCACCGAAAATGAAAATAATCAGGGCAATCTTTTTCCAGTCGTATCTAACTTCATATATTTTCTGCGACAGATAATAGATGAATACAAACATAAAGAAATATGAAACGAGTGTGGAAATTGCGGCACCTTTAATATTCATCAGCGGAATTAAAATAATATTGAGTATAAAATTCAGAATCGCACCTGAAAGAGTCACAAAAAAGAAATAAGAAGTTTTATCTTTAAAGAAGGGGGCTACATTCAGGTTTGAAAATAATCCCGAAAAGAAATATGACAGCAATATGAACGGTATGATTATCAATCCGCTCCAGTAGTCAGCACCAAGCAGTGATAAACCGTTGAACTGATAAGTTACGACAGGCGGAATAAAAA
>CAYWMV010000081.1:0-9051 GCA_964459055.1 uncultured Ignavibacteriaceae bacterium | reverse complement strand
ATAAACGAGGCGCAGACGCTTGCCGAACTTCAGCACTCTAACATTGTAATGCTTTACGACTTCGGAACTTTTGACAATAATATTTTTTTACTGATGGAATACCTCGAGGGTATATCTCTTGACAAAGTAATCTCAAGCGATAAACCTAATCTCGAGGAGCATATAGTAAAAAACATACTGTTCGGTGTTCTTAACGGGGTTAGTTATGCTCATAAGAAAAAAATTGTACATAGGGATATTAAACCTTCGAATATTATAATTTCCAAAGAAGGGGTACCAAAAATACTTGATTTCGGAATTGCCAAAATCTTAACTGCAGAAGCACAGAAAACGGGAGTCAGAATGGGTTCTGTTGCTTATATGAGCCCTGAGCAGGTGCTCCATAAAACTGTTGATGAGCGGACTGATATTTACTCGCTCGGAGTTACAATATATGAAATGCTTACAAATCTGAATCCATACAGAGGTGAATCAAGCGAATTTCTCATTTACGATAAGATTATAAAGGAGGATTTTCCGTCTCCGAGGATTATCAATCCTGCAATATCCGAACATCTGGAAAGTATAGTTTTAAAAGCAACTGAAAAAAATCCCGGTAACAGATTTCAATCCTGTGATGAATTTATAATTGCTTTGTATGATGCGAATTTCAAGTACCACAGGAAAATAAACTATGAGATTACGAATTCTTCTGTCGAGACCTCTGTGAAAACTGAATTTATTCCATCACCGTCTGCGGTTCCTCCACCGTCTGCGGTTCCTCCACCGTCTGCGGTTCCTCCACCACCGCCTGTATTAACGATAGAAAGTAAGGATGTGGTACATACGAAACCGTTTAAGGATACAGTAAGTACTTCAGATGTGAGTGAATTAAACAAAACCATTTCGGTTGAAAGACCTGTAAATGACTCAAAAACAATCAGTAAAATCAGGAATCCTTACCTCGAAGATGCTGAAAAAGTTCCTTTACCGGTTATAAATTCGGACGCAGGTAAAAAGAGAAAAACCTGGATATTACCTATCGTTACTGTTATCATAATTCTAATTCTTGCTTTATCGCTTTTCTATATATTGAATATGAACCGGGATACGGAATCGGGACAGCAGGAAACGGAAATTACTGACACAGTGAAGAAAGGAACCACAACGGAAACCGGAAAAACCGATACATCAATAAATCGGGTAGATTCAACGCGTTTAGCAGGAGAGAATAAAGAGGAAGGTCAGACATCAGGCGAAACTTCCAAGACATCAGAACAAACAAAAACGCAAAAAAAAGTCACAAAGCAAACTAAAGTAAAAACCGAACCGAAAACCATAAAAAGGCAGGAAACAAATCAGGATAAGAATAAACCCCGTGTAAGATTTGAATAAACAAGTCCGGTAATTTCATTTATAATTAATTATGCAAGAAAAGAATAAAAAATCATTTTAGCGGAGTAAAAATGAATCAGATATTACAGAACTACCGAATACTTTCCACAATAGGCGAGGGGGGAATGGGAATAGTATATCTGGCCGAGCATATTTCCCTGAGAAGAAAAGTTGCTATAAAGGCACTGCATCAAAATTTATCTTCGAATCAGTCAATAAGACAGAGATTTATAAATGAAGGGATAACTTTGTCTAACCTCAATCATCCAAACATAGTAATATTATACGATTTTATAGATATGGGAAATACGCTGTATCTGGTAATGGAATACGTAGAAGGGCAGACACTCGACAAACTTGTTGAGAGCAAGTCATCTCCTCTCAGTGAAGAAACAGCAATACCGGTCTTCAAAAAAGTTTTAAGCGGTTTTAATTATGCCCACAACAAGGGAATAATTCACAGAGATATTAAACCGTCGAATATTATTATTAATACAAACTACGAACCTAAAATACTTGATTTCGGCATCGCAAAAATTATAGAAAGCAATGTCAGAATAACGAGCACGGGTATGCGGCTGGGTTCAATAATGTATATGAGTCCTGAACAGATACTCGGCAAAGAAGTGGATTTAAGAACGGACATATATTCACTGGGAATTACTCTTTTTGAAATATTAACGGCTGCTGTTCCCTATTCTATTTCAACAGAGAGCGAATACGAGATTCAGACGAAAATAATAAAAGAAAATCTTCTGCCGGTCAGTTTATTAAACAAAAATTTATCCCCGAATATAAATAATATCATACAAAAGGCAACAGCCAAAAATCCTGATGACAGATTCAATAATTGCGAGGAATTTTCGAGAGCATTCGATGAAGGAATTGCGGATTTCCGGAATAAAAACTATCAGAAAACTCAGATAAATCTCGATAAAAGTTATTATGCTCCTCCAGTAAATCCTCAGCAGGCATCAGGGAAATCCGGAATGTCAACGAACAAGATTATCGGAATTATTTCTGCGGTCGCCATCATATTAATAACCATTCTCATTACGCTGATTGTGATAAAAGTATCTGACAAAACCGGGGATAATGCTGAAGACAAAGAACTTGTTACAAAAACTGATAAAAAAGTAACCGAGCAGCAGACAACAAGTACACCGGAGAAACAAACTGATTCGAAACTGAATTTTTCACCGGATTCACCTGAAGGAAGAATGAAAAAATGCATCGAATCTCTCGGTAATCAGGATTTCTCCGCTGCTTATGAAATTTTCGGCGGGAGTTACTGGGGAAGTTATCAGAAATTCAGTTCGACGGGTGCCTACGGCGGTATAAGCAAAACTTATATTTATGATATTTATGAGATATCCAATACTGGGTATGAAGCAACTGTTTTTGTTGATTATGATTCTTACGACCCTTATAATAATGACGCTAGATATAAACAATATTTTTATATGGTGAAACGAAACGGTCAATGGGTAATTAGTAAATCACAGAAACCGGAAGCAATTTATTACAGGAAAGTAAAATGAAGAAACTTATAATATTTATAATAGCCGTGAACCTGTTTTTCATATCCTGCGGAAAGAAGAACAATACGAAGACAGATTCTGAGTCAGCAGGAAAAAAAGAATCAGAACAGATAAAGAAAGATACCTTATCCTTAAAGAAAGAATATTTACTGAGTGATTATCTTAAAGAGGACAGGTCACTGGATGTTTTAACAGAGAAAATATTCAGCAGTCTTAAGACCGATGATGAGATAGCAGCACAAATGGTTGTTACTTTCGGAGGTAAATCCGGAAAACCCGATGCAGATGTTAAAAAAGCAGTTAAAGAGAAAAAAGCGGGAGGCGTATTGTTGCTCGGAGGCAGCAAGGAATATATGGCTTCAATGATAGAAAGACTGAAAAAAATTAATGACAGCAGCAGATATTTGCCGCTTTTCTTTATGACAGATGCAGAGCCGTCTCTGCTGAGCAGAAAAATTTCAGGATTACCCGATTTCCCGAGTGCGAGTGCGATAAATAAAAGTGAAATAAATATTATTACGGAAAAGATTACCGTGTTAATTAAAAATATCGGTTTTAATATGAATCTTGCACCTGTATGCGATTTTCCCGATAATAAGGAAATCATAGGCAAGAGGTCTTTCGGAAGCAAAAACAGAATTCTTGAACTTTCAGTACCTTTCATACAAAAGACGCAGAAACTAAATATTATTGCCACTGCCAAGCATTTTCCGGGCCACGGCAGGGTGAAAGGCGATTCACACAAAGAACTGGTTTATCTCGAAAAAAATATTGATGAAGAGATTCTGATATTCAAGAATGTAATTGATGCGGGTGTATTAAGTGTAATGGTAGGGCATATTGCCGTCAAAGACGGTAAATATTCAACTGACGGCATTCCTTCAACTTTGTCCCGTAAAATCGTTACGGATTTACTGAAAGTGGAACTTGGATTTAAAGGTCTGGTTATTACTGACGCTATGAATATGAATGCCGTATCAAAAATGAGCAAACCTTCACTAAATGCTGTTATTGCTGGCAACGATTTAATACTTGCTCCTTCGGACGAAGGAAAATTGATATTATCGGTTGTGGAAAGAATGAAATCCGACGAAACTTTCAGACAGCAGATATATAATTCGGTAAAAAAAATAATCAGAATGAAAATATGTCTTGGATTAATCAAAAATTAAATTTTATTAATACTTTCAGCGGATAAAAAGAAAACATATGCTTGGAAATGTTATAAGTAATTACAGAATAATATCAAAAATAGGCGAAGGAGGAATGGGAATTGTTTATCTTGCGGAGCATATTACTTTGAAGCGCAAAGCCGCTGTCAAAGCCCTGAATCCGCTGCTGTCACAAAATGAACAGATTAAAGCGAGATTTGTAAATGAAGCAGTTACGTTGTCACAATTGAATCATCAGTCAATAGTTGTTCTTTATGATTTTATATCTTCCGGTAAGCAGTTGTTTCTGATAATGGAATATGCCGAAGGTTACACATTAAGCGATATCATCGAAAAGAACGGAGCGATAAAGGAAAATCAGGCATTGAGAATATTTCATGAAATTCTGAACGGATTTGAATATGCCCACTCAAAAGGTATTGTTCACAGGGATATAAAACCTTCAAACATAATAATCGACAACAACGGTAATCCGAAAATTCTGGATTTTGGTATTGCTAAAATTTTAGAGAGTGACACAAGAATTACTAAAACCGGAATGAAACTCGGTTCGGTAATTTATATGAGCCCTGAACAGATTTTGGGAAAATCAATTGATTACAGGTCTGATATCTTTTCGCTTGGAATAACTTTTTTCGAAATGTTAACAGGGAAACTTCCTTTCGATACGACGACTAACAGTGAATTTGAAATACAGTCAAAAATTGTCGAGGGTAATTTCAAACCTATAAGAACGCTCAATCCGGATATCTCGGAAAAAGTTCAGAATGCTATCAATATTGCGACATCGAAGAATCCCGAAGACAGGTTCCGGTCCTGCACGGATTTCAGAAATTATCTGGTCACACAACAGGTCTATCATCAGCACCACCCGGATAATTCAGATTTACAAAAAACTCAGATTGCGGATTTCCGGCAGAATAAAGTTGAGAAAAAATCTTATTTAAAATATATAATCGCATTTTCAGTAACAGGATTAATCGTCTTAATCGGTCTGCTGATTTTATTCACAACAGGCAGGGAAGATAAAACTGAAAATGACAAAGTAACCTTTAAGGAAAGAAAAAGTGATAATAAAGAGGAAAAGAGTGACATCAGATATGAATCTGTAAAAAAACTTAATCTTGAAGGATACTATGAAGGATATGCTGACAGATTCGGTTATGACCCGATGGAGATGTGGATAACTCGGGATGAGGACGGACAACTTACCGGTTCGACATCGATAAGGTTTTCCAACGGAAAAACAGGCACTTCAGGGTTTGAAGGAGTATATTATTCGACGACAGGTAAAATATCATTATTTGAAACAAAGCAGTCATCCGGCTCGGGTACAATCGAAGGTACGGTAACTGCCGACGAAAATTATATTTACATTGACTGCGTATTTACGCGTACTTCCGACGGGGGAAAATACAACTGGCATTTAAAAAAACTAAAATTATAGTACATGAAAAATTTAATTGTTTTACTTGCATTATTTATTATTTTTATTTTTGCATCCTGCAGTAAGGATGATGATACAAAAACCGTAAGACCAAAAAAGGAAAAACAGACAACCGAACAGGAAACAACAAATGAGGGAAGTTCTCAGAAAGAAGAAAATCTTACTTCGAAAGAATCGGAACTTAAACAGAAAGAACTCGAACTAAAAGAAAAAGAACTGCAACTGGAAGAAGAGAAAATGAAAATGGAACGTGACAGAAATACAGCCCCTCCTCCTCCGCAGAATAAGAAAAGGTACGGTTCGGTACCGGGTGATTTTCCTGAAGGCTCAACAAGATATATTTCATATAATGATATCGCGGGATTGTCCAAGTGGCAATTGAGTGTTATGAGAAATGAAATTTATGCGAGACACGGATATATTTTTACACAGAATATGTCGATAAAAAATCACTTTGAGAGACAGTCGTGGTACGTTCCGATGTATTATAATGTTGACGGATTTTTGACAAAAATAGAAAAATATAACGTTAATTTCATAAAACAATACGAATAAATTGTTTTACATATCTAAAACCGGACGAAAGGCATTCAAAGTCTTCAAAAACCCTTTTATTCGCCGAATCGAATTATGAAAAAAATATTATTTTCGCTGATAGTAATTATCTTAATCTTTTCCTGTTCGAAGGAAGATGGAAAGCGGGAACAACAAAGAAGCAAGACAACCGAAACTGTTAATAATAAACAGAAGTCACAAAATGAAGTAAGTCAGTTTGATAAAGATTCTTCACTTTCCTATAAACTTGGAAATACAAAAGTTAATATTGCAAAATATTCCGGAAAAACCCAGAATTACATTTTATTAAATGTACACGAAAACGAAACTACTTCAATTAACGCAGCAAGAGACATTGCTTTAAAACACGGAGGTGATTTCCTTTTTCTGAATACACGCGGGAACAGGAATATTTCATTTGAACTCGACGGCAGTGTTTATACATTTGACCCCAACCGGATATTTTCATCAACAGGAGTTAGAAAAACCCTCGAAAATCTCGGAAATTATTCAAAAAATGCAGAATCGGAGGTTAATGATTTTGCGGGATTTATACTTTCTAAAATTATAAGCGGCTCGAAATGCATAATAGCCGTTCACAATAATACTGACGGTTCTTATGCTGCGGATTCATATTACGGAGAATACAAAAGAGACGGGAAAAAAATTAATATTAACAAGTCCGAGGATTACGATGACTTTTTCTTTGTTACCCGTGATGAAGAATTCGAATATCTGAAATCAAAAGGTTATAACGTAATTCTTCAGGACAATGATAATGTCCGTGATGACGGTTCTTTATCAGTGTACTGCGGTAAGAACGGTATCCCTTATGTTAATGTAGAGACTCAAAACGGTAAATACGGTAAACAATACGAAATGATTGAAATTATAGTAGAAAAAATTATAAATGAATAAATAAAAACTAAATAATAAAAATTTAATATTATGAGTATTCTAAAGTTTTTCAATCCGGCTTTGTTTGTTATTCTGATTGTATGTTTCCTTCTTCCCTTTGTTCGTGTTTCCTGCGGAGACGAAGTTCTAATTGAGGCATCCGGAATGGATATTGTTACGGGGACTGACTATTCCGATAACAAAGATAAGGATAAAGATGATGAATCAGGTAATGATAATTACCGGTATTTGATGATTATTGCTTTCGGATTAACTGTAATCGGACTTTTGTTGTCGGTCTTTCCGCTTATCAGGGAACTGAAAAATGCGCAAAAGATATTCTTCATTTCCATCGCCGTTATAGCAGTGTTGAGTTTTATTCTTCTGATTATCTACATTTATCTCACTGACAGGAGTTTAAAGGATACAAAAAATATTCTCGAATTTAAACTTCTGTACGGATTTTATATTTTAGAGGCTTTCTATCTGATTACAGCAGTTGTAAATATTCTTCTCCTGATTTTTCCCGATAATAAACCTGTGCTTCAGCAACAGGCAGCTTATTATCCTCCTGCACCTGCCGGCCATAATAAAATTTGCGGAAAATGCGGTGCCGAAAACGTGGCAGGAGCGGCATTCTGTAAAAACTGCGGAAATAAATTGTGAGATAGCTGAACGTATTTGTGAAACTGAACTGTATTTTTGGTTTTGCTTTTATTTGAGCCTGTAATATCCGATAATAACTGCTGCTGCAGATGATACATTCAAAGATTCGCAGTCTGAAAATGCGTTGATTTTTATTTTACGGTAATTATTTATTCCAAGAATATTTTGGTCTATTCCCGATGCTTCATTTCCGAAAACAAATGCGGTTTTTTTATACTTTTTAAAATTATAATTGGTCATGTCATCTGCACTATGCGATGTAGAAAGAAATATTTCATACTCATTCCCGTATAGAACTTCAAGTTCGGAAATGATATCTGTGTTTTCGAAAATATTCAGATTGAATAATGCTCCCTGTGAAGCCCTGACTGACTTGGAATTGAAAATATCTGCGCAACAGGGGCTTAAAAAGACATTCTGAACATTAAACCACCAGCAGGTTCTTAGAATAGTTCCGAGATTGCCGGGATCACTGATTTTGTCAAGTAAAACCGTAATGTCGAAGTTATATTTAACTTCACGATTGGTTTTACTTTTTCTAACAATAGCAATTATACCCTGCGGCGTCTCGGTTTCCGATATTGATGTAATATTCTTACCTGACGTGTATTTTAGCGGTATTTTTTTCTCTTTTAAGATATTCAGTAAGGAAGTCCCGCTGTAATCTTCTGACAAAACGGCATAATCAATACTTTTACAGTAAAAACGGGATTTCAGGCATTCATCAATCAGATGCTTTCCTTCAATTATAAATGCAGATTCTGAGTCCCTGTATTTTTTCTGCTTGAGTTTTCTCAGATAAGTAAGTTCATTTTTTGACAACTGCTCATTCACCGCGGTATTCAATTATATTTTTTTCCGTTTCAAAAATTTTTACAGAATGTAATTTAACATTATTTTTATTAATTTTATTCTCAAGCAACCTCCAGAATATAACTGCCATATTTTCCGTTGTCGGAATCGTATTTCTGAACATTTCGGTTTCGTTAAGGAATTTATGGTCAACCTTGCTGATAATCTCGTCGTTCAATATTTTTTTTAATTCTTTTAAATCCATAACATATCCGCTTAATTCGACGGGATTGCCGCAGACAGTAACCTCGAGGTAGTAATTGTGACCGTGAAACTGATTACATTTCCCGAAAATATCTTCATTTTTTTCTTCCGGCAAAGACATATTTTTTAAAATATGTGATGCTGAAAAATGCTCCCTTCTGGTAATATAAATCATATAGTTTGTTTTTTTACAGTAACATAAATAATATTAGATTATAATAAAATTAAAAAATTATTGCTTATAAAAAAACACTACTGTCCAGTTTAAAAAATGGAAAAGTCTATAATTGCCAACAATATATAACAGTTAACAAACTTTTTAGTGAAATCGATTTGAATTTAA
>CAYWMV010000080.1:0-9153 GCA_964459055.1 uncultured Ignavibacteriaceae bacterium | reverse complement strand
TTGTAATTTATAATTATTAATTCTTAATTTTTAATTGATTCGCGTCTCTGCCTCTCTGCGTCTTTGCGAGAAATACGAAATGATTGGTTCCGGTTTGTCCGGTTTATGATTTAAAATTAACATGCATTACTAATTTTAACACGTAAGTCACAAAATTTACACTAAATCACCAAAATATTTTTATGATTTTTTCTCTACGTTTTCTTTGTGAAACACTCCCTTGTAATTTATAATTATTAATTCTTAATTTTTAATTGATTCGCGTCTCTGCCTCTCTGCGTCTTTGCGAGAAATACGTAATGTTTGGTTCTGGCTCGTCCTGATTATGAATTAATAACAAAAAACATCCGGTAGTATTCTCCGGATGTTTTTCTTTCTGGAAATGGGAAAAAATAACAAAACTGCCTCCTTGCAAAAGAAGACTTATATTGCCGTTAATTCTGGTTTTTCAGTAATACGTCGTTGATCGCCTGTACAAAACCTTCCTTCGTTAATGCGCCTACTGCCATCTGGGGCTGTCCGTCTTTCGGGACAAATAAAAGTGAAGGAATGCTTCTTATTCCGAATGCGGATGCAAGTTCCTGCTCTTTCTCTGTATCTACCTTGTATATCATTATCTTTCCGTCGTATTCTTCAGCCAGTTCTTCAAGTGTCGGAGCAATCATTTTGCACGGTCCGCACCAGTCCGCATAAAAATCTATTATGCAGGGAACTTCACCTTCGTATTTCCATTCCTTGTTAGTTTCATAATTAAATACCTTTTCCTTAAATGTTTGTGCTGTTAAATATTCCATATTTTTTCCTTTCACGGTTTTATCACCCGTATTGTTTTCTGTTAATAAATTTTGTCCGGCTGTCCGGATTTTTTCGTCTGTTGTCTGACTGCCTGTGTTAAGAGTAAATGCAAGAATTACTACCGCCAGTACTGCCAGCCCTGCTATTACTATGTATATTTTTTTGTTTTTCATAATTAGTTGTTATTAGCAATTATTGTTATTAGCAACTTATTAAATTCAAAAATAAATGTCAATAGAAAATTTTATGGATTTTTTCAAATTACAGATTGGAAAATCGGCAGCATCAGTAAACCTGAATTGCTGATTAACATTAATTTTGAATGTTTCACTTGCAGGAAATAAAGCTAAAATCCGGGAATCATCTATTTTGGGATTTTGAATATGAGACTTCTTTTAATGAATTGAAATTAAATAAGTTAGCAATTATTTTAAATTATAATCAACAATGAATGAAAAATAAAATCAAATATTTATCTTATCTGTCTATTGTGTTGTTTGGTCTTTTCAATGCCGGCTGTAACTTACTTACTGACCCCGGCAGTACAAGTTCCGCAGATTTAATCGGAACGTGGGAGTTATACAAGCAGACGGGAGCATTGCAGGACGTATGTCCGAACGAGATACTGAAATTATCGGCGGACGGGACTGCAAAACTTCAATGCCCGAATCAGCAGGAAATAAATCGGAATTACACTGCCGTAAACGGTGTACTTACATACACACAGACGGGAGTAAGTTTTGATTTTTATGTTGTGACAAAATCAACTTCAACAACGCTGGAACTTTACGGAAAAAATGTATCAAGAAACTTATTTTACAATAAGATTATTTCCGTACCTTCGAAAAATGGTTCGGGTTCCGGTGAAAATAATTTTAATTCTTCAGAAAATGAAAATGAGTAAAATTATGAAAAAACTAATTTATATTTTTCCAATACTGTTGTTAATCCTTTTTCCGGAACCTGCAGGGTTGCTGCCGGCTGACAAAGAGTTCAGTTCATTCAGTTTAATTATCCGGACAGGTGAAATAAGTGATATTTTGCATGCCGGGGATTTGAAATTATTCTCCCGGGATAACAGCAAATCGCTGTTGAGAGAATCGGAGAAATATGCCGGAAACGTTGTACTTTTAAAAATCGATTTCAATGCCCTTAAATCGTTTTACAACAATCCGGAGGACAATATAAATTTCATTATACCTTCAGATAAAGATGATATTGTTTTAATTCTTAAAAGAACGGAAATACTCACAAAAGATTTCAGTTTGAAAAGCAGAGGGAAAGACGGTTCCAGAAAAGAAGAACCCTACGAACAGGGACTCTACTATCAGGGAACAATAAAAGGTAAGAGCAAATCGCTCGCGGCTGTAAGTATTTTTAAAACCGGTTTAATGGGTATTATATCGGATGAAAACGGAAATTTTGTCATCGGAAAAAATAAAATTTCAGGCGAAAATAATTCTTATGTATTCTATAACGATTCTGATCTAAAAATTAAGAATAAATTTGTTTGTCCCGCCGGTGATTTTATGGATAAATTTTACAAAACAGATGATAATCTGAAAGTTATTAAGAACGGAATAATGCATCCGCAGAAACTTCCCGTCAAAATGTACTTCGAAGCGGCTTATGATGTATATGAGGATTTTAATTACAGCATATCCGATGTCGGAGATTTTATTACGGGTATGTTCAATGTTGTATCATATATGTATCAGAGGGAAAATATTACATTCCTTCTTAAGGCAGCCGACGTATGGACTTCAACTGACCCTTATTATTATCTGGATGATTCTTATTCAATATTATTAAAGTTCGGTGGCAACAGCAAGGACGATTTTGAAGGAAATCTGGCACATTTACTGTCAACAGGTCACAATCAGGAACTGGGAGGTATAGCGTGGGTAGGTGTACTATGTCAGGAATTTAATTCTGCTGATTCTTCAGGCAGATTTGCATTCAGTAATATTACACCGACTTATAATGGTTTCCCGACTTATACCTGGACAGTAAATTGCGTCACTCACGAAATCGGTCACAATCTCGGTTCAATGCATACCCATGCCTGCTGGTGGCCCCTGCCGAATAATACTATCGGGGCTCTTGATTCTTGCTATTACGCAGAGCAGGGATTTTGTTTCCCCACTCCGAAACCATCGGTGGGTACTATTATGAGTTATTGCCATTTATGGATAGGACAGGGAGGCAGTGTAAATTTCAATCTTGGTTTCGGTCCGCTTCCCGGTGATACAATCAGGCTAAGATATAATCAGGCAGGCTGTCTGGACAGGGAACTCAACTCTTCTGAAAATCCTGTTGTGTTCGACCTCGCTCAAAATTATCCGAATCCTTTCAATCCCGTTACTACTATTAAATATGCTGTTCCTGAAGATGCGGTGGTAAAAATAACGGTCTATGATTTATCGGGAAAAGAAGTTGCATTACTCGTAAATGAATTCAAAAAAGTCGGATTCTATAATGTCGTTTTCAACGCTTCAAATCTTCCCAGCGGAGTCTATTTCTACCGTATGCAGGCGGGGAATTTTTCGCAAACCAAGCAGATGATTCTGGTCAAGTAAAGACAGGGCAGTTGGTTCTGATGATTTAAATTTTTATACTTTACTTGTTGTCATTCCGGCGAAGGCTGGAATCCGGAATTATATTTTTAGTTTCATTAGTAATAAGAATCATGTATGATGAAATAAATTTTTATGAATACATACTCGCAAGTAAACGTAATGGTACTTTATTTATCGGGATTACTAATAACCTGACGAGAAGAGTGATGGAACATAAAATGAAAATCTTCAAGGGATTTTCAGAGAAGTATAATGTTGATAGACTTGTTTATTATGAATCATTTAAATATATGGATGATGCTATTAAAAGAGAGAAGAATCTGAAAGCATGGAAAAGATAATGGAAATTAAAATTAATAGAAGAAGGAAATAAAGACTGGAAGGATATATTTTATGATATGGTAACTGAGGAGGAAATTAAAAAATGGCAAAAATATATAACAAATTTGTACGGTATTCAGTGGAAAATATTAAATAAATAGTAAGAGACAGAGTCATCATTAATATTACTCCAATTATTCCGCATCTTCCGGGGACAATAATAAAAGGTAAGAAGTTTTCTGGATTCCGGCTTCCGCCGGAATGACAGACAGTATGAATATAAAAGAAATTTAAACAAATCCGGGCTGATTTGTAAAATCACTGTTCCAAATTTTTACATTCACAAATGACTTTAAATTGTGTAAATTCTTAATGATATGAAGAGTGTTTCGATACATACATTAGGCTGTAAGTTGAATTACAGTGAATCTTCGTTTATATCGAGGCAGTTTGCCGAGAAAGGTATGGAAATAAAGCCTTTCGGTGAAAAATCCGATGTTTTCATACTAAACACCTGCACGGTGACAGCAGAGGCAGACAGGGAATGCAGGCAGTTAATAAGAAGTGTGCTTCGCAAAAATCCCGATACATTCGTTGTAATTACAGGCTGTTATGCACAACTGCGGCCCGGTGAAATAGCCGATATAGAAGGAGTTGACCTCGTTCTCGGTTCCAACGATAAATTCAGAATAATGGATTATTTGTCGGGAGTTTCAGGATATTCACTCGGCTGTATTGATAAAAAACCCGCCGGAAAAACTGATATTATCGTTTCCTCATTCAACGGAAGCGGTTTTATAGGAGAAGCATACTCTTCTGATGTTGATTCAAGAACGAGGGCATTTCTGAAGATTCAGGATGGATGTGATTATAACTGCTCATTCTGCACGATTCCGCTTGCCAGAGGAAAATCCCGTTCTCTCCCTTCAGGAAAAGTAATTGAAAATGCACGGAAAATTATTGATTCCGGATACAGGGAAATTATTTTAACAGGTGTAAATATAGGGGATTACAGAGATGAAAACGGGAACAAGTTCTTTAATCTTCTGCTCGAATTAAATAAATTGAGTATCGAAAGATTTAGAATAAGTTCCATTGAACCGAATTTATTAAACGATGATATTTTAAACCTCGTTAAAACATCTGATAAATTCTGTAAACATTTTCACATACCGCTGCAGAGCGGGAGTCCCGAAATTTTAAGACTGATGAAGCGGAGATACAACCGTGATTTTTTCAGTGATTTAATACATAAAATCAGGGAGCAGATACAGGACGCCGGCATAGGAGTTGACGTAATTGTCGGATTTCCCGGAGAAAAGGAAAATCATTTTAATGAAACTTTTAATTTCTTAAATTCACTACCGGTATCGTATCTTCACGTATTCAGTTACTCCGAAAGGCCGGATACTCATTCAGTTAATTTGTCCGGAAAAGTTCAAACTTTTGAAAAGAAAAAACGTAGTAAAATATTAAGAAACCTGTCCGAAATGAAGAGAAGCGAATTTTATAAAAACTATATTGGAAAAACAGCGGACGTTCTTTTTGAAACATCAAAAAATGGCAGTATTGAAGGGTGGACAGGCAATTACATCAGAGTAAGAACAGATTCTGTAAACAAAATTGAAAACAGGATATTAAGCGTTAAACTTATAAAATCGGAAGGCATAAAGCCGGTCGAATGTGAAATTATTAATTAAATTTTTTAAAATATGAAAGTATTTTTAATCAGACACGCAGAAGCAATAGATTACGAAACGGAAACAGTCCGTAATGATGAATACCGTTATATTACCCCGAAAGGCAGGAAAACCTCCATCAGTGTTTTCCGGAAAATTAAGGATGAATTTCTCACTCTGGAGAAAATCTATTCAACTCCGCTTATCAGGGGAGTACAGACTGCGGAGATTCTGGCAACTTCGCTGAAATTCAAGTTTGACGTTGAAGTTGTAAATGAACTTCTTTTCGGCTCACCGGCAACCGGAGTTGCTGATTTAATTAAAAGAAACGCAATTTTTGAATCAATCGCTTTCGTAGGTCATAATCCTATGATGAGTGAACTGGTTAAACTCCTTTCCGACAGGAAAGACGACCAGTTCGAGTTCAGAAAATCGGGAGTCTGCTGCATTGAATATAATGTCAGCAGCGTACAGGGAAAATTTCAATGGTATATTAATCCTAAAACCCTCGAGATTACTAAATAGAGGTTGTGAATATTCTGCGATGTGAAAATTTGGAATTTTCCTATAACGGAAACCCCTTTATTTCCGGTATTAATCTCGAAATTGATGAAGGGGATTTTATTTCCGTAATCGGAAGAAACGGTTCAGGTAAGACTACATTGATAAAACTCCTGTGCGGTCTGCTTGGCAGATACAAAGGTAAAATATATCTTCATTCAGAGGATATCCGCAATATGGGAAGAAAAGATATAGCGCAGGTTCTTGCATATCTGCCTCAGTACGGCGTGCCTTTGTTCAATCAGATGATGGTAAAGGATTTTTTACTGTTAGGCAGGTACCCGGCAAAAGGAAAGACGCAGTTTTCGTATTCTTCCGAAGACAGGAAAGTTGCCTCAGAATCGCTCGGAATTCTGAAAATCGCAAATCTCCGGGACAAGTACTTGAACGAACTGTCTGGAGGCGAACGACAGAAGGTGCTGATAGCCCTTACTCTTGTCCAGCTCGATATAACTGAAGATTTGAAAGGTAAGATACTTATAATTGACGAGCCGCTGACGTATCTTGATATTAATCATCAGATTGAAATATTCAAACTGCTGAAAAAACTTAACTGTGAAAAAAATTTGACTATTGTAGTGATAACACACGACCTTAATCTTGCGATGAAATACACGAAAAAAACATTACTGCTGGATAACGGATTAAACTGCGGATTCGGAAAATCATCCGAAATAATTAATCCCGAAATTATTAAGAAACATTTTCTTGTTAATTCCGGTATCATTAGCATTAACAATTGTAATCAGATACATTTTAACTGAATTTTAAATTAATTAAATAAATGGAACAGTCCTCAATAATAATAGAACAGAACGGATACACAAAGAAAATTATAATGAACCGTCCTGATAAGAGAAATTCTCTCGACGAGGAAATGATACTGAAGATAACGGAAAGCGTGAATGAATTTTCCGAAGACGATGAAACAAAATCCGTGGTAATCACGGGAAGCGGGGATAATTTCTGTTCCGGATTATATCTGGATTATCTGCAAAAGATTTCAAAATACGACATACTTGAAAACAAGAAAGATTCCCGTATGTTCAGGAATCTGCTGTATTCCATATACAACTGCAGGAAACCCACAATTGCGATGGTTGACGGTTATGCACTTGCAGGCGGCTGCGGTATAGCGAGTGCCTGCGATATTATAATTGCTTCGGAGCGTGCACAGTTTGGTTATACTGAAGTTAAGATAGGATTTATTCCGGCGCTGGTTATGGTCTTTCTTCTGAAAAGAGTATCTGAGTCCCAAGCAAAAGACCTGCTCCTTACTTCAAAATTTATAAACTCTGCAGAAGCATACAGAATAGGTTTTGCGAATTATGTCATTGAACACACGATCCTGGAAAATTATACGGAGAATATCTGCAGGGCGTTTAATCATATGCCGTTAAGTTCCATGACTCTGACAAAGGAAATGTTCAGGAACGTTACAAATATGAGTTTCGAAGCTGCACTCGATTATGCGGCGGATATGAATGCAATAACAAGAATGACGGAAGAATGTAAAGAGGGTATCGTAAGGTTTTTAAGCAAAAACATGTCCGGTTCGAAAAATTTACAAAGTAAAAGCAGTTCTACATCCAAGAATAAAAAGAAAATTAAATAAAAGGAAAAAAAACATGGCAAAAGAACTTAAATACAAGACACTGCAGTATCTTGACAGAAACGAATCACAGTACGGTCCGTCGCCTAAATGTTACGAATACCTGAAAAATGTAAAATATGAGGATTTATCGTGGTACTCGAGGGATTTTGAGAAAGGAATAAAGTCCGGTCTGTCAAAAAGAATTTCAGATGACTTCAATATCAGTGAAAGGCAGATAATACTTTCTTACGGAAGTGAGGATTTGCTGAAACAGATAATTCATTATTATCTCGACAGAAAGGAAAAAATTCTCATACCTAAAGAAGCATGGTGGTATTACAAAAAAGTCGCCTATGAAGTAGGCGGATTTAACGTTGAATATCCAATGTACATCGGCGAGGATGAAGGAGTCAAAACTTATCTTTATGATGTGGACAAAATGATTGAGGTATATGAAAGAGAACGACCGAGGATAGTTTTAATAGCATCACCGAATAATCCGACGGGAAACAGGATTTCGAGCAGTGAACTGAGAAGATTTCTCGATGCCTGCCGCGGTGCAATAGTAGTAATTGATGAGGCATACTGGGGATTCGGTTCAACTGAAAATGATTATGTAAAACCCTATATTGACGAATTTCCGAATCTTGTAATCTGCAGAACATTTTCGAAATATTATGCTCTTGCGGGCTGCAGAATAGGTTTTGCGTTTGCGGGAAAAAACCTCGAGGAACTCATAAATTATTCCACGAGATATCTCGGATATAATCTGATATCGGAAAAACTTGCAAAGGTTTGTCTCGACGACGAAACATATTACCGTGAAGTTGCCATAAAAATGGAGGAAGATAAGGAATATTTGTATGACGAATTCAATAAAATGGAAGGTTTTACACCTTACAGAAGTTATGCAAACTTTATGCTCGTTAATATGCCGAAGTCAATCAGGAAAGACCTCAAGCAGTTCCTGAAAGACCGCAATATGCTGATTAAATTCCTTGACGAAGAGGCATTCAGAACGGAAGCAAGAATCACTCTCGGAACCCGTGAGCAGAACCATTATCTGATAGACAGCATAAAAGAATTTTTAAGAACAAGATAATCTTTAAATGGCGAAGATAAAAGAAAGCGAAAAAAAGAAAAAGGAAGACACGGGATATCTGAAATATGTTCTGATTGCGGTATTTATACTCGCTGCTGCATATATAATATATTCTCTCGTTATTGACAAAAAAGAAACTCCTGTAATAAACCAGCAGAAGAAAGAGAATATTAAAGAGCCGCCCGAACCTCAGTTTGTAAAGCACGGCGAACTCGAATTTTTCAAAAAGAACGGAAAAACCCCGCTCGTGAAAATTGACATTGAAGTTGCCGATAACAACGAGGCAAGAGCAAAAGGTATGATGTACAGAAAATCAAATGAACCGAACAGAGGAATGCTCTTTATATTTCCCGTTGAAGAGGAACAGTCGTTCTGGATGCAGAATACATACATATCTCTGGATATAATATTCGTAAATTCTCAGAAAGAAATCGTGAAGATACATAAAAAAGCGACACCTCGGTCAACGGCATCGCTCCTGTCTGAAAAGAAGGCAATCTATGTGGTCGAAGTGAACGGCGG
>CAYWMV010000079.1:0-9195 GCA_964459055.1 uncultured Ignavibacteriaceae bacterium | reverse complement strand
CTTGTAGAAATAACTCCGTTCAATTTTTTGAAATAATATTCGACGCCCCAGAAACAGCCCGCGGCAAAAATTGCCTTTGCCGTGTTAAGGGTGTCTGCGGCAGGAATGAAATTCAATGATATCGAATTAACACAGTGCCTTGTATTTTTATCCGTAAATCTCTCACCTTCGAAAACGTGTCCAAGGTGACCTCCGCAGTTGGCGCAGAGAATTTCCGTACGCAATCCGTCAGCGTCGGGAATCCGCTTCACGGCGCCCGGTATCTCATCATCAAAACTTGGCCAGCCGCAGCCGGAATCAAATTTATCTTCCGATTTGTACAAAGGTGCATCGCAGCGTTTACAGGTGTAAGTGCCTTTATCCTTGTGGTTGTAATACATACCGGTGAACGGCATTTCCGTTCCTTTATTAAGTATAACGCGTTCTTCCTCTTTAGTAAGGGTATTATATTTCTTTTCAGGTGTATTTTCTGTCATCTGATTTTTTGTATTTGAGCAATAAAAATTTCCGGATATCAAAAAAAGAAATAACGGAAGCAGGAAATTATTCCACTTCAAAAACCCTGTTATTTTCCAGTTTATATTTCTTTTTTGACTTCTCACAATATGCATAACCATCTTTTTCGAAATTAAGTTTCTTTCCCGCTTCGCTAAGCCATCCGACGATTCTTGCAGGATTTCCTACTACAAGTGCATAATCCGGAATGTCTTTTGTTACTACCGCACCCGCTCCAACAAATGCGTATTTTCCTATCGTATGTCCGCAAACTACTGTTGAGTTTGCTCCGAGTGAGGCGCCTTCTTTTACAAGTGTAAGCAGATAAAACTCCGCTCCTACCTGCGGATATTTGCTTCTCGGGTCAATGATATTTGTAAACACCATCGAAGGTCCGCAGAATACATAATCTTCCAGCGTAACCCCTTCATAAACGGATACGTTATTCTGTATTTTTACGAAGTTGCCTATTGTTACGTTGTTTCCCACGTTAACATTCTGACCCAGTACACATTTTTTACCGATTTTTGAACCTGACTGAACATGTGAGAAATGCCAGATTTTAGTTCCTTCGCCGATTTCAACATTATCGTCAACGACGGCATACTGGTTCACATAATAATTTTTTTCTTTGTTGTCCATATTAATTATTTTTTAAATGTTTTGTTGCCTGTTCAAGTATTAGCAAAACTTCAAGTGCGTGTTTCCCGTCCGTAATCGGCGTTTTATTCTCGGAGATGCAGTTGAAAAAGTGCTTCTGCTCCTCCTCGAGCGGCTGCTCGGAATGGAAATCTATTACCTCATAATCACCTTCAAATTTCTTTAAAACACCGTTTTCAGATGTAAAACCTTTAGGATAGAATTTCAGTTTTTCAGTTTTCAGTGAATCTTCGAATACGAGCATACCCTTATTACCGATGACCACCATTCTTTGTTCTTTAAACGGATGAAGCCAGCTGACGAAAATATGTGCGTGCACGTTATCGGGGAATTTAAGATATGTCAGCGTTGTATCCTCGATATTTCTCTGAACGAAAGAT
This sequence comes from uncultured Ignavibacteriaceae bacterium, assembly GCA_964459055.1. Lineage (GTDB taxonomy): Bacteria > Bacteroidota > Ignavibacteria > Tepidaquicellales > Tepidaquicellaceae > Tepidaquicella. The sequence continues at coordinate 7,660 of CAYWMV010000079.1, read as the reverse complement.
GAACCCGTCGCGTAAACCGTTTCGGGCGATTTTTCAAGCAGAAACTGAATTACGGAAATATCGTGCGGAGCAAAACTCCATAAGATATTTTCTTCGCTCCTGATAGCACCCAGATTCAGCCTGTTACTATATATATACTGAATCTTGCCGATTTTTACGTTACGAATCAGTTCTTTCATTTTCTTAACTGCAGGGTGAAATAACAGTACGTGCCCGACCATCAGTTTGAGTTTATTCTTATCTGCGATTTCGATCAATTCTTTTGCCTCTTCCGAATTTAACGTAATCGGCTTTTCCACGAGAACGTTTTTATTCTTTTCGAGGCACTGCTTCGATAATTCGTAATGAAGTTCAGCAGGAGCTGAAATTATTACGCAGTTTATTTCCTTGGAGTTCAGAATCGAACTGATTTCTGCCGTAAAATTAATTTCACTGCTGATTTTAGATACTTCCAGTTCCCTGAGGGGATTCAAATCGGCAACAAATCTCAGATTATCTCCGAGCAGTTTATGTGCGGTTTTTATGTGGTTCAGTCCCCATTTGCCCGCCCCGATAATTCCTAACTTTATATCGTTATACATATAGTTTTAGTTATTTATTTTCAATATGGTATATTTCCCAGAGTTTACCGATTACATCATCAAGTGCGGGACCGAGAAGTGCAGGGTCGTCGGTTTTTGAAGGCATATTTTCAAATACGACATAGGGGACATCAATTCCGTTGATGTTTAAATGCGTAGTTGTACCTGCCGTCACTTCCTCCCAGTCAACCAGTTTATATAGTCTCTCGAGTTTTTCATCGGGCAATCCGTGTTCGAGGATACTGTCGGGTTTGTCGGGATTAAATCTTTTTCTGTTTTTCCTTAATGATTCTTCAAACGTAACATTTACATATAATATCGCAGAATCTTTGAGCAACTCTTCCGATAAATGTTTGAATGCCTCTTTATAACCGCCGTGTTCCGTTCCCCGTGAAAATTCAATAAGGTGGGTAACGTTTTCCGCTTTATTGCCGATATCCCTCATACTTTTCTTATAATCAAGAGATATTCTTTCAATTAAAAGATGCCATAAATACTCATAAAGAAAATATCCTTCTTTATCCGAATGTAATCTTGGTTTATTGAATATTTTTTCAAGTATTGCATCCTCTTCAAACCACGTCCATAACATAGGAAAATCGTCAACTTCAATCAGTTCACCGATGTGAAATCTTGATTTTCTTTCTTCGAGGGGAGTGTTTTTAAGGTAGTGAATGATTTCCGATTTACCGGATGCGGGTCTGCCCAGTAAAATGATTTTTTTAAATAAATTCATCATAAAATTTTTAAAATTATTTTGAGTAATATTTTGTTATTATATACAGTTACTCGAATATTAAAATAAGAATATTTATTTAATTACTCTATGCAGTTATTAAGATAATTAAATATATTCTAAATTATATTAATTTAGACTAAATTTACAAATAAACAGAAAATTATTTTTTAAAAATGAATATAGAAAGTTTATCGAAAGAGCAGAGAGAGCGAATACTTGAATTTGGAGTGAATAAGTGGTATGTAATGGAATTGCTGAAGTCATACGTGGAGAATCCGAATTCTGTTAATGATGAATGGATAGAGTTTTTCCGGTCAATAAATATAGAGCCTTCAGGAACAAAACCTGCGGTAAAACCTGAAAAATCACCCGAACCGATGAAAAAGACCGTTATGCCGAAGATTTCTTCGGATGATAATATAATTCCAATAAGGGGCGCCGGTGCAAAAATTATCGAGAATATGGACAGCAGTCTTTCAATTCCGACTGCAACATCAATGCGGACTCTTTCAGTAAGAGTTCTTGAAGAAAACAGAAGAATACTGAATAAATATCTAAATCAGGAAGGAAAATCGAAAGTTTCATATACGCATATTATCGGCTGGGCAATAGTTCAGGCAATAAAAGAAATACCCGTAATGAATAATGCTTTCTCTGTTGCGGATGATGAACCCGTTATGATAAAACGAAATGATGTCAATATCGGACTTGCCATTGATATTGTAAAGAAAGACGGAAGCAGGTCGCTAATAGTACCGAACATTAAAAAATCAAATTCAATTAACTTCAGGGAATATTACGAAAAATACAACGACATAATAAAGCGGGCAAGGACAAACAAAATCGAAGTATCGGATTTTCAGGGCACAACAATATCATTAACAAATCCGGGAACTATAGGTACGAATGCATCGAATCCACGGTTAATGACAGGGCAGGGTACAATAATAGCAACCGGAAATATTGACTATCCCGCAGGATTTCAGTCGGCATCGCCGCAGGTAATATCAAAACTCGGTATCAGCAAGGTTATGAACATAACGAGTACTTATGACCACAGAATAATTCAGGGTGCCGAATCGGGCTTATTCCTGAAAAAGATTAGTGAACTACTCGAAGGAGCGGACGATTTTTACGAAAACATCTTTTTGGATCTCGAGATACCCGCAAAACCTGTAAAATGGAGTCCCGATAAAAGTATTGAAGAATACGGAGAACGTATAAATCTCGGGGAAATCGAAAAGCATAGTAAGATAATAAAACTGATAAATATGTACCGTGTACGCGGTCATTTAATAGCAAATCTTGACCCTCTTTACACGAGAGCCCAATATCATCAGGAATTAGACCCGGCGAACTATGGATTTACCGTCTGGGATTACGAGCGTGAATTTATTGCGGACGGACTCGGCGGTTTCGAAACCGCTAAACTCCGTGACATTCTTGATATGCTTCAGCAGACATATTGCAATAAAATAGGAGTAGAATATATGCACATTCAGGAGCCGGCGGAAAAACTATGGCTGCAGGGTAACATGGAATCAGTCAGAAATAGTCCGGGTTTCAATTCACACATAAAGAAAAGAATTTTGTATAAACTCACACAGGCGGAGTATTTTGAAAAATTTATTGATAAGAAATATCTCGGACACAAGAGATTTTCACTTGAAGGATCCGAAACGATAATACCATTGCTGGATTACATTCTGGAAAATGCTGCGGAAGAAGAGGTCGAAGAAGTAGTCCTCGGAATGGCGCACCGCGGAAGACTGAACGTACTTGCGAATATAATCGGTAAACCACTCGATGCTATATTCTCGGAATTTGAGGATGTTGTGAATCTTGATTCCGTACAGGGCTCAGGCGACGTCAAATATCATCTCGGAGCATCCGGAATATATGAAACCATGGAAGGCGGTCAAATCAGAGTAACAGTCGCATCCAATCCTTCGCATCTTGAATTCGTGAATCCTGTTGTTCAGGGAATCGTGAGGGCAAAGCAGACAAACAGCGGTGACGAAGATAAAAACAGATTCATACCCGTTTTACTTCACGGTGATGCGGCATTTGCAGGTGAAGGAATAGTGGCGGAAACGTTAAATCTGTCGCAGTTAAAAGGGTACAGAACAGGCGGTACAATTCATATCATAATTAATAACCAGATAGGATTCACAACTTCTCCGTCAGAAGCACGGTCTTCACAATATGCTACGGACGTGGCAAAAATGGTACAGGCACCGATATTTCACGTTAACGGAGACGACCCGGAAGCCGCTATGTGGGTAATAAAACTTGCTTATGAATACAGAATGAAATTCCATAAAGACGTTGTTATAGATGTTTACGCTTACAGAAGGCTCGGTCACAACGAAACGGATGAACCCGGTTTTACTCATCCGGTTATGTACCGTAAAATAAAAAGTCATAATTCGGTAAAGGAAATATATCAGGAAAAACTACTAAAAGAAAAAGTTTTAAGTATTGATGAATTAAAATCCATGAATGAACACATTTCCAAAGAAATGGATACAAGTTACGGTAAACTGCACAATCAAAAATATGAATTTAGAATTCACATTCCGCTGTCAGTTTCCGAAGAAAAAATAAATGCATTGAGAAATGATTCAGAAACAAAAATTACAGCCGATATGATGAGCCTGATTGCGGAAAAAATCACTGAATTGCCTTCAGATTTTCATTTACATCCGAAATTGAAAAAATTTATCGAATACAGAAAAGAATTTTTGAATAAAGGCGAAAAAATTGACTGGGCTCTGGCAGAGGCACTTGCATTCGGCTCTTTGCTTATTGAAAATTATCCCGTGAGACTCAGCGGACAGGACAGTGCCAGAGGTACTTTTTCACAGAGGCATATTGTTCTCGTGGATGTTGAATACGGAAATGAAATTATACCTCACAACTTCATAAAAGAAAGTCAAGCAAAAATCGAACCTCTTGACAGTCTTCTGTCCGAAGCCGGAGTTCTCGGTTTTGAATACGGATACAGCACATCCGACCCGGCGACACTAGTATTATGGGAAGCACAGTTCGGTGATTTTGCAAACGCCGCACAGGTTATCATTGACAATTTTATCGTAAGTTCTGATACGAAATGGGGGCTCCCGACTCATCTCGTAATGCTTTTGCCTCACGGTCAGGAAGGTCAGGGCTCGGAGCATTCGAGTGCAAGAATTGAAAGATTTCTGATAATGTGTGCGAGAGATAATATGATTGCGGCAAATCCGACCACGCCATCTCAGTATTTTCATCTCTTAAGGCGTCAGGCAAAATCAAAACTGAGGAAACCTCTTGTTGTGTTTACTCCGAAAAGTCTTTTACGCCATCCCGATGCAAGGTCGGATAAATCTGAATTCCTGAACGGTGAATTCAGTGAAGTTTTGGATGATATTACGGCAGATAAAAATAAAACAGAAAACTTAATAATGACAAGCGGTAAAGTATATTACGACCTGCTCAAATACAGAAAAGACAACAACATAGAAGGAACGGCAATCATCAGACTGGAACAGTATTATCCGTATCCCCAGCAGAGGTTAGACGACATTTTGAAATCATATAAAAATCTTAAATATATAAATTACGTTCAGGAAGAACCTGAAAATATGGGAGCGCTGAATTTCCTCGCCTGCCGATTTAAAAACGATGACGTTATTTCGGACAGGATATCATTTGTTTCCAGAAGAGAAAGTGCAAGTCCGGCGCCCGGTTCTTATAAAATTTACGACAAAACACAAAAAGAAGTCATAGAAAACTCATTTAAATTCGGAAAATGAAAAAGAATATTTTATTTTTAATTTTATTAATTATTACGGTTATGAGCGAGATATCATATTCGCAGATTGTGTATCCGTCTGCAAAAAAAGTTGACCAGACAGACAGTTATTTCGGCACGGTAGTTGAAGACCCGTACAGATGGATGGAAGATTTAAATTCACCTGAACTGAAAGAATGGATAACGGAAGAAAACAGGATAACAAACGATTATCTTTCCGGTATTCCGTTCAGGCAGAAAGTAAAAGACAGAATAACCGAATTGTACAATTTCGAAAAATTTGGTGTTCCGTTCAGGGCAGGGGATTATTATTATTATTACAAAAATGACGGTCTTCAGAATCAAAATGTTTTATACAGAACTAAAGACTTCAGTTCAGAACCGGAAGTATTTATCGACCCGAACACTTTTTCGGATGACGGAACCGTTGCATTGACGACCGTATCCGCTTCGAGAGACGGTAAATACATAGTTTACGGTATATCGAAATCCGGGTCCGACTGGAATGAATATTTCATTATGGATACGGATAAAAAGGAAAAACTGAACGACCATTTGAAATGGATAAAATTTTCCGGTGTTTACTGGTATAAAGACGGATTTTATTACAACAGGTACGATGAACCTGTTAAAGGCGAGGAACTGTCAAATAAAAATCAGTTTCAAAAAGTATATTATCACAGAATCGGAACGGAGCAAAGCGAAGACAAACTTGTATATGAGGACAAAGAGAATCCCGATAAGTCATTTGCTATGTTTTCTTCTGATGACGAGAGGTATTTATATCTGTCGGTTTCACAGAAAGGATTTACGGGTAATGCACTGTATTACAAAATTGCATCGGCGGATGTTGATTTCATACCGTTTCCGTTTGCAGATGATTTTAAATCGAGATTTTCCGTTATTGATAACATTGAGAATGAAATTTATCTTGTGACAAATCACGAAGCACCCAACAATAAAGTGATTATTTACAATCCCGGCAGCCGCGGCTACGGTTATAAAGTACTGATTCCTGAAAAGGAAACAGTACTAACATCAGTGAATCTCCTGAACAACAAATTCTACGTCGAATATATGAAAGATGTTACCGACAGAATGTATGAATACGATATTAACGGAGAATTAATTAAAGAAATCAATTTCCCCTCACTCGGGACTGTTACCGGTTTCGGCGGTAAAAATGAGGACACGGAAACATTTTATTCGTTTTCATCTTTTACATATCCTTCAGAAGTTTACAGGTATGACGTAATTGAAGGAAAATCCGAATTATTATTCAAACCGGATGTAAAATTTAATTCCGGTGATTATGAAACAGAACAGATTTTTTACGAATCAAAAGACGGTACAAAAATACCGATGTTTCTGGTCTATAAAAAAGGTATGGTAAGAAACGGCACCAATCCCGTTCTTTTATATGCATACGGAGGTTTTAATGTAAGCCAGGTTCCGTCATTCAGTATATCAAGATTGCTGATGATGGAGAAAGGAATGATTTTTGCACTGGCAAATATAAGAGGCGGCGGTGAATACGGAAAGAAATGGCACGAGGCAGGTATGCTTCTTAACAGGCAAAAGGTATTTGATGATTTCATATCGGCGGCGGAATATTTAATTGATAATAATTACACATCGTCCCCGAAACTTGCAATTCAGGGCGGCTCTAACGGAGGACTACTTATAGGTGTGGCGATAAATCAGAGACCGGATTTATTCAGAGTCGCACTGCCTGCCGTAGGTGTGATGGATATGCTTCGGTTTCATAAATTTACAATTGGATGGGCGTGGGTAACCGAATACGGCTCGAGCGAAAGCGAAGAGCATTTCAAAAATCTGTATTCATATTCACCTTACCATAATCTTAAACCGGGTGTGAATTATCCGGCTGTACTCGTAACTACTTCAGACCACGATGACAGGGTTGTTCCGTCTCATTCATTTAAATATACTGCGCGTTTACAGGAAGTCTATAAAGGTGAAAATCCGGTATTAATAAGAATTGAAACAGAAGCGGGTCACAGTGCGGGAAAACCGACCGCAAAGATTATTAATGAATTGACAGATGTTCTTTCATTTCTGTTTTATAATCTCGGTGTTAATAATTTCTGAGATTATATAATACAAAAAAAACATAAGTTATTGTACTTATCCGATGAGCTGTGCTCATCGGATGAGTCTTAAACGTTTCAGCAGTTTCCATTTCAGAAACGGTCAGTTTGAGAGAAATAGTATTCTTTAATTGAATCAACGGCATTATGAATATCATCTGAATTAACCGTAAGCACCGGAGTTTTAGGTTTGACTCTGTATTTTTTATCGTAGTATTCCGACAGCATTATTTCCGTAAATTCATATACTTCACCGTTTTCAAGGTCAGTTAAAAGTTTTTCGTATATTTTATTGCTTAATTCTTTCCTGAAGAATTTTTCCTTTTCTTTGAATATTCTCATCATCGGTTTAAGTCCCTGAAGACGTACGCCGAAATAATCATGTACGATTCTTTTTATCCGTGTTTTGGTTGATGAAAGTACCAGAATGCTCGGT
>CAYWMV010000078.1:0-9285 GCA_964459055.1 uncultured Ignavibacteriaceae bacterium | reverse complement strand
ATGACCCCGGAAAGGTAATTTCTAACAGCGGATTTGAATATGTTTTTTCAAAAGGTAATCCTGATTTGAGCACTGTCAGAATTATATACAGCGAGGGGAAACTTGTTTACATATTTATGATGCGCTGCGTATGCATTGATGAAAAGACCGGAAAGATTTTGTGGGATATTGAATTGTAGTCAAACCATACTCTTCAGAAGAAATTTTATAAAGAATACAAGAAATATAAATATTATAACTCCGATTAAGTAACTGACCAGAAGTTTTTTCGGATTAGGATTCAACTTATATGCAAATATCCTTCCGTCCCATTTACATTCCTTGCAATGGCATTCCCGAAAACCAATTAACGTGTATATAAAGGATACAAAATTTTCAGGTTTGTATCTGACTAACGTATATTGTTTACCACAACCGGGACAATTCAGAAATCCCGTATTTCTTTTATGAAATATTCTGAAATCAAGCATCGGCATTGTTAGAAATTTTTCTGATATAATCTTGAAAGTGCCGGAAGATAGAAACTTTCGGGTTCATTTGTTTTGAGCCGGTTTATTTCATTCATAACCGCTTCATTATTCTCCCTGAACGATTTGTCCAGTTCCTGTTTCTTAAAAAACAAATTATACGGTGAAAAGTATTTAAATTCATATTTGTTTATTATATCCTGAAATTTATTTTCATTCCTTACAAAAAGAAACGATTTGTTATCTATGTATATAAGTTTCCATTCGGGATTTGTACTTAAATAAGATACAATTGTATTATTCATAAACTGCGGGTCATTACTGAGCAGAGGATAAAAGATGATAAAATAATCAAAATCATATTTTTTCAGGAGGTATGTGAAATCTTTTGATTTTGTAATAATTTTTCTGAAATTAAAATATATCGAGTCATTCAGATTTCGTGAATCTATAAAATGTTTTTTTCCCGGAAAATTATAAAGAAAATATCCTCCGTATTCAAATGTCTGGAAAGGTCTTTCTCCTGTTTCGGTTATTCCGGTCTGTTTCATAAAATCGAAAATCTTTACGGGGAATGTTTCTTCGTATAAACCCGTTCCGAAATCCGAATTAAATCCTATTATACGGAATGTAGTATTCGAGGGTGTCAGCAGAATAAATAGCACAATCAGCAGCAGTGTAAGAGAGACAGTTACTTTTTTGCTTTTTTCAAAATATGTAATGAACCTGTTTCTGAAAGAATCGTTAATCGCTAAAATTACAAAGACAGATGTAATCAGTAAAAAATCCGTTGTGAATCTTACAGCCTGCAGTGAATAAACTGCAAAAATTATGCACAGCAGGGCAGGGAAATAATCTTTTTTGCGGAATGAAAATTTTATCACGTAAACAATGGCTATGAGAAAGAATATATAAATAAATATGAAAAGCTTTCCGAAATATAATGAGTCAAATGGTGAACGCCATTCATAAATTTCGTCAATAAGTTTCATCCGTGTGTGTTCAACGGAATATATGTAAGTCTGAATGAAATGAGGATTTACAAGCATTGCTATAACTGCCAGCAGTAATATAAAGTAAAGAAAATATAACGATTTTTTATCCGGTTTGATTATTTTTTTGGATTTGCCGGAATAAGCAAATGTTTCGCTAAGGATATAGATGAATACAATAAGCAATCCGGAGAGAACTCCCATATGAATATTTGCCCAGAACAGGAATATTACGGGTATCAGAAAAAGCGACTTTCTGTTCGAACCGAAATATTTATAATTGATAATTAAATAAAGCGTAAGTACAAAAAACAGATACGTAAACATATGAGGCTTCAGCCCTATTCTGTATTTTATACCTAGTGCGAGAATAAACAGAAATAAAACCGAAAGCGCAGTGTTAAGTTCAAACTTTTTTAAAACCGAAAACAAAAGATAAAAAATCAAAAGAAGAATTATTACCGTTAAAATATACAGCCCGGTAAATCCTGCTGAACTGTATATTAAAAATGCCATTACATCCCATAACCATTCGAAAGGTATCCACTCCTCTCCGTAAGTGGCAAAACTAAAAACATCGGCTGACGGTACAACTTTATTATCGATAATGTATTTACCCGTTTCCATATGCCAGTATAAGTCATCTTCTCCGTTGATTTTTGTAATGGAAATCAGGACAAGAAAGATACCCAGTAATAAAGGTAAAAATTTTTCGATACCAGAATAAAGTTTTGATTCAGTTTTCTTTTTCATATATACAAAATTTATTTTTACATTTTTCTTTACAAGGTATTTATTCAGTATAAAAATTTGCCGTTTGAAAAATTCCGGGTTCATTGTGTATAAAAAAACCGGCGACTTGCGTCGCCGGTTTCGAGAACAAAATAAGGGATTAATTTATTTTATTAACGTTTTTCTCTTTACCGGCGGAATCCCGCCGGCAAATACTCTAACTGATAACCTCCGTAAAAATTTTTAATTTCTGAAAATTTGTTATTAATTCTTGTAAATCCATACTATTTTGTTTTCTGATAGTGATATTATTTTTTCAAAACTATTTTATAATTGCAAATATCGAGCCAAACATATCGGTGAAAAACTTACAGATATATGCAATAAATCACAAATCAATCTTAAAATTTCAAAAATTGTCTCAAAATGAGACTCGGGGAAACTGAATGGTTATTGAAATTAACAAAAAAAGACATTCAAAGTCATGTTTTAACAATGAACTAATATTATTGTTTTTTTTTATTGATTTATTTATTATATTATATAACTGATTAATGAAATTTTTTAAGCAGTGGCTGCACCAAAACTATAAGGGATTAATAATTATTAAATTTTTTTAATATTTTTTATTATATTAAAAATTTATAATTTATTATAAAATTAGAATATGTTTAAATAAACCGGGGAAAATTTGTTTTGGAGAATTTAACTACTGATAAATACAATTCAGGTGAAATAATTCCGGAAATATTAAACGGAATTTACCGTTATTCTCCGTTAGCAATTTTATTATTAAATCAGAATGGTAATATAATCGGCTGCAACCGGAGTTCCGAACTGCTTTTCGGTTACAAAGAGCAGGAGATTAAAGGATTTTTCAATCCTGTAATACTTCCTGATGACAGATACAGTTATATTTCGGAACTCGAAGAAATTAAAAGAGGGCAGAAGTTAGAAAACAGGGAAGTAATAAGGCAGAAGAAAAACGGTGAAAAGTGCAGAATAATTATAAACTCATATCCATTAATAGATTCATCCGGTAAAACGGAAGCAATCGCAGAATTCTACAAACAGGATTTGAATATTTCCGATAACCGGTTGGATTTGAAAAATTACGAAGACTTTTATGATGCGTCATCACTCAGAACGGGAGACCTTCTTTTCTCTCTGGATAATAATCTGAATTTATCTTTTGTTTCCGTCAATGCAAAGAATTACATATCCGAAGAACAGTATAATAACATTATTAACAAGAATATTTCTTTATTACCGGAAATACTGGAAATTCCCGGAGATAAATTCGAGAAATTGTCTGAAAATGTAAAAATTGCAATCAAAGAAAAACACAGTGAATTTTACGATACGGTTGAATTAGTTTTCAAAAACAAAGAAATTAATTTTATCATAAACGCAAAATTATATTTTTCGGAAAACTATGAATTTACAGGAATGCGGGGGATTATACGCGATAACACAGTTATAAAAGAACTCGAATATGAAATCGCTGATAAAATTCACGGTATCAATTTCCTGACAAAAAATTTAGACAATATTATATTTTACACAATAAAAGAAAACCGTATTTCTATTCTGAAAAATAATATTTTCGGGTACGACAGTGAAATATTTAAAGTCAAACCCAAGTTGCTCAGGGAGATTATATATCCGGAGGATGCGGAAGTTTACGACAGAAAATATGATGAGTGGCTGAAACAGGGGATGAAAGAAATACTTGACCTCGAATACAGAATCAAGGACAGAAACGGAAAAATTCTCTGGGTAGAAGAGCATATAATACACGATTTTGACTTAAAGGGAAAAGACAGGATAACAGGACTTATTTTAAATATCAGCGACAGAAAGAAAAATGAATTTAAATTAACCGGAGGAAATGATTCCAAAGAGGAATCACGCGTGATGGAGTCGGCTTTACTGAGAAATTTGAGTCACGAACTGCGAACTCCGATAACAAACATTCTTGGATTAACGGATATTATTAATGAAGAATTCAAGGATGATAATTTGAAATCCAAAATTCAACTTATAAACAGGGCAGGATTAAAATTAATATGCATAATAAAATCAATTAACAATCTTTCACTGCTCGATTCAAACGAGTTACAGGCAAATTCAAAAAGAACCGAAATAATCAGTATTCTAAAAGATACGGTCAATAATTATATTTCAGAGACAGGTTACAGGAACATTACATTGAATTTTGTATCTGACAAAAAATATTATGCCATTTCAGACAATAAATTCCTGCAGACAATAATTTCTAACATACTTGACAGCATAGTTTACTCTGCAAATAACGGCGGTGTAAAAATATTTGTCGAGCAAATTGACGACATTGAAAACAAACACTGTGAACTGAAAATTGAATACAAAGATATACAGCTATTCAAAGAGAAACTTCGGAACATTTTTAACGACACCATAAAAAGCAGAAGCGGATTTGAAAGCGGGTACGATTGCATGGATATAGGATTAATCGTTGCCAAGAAGATGACGGACAGAATGAAAGGCACGATAGAAGTAAGAGATATTGACTCAAGTTCATCTGCATTCATAATAAGACTGCCTTCCGAATACGGTATAAGCGTCAGAAATGCCGGAGACGGTAACGTAAAAGCGGAAGATAAATCTGCATTACCGAAGGTTCTGATTGTTGAGGATAATTTAACAAACAAAGTAATAACGGCTACATTTCTGAGGAATGTATGCACAACTGATCACGCAATAGACGGAAAGACCGCTTTACTTTTGACGGAAAAGAATTTATATGATTTGATACTGATGGATATAAATCTTGGTTCAGGTCTTAACGGAATCGAAACTGCGGCAAAAATTAGAGAAAATGCTGCATATAAAAACGTTCCGTTCATTGCAGTAACCGGTTATGCAATGCCGGGTGACAGAGAGAAACTCATTAAATACGGATTTAACGGGTATATTTCCAAACCTTTCAAAAAAGAACATTTAATCGGTATTGTCAGCGGGAGTATCTCCGATAAGAAGGTCGTTTCAGAATCTGATGCCGGTAAAAAAGAAATAAACAATATAATTAACAGTTTCGCATACGCATTTTTCACTGTTGATTCGGATTTCAAGGTGCATTATGTAAATGAAACTGCATTCGACAGAATCAAGAACGTCAGAACAGGGGAATCAATAAAAACCAATACTGATTTTTTTGATTACGTTATAAATAAATCTGAAGTAAAAAAACTATTAGAAACGATATCATCCGGAAAATCCATATCTTCGAGGGAAAAAATAGTCAATTGCAATTCCGATTTCGAAACTGATTTCGAGATATATAATCCCGTTTTTAACGAATTAAATGAAATAACGGGATTTTCATATACGGGGATATGCATCGAAAAATCAAAAATTAAAACCGGTGAAATCAAAACCGACGAAAAGGAATCTGTTCCCGTATCTGATATCAAAAAGGAAAAATTTTATTATAATACCGAGAATCTGACGACTGCTTTACATTTAGGCAACATCGGCGTCTGGGTGTGGGATTCAGTAAAAGACAAGTATTACTGGTCGGATAAGTTTTTCGAGATTATGGGGGTGTATGCACACGGGAGTGAGTTTAATATTACTGACTTTGCATCATACATACATCAGGATGACCTCAAACGTGTATTAACAGCAATTAAAAAATGCATAACAGAAAACAGTTCTGTTGACCTTGAGTTCAGATATCTGAAAAATAAAGAGAAACTTTCTCACTGCAGGCTTGCTGCTAAGTATGTCAGAAACAACAACGGCAGCCCGGGAAAACTAATCAGTATAATTACTGATATCACGGATATAATAGAATATAAACTGAAATTAGAGAAAAAAACCAAAGAACTTGAGCATATTAATCTTAGGAAAGATAAGTTCCTTTCAATGGTAGCCCACGATTTAAGAAGTCCTTTCACAGGATTGCTGGGACTTGCTGAAATTCTCTCCACAAATTCGGATTCACTGTCAAAAGAAGATGTGAAGGAAATATCCAATCAGATTCATCAAAGTTCAAAGCAGATATTTAATCTGCTTGAAAATCTGCTTGAATGGTCAAGGATACAGCGCGGAAAAATTAATTATGTAAAAGTGGATTTGAATATCAAGACTCTTATAGATAAGATTATTAATCTTTACCATCACAATGCAAATCAGAAAAATCTCACTATATTGAACAGAGTTGGTGAAAATGTTTCGTTAAAAGCAGATTTATATATGACTGAACTTATATTCAGGAATTTATTGTCAAATGCGGTAAAATTTTCCAAATTCGGCGGTTTTATTTATTTCGACCATTTAAATGAAGGCGGATACGATAAGATAAAAGTAACGGACACGGGAATTGGAATATCGGAAGAAAATATTAAGAAATTAATGCGGATTGACCAGAATTATACATCCAAAGGTACAGGCGGTGAAACCGGTACCGGATTAGGTTTAATTCTGTGTAAAGAACATCTTGACAAAAACGGCGGTAAAATTGAAGTAGTGAGTGAACTGGGGAAAGGTTCTTCATTTATTATTTCATTTCCCGCAGAAGAATAATCAATCGGGGTAAACAAGCAATTCCGGCCTGTATTCAAAATGCATAGTATCGTAATGATACCATTTTCCGCCCCAAATGAAACCGTATCTTTCAAATATTTCAACTATTTCCATCGGGATGCGGTTTTTATATTTCGTGCTTTTATCCCAGAGCCAGTAATCAGAGTAATCAGTATTTATATCAATGGCAATCCCGAAGCTGTGAGTACTTAATCTGTTTGTCCCTGCTATATTTCTCCAGTAGAATGTACCTGCTGTTTTCGTTACATATTTTTTCAGATTTTCGGGAAGTTTATCAAGTTCATCGGAAACGGCTTTCAATTGCACGCTGACATCGTTTAATTCCATAATGCTTACTTTCGAATTTGTGGATTTAGGCATCCAGGGTATAGTAACCATATTACTTTTTACTTCAGAAGCAGAACTGCCGTAAATTTTGAAAAAAAACGGTTCGTAACGGATTCTGCCCGGGTCAAAATCTTTTTTCGGAATTTCATATTCCTTTCCTGCAGTATATTCCTGCCACATCATATCTTCGAGGTCGGGGTTATCAAGTCTTTCTTCGAAAGTTTTTTCTTTCCCGTCATCATAAATCATTTTTTCTCCGTCTTTCCAGTAAAGGTAATTTTCATCTACCGAGTCAATGTAATCAGGATATGCCAGCATTAATTTTTTCAATCCGAGTGGAATGTTTTTCTTCCCGGATATTATATCTTTGTTTTCGTTTGTATTTTCAACCGAATCCTTACCCGAAGCATTCAGATTCTCATTGTTGTCACTGCAGAAAAGTGAGAGTACAAAAAATGAAATGAGAAATATAGTAGTTATTGATTTTTTCATTATCAGCATTTATTTTATAGTTTATCAAAAATATGAAAATTGAAGCACAATTTAAATGGAAAGCAATTTATAGAGTTTATAAAATTCAAAAAGTTTATTATGTTGATAAAGTTTGCAAAGGTCGTAAAGTTTATAAAGTTTAATAATATCATTTTTAAATGAATATTACTTTCCCGATATTATTCTTATTTTATAAAAAAATTATTCAAAATATTTATGACGGACATTATATTAATTGCAGTTATTGTAATACAGGTGATAATTTTTATTTTGCTGATTATAGGTAGCAGGAAAAATGATTCCGGCGAACTGAAAATACTGCTCGAGAATACTGAAAAAGACATTCAGAAAGTTGAGCATTCAATGAGGGAGGAAATATCGGGAATTCGCGGAGAAATGAGCAAATCCGCAAAGGATAACAGGGAAGAATTATTTAACTCATTCAAAAATTTCAATGATATAATTTCAAATAAAATAGGGGACGTGACGGGTCTGCAGAAAGATTCTCTCGACAGATTTTCAGTTCAGTTGAAAGATTTAACCGAAATGAATATAAAAAATCTCGAGAATATGCGAAACACGATAGAGAATAATTTAAAAGAAATACAGAAAGACAGCAGTGAGAAACTTGAAAAGATGAGGCAGACTGTTGACGAGAAACTTCACGATACACTTGAAAAGCGGCTTGGTGATTCATTCAAACAGGTAAGTGAAAGACTTGAGCAGGTTCATAAAGGACTCGGCGAAATGCAGAATCTTGCAACAGGCGTGGGTAAACTTGAGAAGGTTTTATCGAATGTTAAAACAAGGGGTGTGCTTGGCGAATATCAACTTGGGACACTTCTTGAACAGATTTTAACTCCTGACCAGTATTCAAAAAATGTAAAGACCAGACCCGAAGGGAATAATTTTGTCGAATTTGCAATCAAGTTCCCCGGTAAACGCGGAATAGATGATTTTATTTGGATGCCGGTCGATTCAAAATTTCCGACAGAAGATTATCAGTCTCTTGCAGATGCATACGAGAAAGCGGATATTAAAGTAATAGAAGAAAAGAAAAAATCTCTGTACGGAAGACTAAAATCATCGGCAAAGGATATTCACGATAAATATATTGAACCTCCGTTTACAACCGATTTTGGGATAATGTTTCTTCCGTTCGAAGGACTTTATGCGGAAGCGATGAGGGAACCGGGGCTTTTTGAAACTGTTCAGAGAGAATACAAAGTCGTTATCACAGGACCTTCTACTCTTGCGGCTTTAATGAACAGTCTTCAGATGGGATTCAGAACACTGGCAATAGAAAAACGTTCAGGTGAAGTCTGGGAACTTCTCGGCGCAGTGAAAACCGAATTCAGAAATTTCGGTGATGTACTGGACAAAACGAAGAAAAAACTCGAACAGGCAAGCAGCGATATTGAAAAAGCAGGAACGCGTTCCCGTGCTATTGAACGTAAATTAAGGGATGTGCAGGAACTTCCGCAGTCCGACAGTGTCAAATTACTGGGTGATTCGCCGGAAATTGATGAGGAAACTGAAGACGTTACTTAGATTCGTAAGTCTTCGTCATATCCGAATCAATAACAATGATAAAATCCGCTTTATTTTTATTTTCTTCTTCCGGTTTATTTAAATCATTTTGTTCAACCGAAGAAATTGTAAGGATTTTTAATTCCGGTTTATCC
>CAYWMV010000077.1:0-9379 GCA_964459055.1 uncultured Ignavibacteriaceae bacterium | reverse complement strand
ATTATTGTAAATATAGGTAACGGAGAAATATCCTGTTATTATCCGTTTTTCGGCAGTACAGATGCAAAGACGGAAATTATTTACACTGCGGAAGAAATAATATCAGCGGGAGGATTCAGCGGATACATTACTAAAATCGGTTTCAACGTAAGAACTTTCCATCCTTTAAATAATTATCAGAATTTTGAGTTCAGGTTTAAATTTTCAAACTTAACCAATCTGACAAATTTTACTTTTGACAACTGGTCAGTTATTCATTCAGGGCAGATGAGTATTCAGTCTTTAGGATGGTATTATTTTCATTTACAGAATCCAATCTGGTGGAATGGTACATCCAATATCCAAATTCAAATCTGCTTTGATAATCCGACCGCCTCGGGTGCAGCAGCAACAGTATTCGGAACGGCAATAGCAGGAAAAACTTTCATAGCATACTATGATGACCCCTACGGCAGCGGCTGTGATTTTGTCTCGGGGGTGACAAGAAGTACCAGACCAAATTTATCCATTGCAATAAACGAATCAGTAGGAATTAAAAATATAAATACTGAAATTCCCGACAAGTTTCTGTTGCATCAGAATTATCCGAATCCGTTTAATTCATCTACAAAAATAATGTTTGCTGTCCCCCTTTGGAGGGGTTCAGGGGCGAGGGCAATTACATTAAAAATCTTCGACATACTTGGACGGGAAATAACATCTCTTTTAAACAACGAACTTCAACCCGGAATTTATGAAGTCGATTTTGATGCAAGTAATCTTTCAAGCGGGATTTATTTTTACAGACTAACAGCAGGCGATTTCACGGATACAAAAAGAATGGTATTGCTGAGATAATGATATAGCAAAATCAGGACAATCTGAATTCACTTATCCAGCAAAATTCTTGTTATTTTTACAACGACATTACGCGGCATAAATCTTACTGATAAAGCAAGAATTTTGTTCATATATCCGTGTATTGCTACCGGTTTGCCTTTCATCATTGCTTTATATCCGTATTCGGCAACTGTTTTTGAAGAAGGCATTTTTATTTTTGTAACTATTTTGCTTTCTTTCATTCCGGACGCATCCTGAAATCCGCTTTCTGTTGGTCCCGGACAGAGTGCCGTAACGGTTACACCGCGTGATTTAACTTCATTATTAATCGCCTGGGAAAAATTCAGTACATAGGATTTTGTTGAGCAATAAACCGCCATCAACGGTCCCGGCTGGAATGCCGCCGTAGATGCAACATTCATAACTTTTCCACTGCCTCTTTCCGTCATTTCTCTGATATAGAGTTTTGTGAGTAAAGTCAGCGTCTTCATATTAAGATTAATCATTCTCTCCTCTTTATCCCAATCTGTATCGGTAAACATTCCAAAATCCCCGAAACCCGCATTGTTAATCAGGTATTCAACCGGGATGTTCTGCTTTTTTGTTTCCTCATATAACTCACTGACGGATTCACGGATTGATAAATCTTTTCCGATTGTATAAACCGATATTCCGAACTGATTTTCGAGTTCGTTTTTCAGTTCATCAAGTTTATTTTTGTTTCTTGCAACGAGAATGAGGTTCGTATTATTTTTCGCAAAAATTTTTGCAAGTTCATATCCTATTCCGCCTGATGCTCCTGTTATTAATGCTGTCTTTTTCATAAAATTTTCCGTTTAATTAACTTCTGTAATCAGAAATCCGAATGCTATACTAAATATTTAAACATCTGTAATTTTCAATCCAAACATATTTCCCCTGTCATATACAATCTTGCGTGCCCGCTGATTTTAACCCTGCTGCCCGACAATCTGCACTTCAGAAAGCCTCTTCGTTTGGATAACTGAACAGCAGTCAGTTCATTTTTTCCGAGAATACCTGCCCAGTAAGGTGTCAGTGTTGTATGTGCAGAACCCGTTACGGGGTCTTCATCAACACCCGACTGCGGTCCGAAAAATCTCGAAACAAAATCTGTATTATCACCTTTTGCAGTTACGATTATTCCTCTTGCTTTCGTCTTCATAATCTCACTGAAATACGGTACTAAATCTCTTATCTGTTCTTCATTTTCAAATATGAGCATATAGTCTGTTTTTCCTTTGTAAACCTCTTTCGGTTTGATGTTAAAGCAATTGTAGAAATCGGTCAGAGTATCTGATTTTTTTACTTCATCTGCGGGAAAATCCAGAGTCAGCAAATCATTATCCTTTTTTACTCTTAAATTACCGCTTTTATGAGAGTAGAAATTAATAACTGCGCCTTCATATTTCAGAAGATTAAATATCACATATCCCGATGCCAGAGTTGCATGACCGCACAAATCTACTTCCACAGCAGGGGTGAACCATCTTATATGATATTCATCTCCGACTGCAACAAAAAATGCCGTTTCCGAAAGATTATTTTCCATCGCAATGTTCTGCATTAACTCATCGCTAAACCAGTTATCCAGCGGACAAACCGCCGCAGGATTCCCGGAAAATACTTTGTCGGTAAAAGCATCAACCTGATAAATTTTCACTTTCATATTACTGATTTAAATTAATATTCTTATTTTAATTCCCACTCCCAGATTAACCCGTCCTCAGGATGTTCGAATTCTTTAATCTTTTCAAATTTCAGTTTTTCGAGAATTCTTGTTGAAGCATTTTTCCCCGGCAAAGTCTGTGCAAACACTATAACACCGGTATTCCAATTTTTTGCTATATCAATCAGCATCTCGGTCATTTGCGTGGCTATCCCCTGCCCTTCATATTCGGGAAAAGTAAAATATGCAATTTCCACCCTGTTATTTTTCGGAACCGATTTGAATGCACAGGTTCCGACTGCTTTATTGCCTGTATCCGCAATGTAGCAAACCCACGGAAGTTGAAATCCCGATTTTTCATAAAACTTTTTTGTGGACTCAAGAACATTCAAAAAAATTTTGTTTTTGTATTCACCGTCGTATCCTTCTACAATTCCATTTTGTAAAATCGGCAGTAACTTCATTTATATATAAAAGATTTATTAAAAGTGTTTCAGAGTTTTTTACAAATTGTTTTCGCAAGTCTGTCTCCTATACGCTGTTTCTTCGGGGAAGTTGTAATACTTATAATACCCGCGAGATTCAGAAACGGAAGTCCGTCAATAAATCTACCTGCATTTCTGATTATACTTTGCCTGAAATTAATTTTCCCGCCTGTTTCATTTACAACTCTTATTCCAAGAATAAATTTACCTGCGGTTGCTCCCGCGAGCCATTCGAGCAGGACATAATAAATAATCATAATTAAAAGAAAAACGGCGCAAAGCGGATCAAATATTATCCACAGGTGGTCTTCCGGAGTCATCAGCCAGGTTCCTTTTACCAAGTATGTTACCGGGAAGAAAAATATACAAAACACAACCAAATCCAAAAATAAAGCAATTCCTCTTATCATTAATCCTGCATATTTCATTTAGAATATTATCATTTAATTAAAATCAATTTCTTTGTATCCGTGAAATTTTCTGTCTTTAACAGATAAAAATATACTCCGCTCGGTAAATTACCCGCATCAAAAGTAACCTCATATGTTCCCGGCTGTAGTTTTTCATTTACAAGTGCTGCAACTTCTCTTCCGTGCAAATCATAAACAATTAACTTAACAAACCTGTAACTTTTCACTTGTAACTGAATTTTTGTCATTGAATTAAAGGGGTTCGGGTAATTCTGAGATAGCGAGAATGTTAAATCGTTTTCAATCTCGTTCCTTATTCCAATGGTATGTTCAGTTGATAGTTTTATATAATATAGTTCCGCATTGGACTGTCCGTTATCTGTTGCATTAACGTAAGTACCCGGAATTGAATCCCGCAAAGCACATACATTTGCAATTAATGTTGAGGTTGTTTTATTGTTATAAGGCGATATACTTGGATATGACCAGTCTCTTAACGGCGAATCCGGAGTAAATTTAAACGGACTTGAGAAATTATAATTGCCCGTTGCCTTCGTAATGTATAAGGATTTATAATTAGTCTCTGTTGTACCTCCCCATTTGTTTGTAAATGCCTGAAATACAACGAATAACGTGTTGTTATCGGATGAAACGCCTACTGCAGGTCTGCTTAAAGAACCGAACTGGTCGTTAACTCCTGTCATAATTGAATCAGCCGCAGGTACAGGAACGTTTTCTTTGCTTGCAATTACTATACTTCTTTCAGGGTCCGAACCGGGCAGTTCTGAACTCCAGAATCTGATTTTAGCAGGTGCCTGCATATCATAATTCCCTGATATCGGATCCTGTTTAACTGTTTCAAAACTTATGCAGGGTACATTATTTTTATATACAAGAGACAATCCCCTGAATGCTGCAAGACTGTCAGTAGCAGGATTTGTGTAATCCGCGGAAAATATTTTTACCGGGGAAGAGAATGTAACTCCGTTATCGGTAGTTTCAGTAAAATATACTCCCCTGTAATCATTCGGAAAAAACGAATTCTGTATGTATGAGATACCAATCCTGCCGTCTGCTCCTCTTGCACTGCTATATGCCTCCGGACTCGTATTTGCAAATGCAGTCCAGGAAGACCAGGGAGACGGACCGTTTATTCGCATTGTCGAGTCGCTCGTCATACTCTGACCCATTACAATAAATTTTGTGCCAAGAGTAATATTTGAAGTCAGACAAAACTTTCCGAAGAAATAATAGGTTGCTGCATAGGGGGGTTCATACAGAATAAATGAACCGAGTCCGGGATATGTATCTACGTAAACAAGACTCCTTGTCATAGGATTTGTTGATGTCGAGCCGTAATTACAAATTGATGCACTTCCGTCGCTTGCAATCGAGAGCGACGGGAAACCCGATTTTCTGTCATTTACATTTGCTATGAATCCCCAGTTCGCCCCTCCGTCTTCCGAATAGTAGTATTTCGATTTCCTGTTGGGATAAGTGGAAGGGTCTCCGAAGGGAGAAGAAAGTAATACTGCGTGTATTCTGCCGGGATTGGAAGGGTCCTGTGCAATCCACTGCGGAGTGCTGTTTGATGCAAGGTCATAAATAGTGGTTCCTCCTGTATTTATGAAAACGGCATTCCAGTTCTGGGCGTAAGAACTTACTGTCCATCCCGTCATAATAATAAATAATGTAATAAAAATTCTTTTCATGCTGTTATTGTTTTTGAACTAATATATATATTTTTTTATTCAATATAAATTCCTGTTATTTTATCCGCAAATTTAATTTTTTACATAAAAAGGACAGAAATCCTGAATACCGGGAATATCCCTGATTTTTACTTGATTTGGTTTCATTAAAGACTTATTTACAAAACAAAACCTGTCTCCTTTTTCTCTTATTTTTTTAATATTTTTTTATGAAATTACAGAAATTAAACTAAAAAAATGAAACTAAGGTTTAATCTCATTCTTATATTTCTTGCAATATCGGGAATTGCATTTTCTCAGGTGTATATTAATTCAAAATACACTTACAGAATAAATTTGCCGAAGAGCTGGGAGTTGAAGGAAACTCCTTCGAAAGAAGACCCGAAAATCATTTCGGCAAAGAATGACGAGGGTTTCACTATTTCCGTAATAGTCAGACAGGATGAATATTACGCCGGAAAGAAACCCGATAATCTTGGTATGAATTATTTTATGCTGCTGCTGCAGAATGAATATTCAAATGTTAACATACTGCAAACGGATTATGAATACATTGAAAATGAGCAGGTGTTGTTTGCGCAGTTTACGGCACAGTTTGAAGAGCAGGATTTATTTTTAGGTCAGTATTATTTTATCGTGGGAAGTACGTTATATATTGTTCAGCTGTCCGCAAGAAGCGGTATTTACCAGATGTTCGAGGAAACAGGAAAAGGATATGCATATACATTCAGTATTACCGGAAACAAACCGGGCAAATATGTAAAGAATGATGCATACGGATTCAGAATAGCATTTCCTGACGGATGGACGGTGTTCGCAACTTCGATACCGTATCAGGCATTCGATAAGAATAATGCATTGATTTCAGTTGAAGTAACCGAGAGCGATGATTATAAAGGATTGTCAATATTTGATATACCGCCCGAAAATCTGGTCGAGGCGATACGCTCAAAAAAGCCAAAAGCACAGGTGGTTGAGGACAGTAAACTGTCGCTTGACAATATCAGTGTGAAATTTATAAAATACAAATGGGATGAAAAAATTAAGAACTTTACTACTCAGATTACCGTTGACCATTACTATTTAATCAGGGGAAACAGATTTTATATTATTCAGTGCCAGGTTCCCTCTAAAGACTACGAAAATTACAAAGAATTATTTCTGAAAACAATCGAAAGTTTTCAATTTATGTAAATCATATTATCACTCCTTTTATCAATAAATTAATTTATGAAAAAATTACTGTTTTTACTTCTGGGGATGATTTGTATCCCGCAGATATTAAGTTCTCAGATTATTTACAATCCGAAGATTGATTCAATCCTGAGTCTCGTTTCAACTTCCTCAATTTCAAAATTCAACCGTGAATTGAGCGGCGATACCTTAACTACTATCGGCGGTTCGCCTTATCATATTATTTCAAGGAAATACAATTCACCTCACAACATAAAAGCCGGACAGTACATTCTGGAGAAATTCCAGTCTTTTGGTTTAACTGCATATTATCAGCATCACAATGCAACAAACATAAATGTAATAGCAAAGAAAACCGGGACGAAATATCCAAATCAGAAATACCTGATAACCGCTCATTACGATGACTGGTCAACGAATTCAACGGATACTGTTCCCGGGGCTGATGATAATGCATCGGGCGTGGCGGCAGTGCTGGAAGCGGCAAGATTGCTTGCTAATCTAAATTCAGAATATACAATAGAGTTTATTGCTTTTGACGAAGAAGAAATAGGGCTGTACGGCAGTAAGGGTTATGCGGATTCCGCTTTTGCAAGAGGCGATTCGATTCTCGGTGTTCTGAATATGGATATGATTAGCTGGGACGGGAATAATGACGGAAAAATGAGCGTCTATCTGAATAATGCCTCAAATACAATTGCAGATGAATTTATAAGAACGGTTCAGTTATATAACATAAATTTAACCTGTTCAAAATCTTATAACTCAGCCAGCAGCGACCACTATTATTTCTGGCAAAGGGGATATAAAGCAATAACTCTGATTGAAATTGGTTCGGATTTCAATCCTTACTATCATTCCCGGCAGGATACTTTTGATAAATTTAATTTAACATATTTCACAAATATAACAAAAGCGGCAATTGCAACATTCCTGAGTTGGGCGCTTGATTACAAATACAGTATTAATCACACTCCCTTGCCGTCCGGAATGGATGTAACACCAAAAACCGTAATCGCTTCAATACATTTTCCGGTTCCTCTCGGTTCGGGTTCAAACGCACCCAGACTATATTACAAAATTAACAATGGTCAGTATTTTAATGTAAATGCTTTTGAAGTAACCGGGGAAACATTCAAATTTCAGATTCCCGGTCAGCCGCAGGGCACAAAAGTATCATATTATTTTGCAGCACAGGACTCGGCGGGTACAATCGTTGGTACTCTCCCAAACGGCGGAAGCGGGATAAATCCGCCGGGTACAACTCCCCCTCCGAATCCGTTTGTATATAACATCTGGGCAGGCAGCAGTTATTCTTCAACAACCGTTCCAAAACCGATTCCCGATTTAGTTCAGACAAAAGATACAATTTATATATCACAGTCCG
The DNA here is from genome assembly GCA_964459055.1 of uncultured Ignavibacteriaceae bacterium. Lineage (GTDB taxonomy): Bacteria > Bacteroidota > Ignavibacteria > Tepidaquicellales > Tepidaquicellaceae > Tepidaquicella. The sequence continues at coordinate 1,685 of CAYWMV010000077.1, read as the reverse complement.
GAACAGTTGAGGATGTTTCCCTGAATCTTACAATTATGCACCCTGACGACGGTGAAATTGTTTTCTTTCTGAACAAATTATCCGGTTCTGCAGTGTTAAGTCAGTATAATGGTGTCGGCGGACAAAATTATATCAATACAACATTCGATGACAGTGCTTCACTCGGTATCAAGCAGGGAACTCCCCCGTTTACCGGGACTTTCAGACCTGAATCATATTTGTGGAATTTACACGGGCAGGAACTGCAGGGATACTGGGTTTTGAGAATTTTCGATAAAACTGCCGGTAATCAGGGAACACTGCTCAACTGGTCTCTCAATATTTCTTACTCGCAGTCTGTATCGGTAAAAAAAGAAGAAGGAATAATTCCTGCTGATTATATGCTTCACCAGAATTATCCTAATCCGTTTAATCCTTCAACAAATATAAAATTCAGCATTCCTGAAACGGGCTTTATCAGGCTCACTGTTTATGATATGCTGGGGCGGGAAGTTTCCGTTCTGCTTAACGAAGTTAAACAGGCGGGACAATATACGGTTGAATTTAATGCCTCTAACCTGCCGAGCGGTATTTATTTTTACAGAATTACAACCGATAAATTCTCCGATGTTAAAAAGTTAGTTCTTATGAAGTAAAATATTAATCCTCATCCGATGAACAAGTTCGTCGGATGATGGTAATACAAAAAAATCTACATATTTAAAATCTCTTTCGCCGTATCAAAAATTTTTTCTTTCAGGGAAAGCGGTTCAATAACCTTTACCTTATTCCCCCATCCGAGAATCCACGATGTCAGTTCAAGGGTTATATAAACATTCATTTCAAGAATTATTCCCTTTTCGGTTTCAAAAAACTTCTGCGACTCAATATAAAATTTATCCATTATGGATATTCCTGTTTCCCTTTCGAAAAGTAATTTAACTTTAACGGGTTTTGTACCCCTGTAAATTCCCCACGAGTATTCACCAAATTTCGCTATATCGAAAGTGTCTTTGTGAACTGATGTTCTTCCCGTTCTTTTAATGCCGTTTATTCTTTCAATCAGAAAATTTTTAATGTTTTCTTTGTCGTCATTTTCCATCGCCGCCAAAACGAATGTTCTTCCTGTTCTCATCAGACTCACGGGCGTAATTTCCTTTTTAACATTCTGACCGTGAATATCCTTTTCGTATTCGATTTCGATTATGCTTCTTTTGTTAATTGATTTGACGAGATTAACAAATACAGACAGTGTGCGGTCAATATTTTTCTTACCGATGCTGAATTTTTTCTGTATCAGGGATATATTCCTGATTTTATCCGATGAATTCAAAGCAAGATATGTGGTTATAAGTTCATTTAATATATCAGCGGTAATTTTTTTGTGAATCACATATTTGTTCTTTACGGAATGTATATCAATTCCCATTTCCCTTATGTACTTCGCATACCGTCTGATGCTTTGAACGCTTACCCCGAAAATTTCCGAAAGGCCGGATTCGCCGAATTTGCCGGGATTTTCCGATACGATTGAAACAAGTTCAATGCACCTTATTAAATCAAAACCAAGTTTCTTTTTCATAATTTAAATTCTGTATTTATTTCCGCAAGGATGTAAGACAGCCTGTTTTATAAATTGAAATTATTTCTTATTACTTAACTTTTCCCTAGATTTTATACACTACACCTAACTTCTTCAAAATAGT
>CAYWMV010000076.1:0-9401 GCA_964459055.1 uncultured Ignavibacteriaceae bacterium | reverse complement strand
GTTTTCACACGACCTCTCACCCGCAGAGTGAGTTGAAGTTTTTCTACTGTGTTTTTAAAAAAATAACCCCGATTAAAATCACATCGCAGATTTTTTTTACTTTTAAGCAAATACACAATAAATTTTACACACAAAATGGTTAATATTTTCAACTTCATTTTTAAATTTAAAGAGTTATATTTGATAACAAAGCGTGTAAAACTATAAAATTATGGAAAAAATTGAGTTAATATTTTTCATTATAGCAGGTTCGTTCGCTGTGGTTTCAGCGGTACTTATGATTACAAGAAAGAATCCTATAGCAAGTGCATTATGGCTGATATTTAATTTTTTTACAGTTTCCATAATTTATTTTTTACTTCGGGCACAGTTTATTGCAATTATTCAGATTTTAATTTATGCGGGTGCAATAATGGTGTTATTTATTTTTGTTATTATGCTGTTGAAATTGCAGGATGAAAGTAAACTGACGGAAATATTGACATACAAAAAACTGACAGCAGTTCTGTTTTCGGTTCTTTTGATGGCATTACTTGGTTTTACAGTTTATATTAGTTTTGCAGGTAAATATGAACAATTAAATCCCGAAGCTGGAAATATCAGTACAGCAGAAAATCTCGGAAAAGAATTGTTTCTGAAATATGCTTTTCCGATTGAAGCAATCGGACTGCTGCTGCTTGCAGCAATTGTGGGGGCTGTGGTTCTGGCAAAGAAGAAATTTGAATAGTTATTAATTGTTGGTTAATTAGTAAAACTCCTGAAATCATTTAATTTCATCACTTTTTTCAAGTTTGTGCCGGTTATTGTAATTTCAATGTAAATATCAGATAATATCGAAACCGGTATATTTTCTTAATACTTCCGGAACAATTACATGTCCTTCTTCCGTCTGATTTGCTTCAAGCAAAGCAACCATCAATCTTGAAGTGGCAAGTCCTGAGCCGTTTAAAATATGAACAAGTTCAGATTTTGTTTTTCCGTTTTCGAGAATTTTCTTATAGCGGATTAACGCTCTTCTTGACTGAAAATCCGTACAGTTACTGACGCTTGATGCTTCGAGCCATTTATTTTCGGCGTAAGACCACACCTCTATATCATAACACTTACTGGCAGAAAATCCAAGGTCACCTGTGCAAAGTTCAATTATTCTGTAATATACTTTCAGTTTTTCAAGAATAAAGCAGGCATCATTCAGCATTTTCTCGGTTTCTTCATAAGAATTTTCGGGCAGGCAAAAATTAATTAATTCGACTTTATTAAACTGATGAACTCTTAAAAATCCCTTGGTATCTTTTCCGTAACTTCCCGCCTCTCTTCTGAAACAATTTGTAAAACCGCAGTATTTGATGGGAAGTTCATCCTGTTTGAAAATTTCTTCGCGGTGAATATTGATTATAGGTACTTCCGCAGTCGGTATAGCAAATAAATCATCGGGTTCAATTCTGTACATATCATCTTCAAATTTCGGCACTTTCTCAGCGGCTTCCATAGATTTTCTGTTAACCAGGACGGGAGTCATAACTTCTTTGTAGCCGCGTGAAATATGTGTATCAAGCATAAAATTTATCAATGCGCGCTCGAGAGTTGCCCCCTTTCCTTTGTAAAGAGGAAAACCGCTTCCGCTGATTTTCGCTCCTCGTTCAAAATCTATAATATCGTTAATTTTACCGAGTTCAAGATGGTCTCTGACTTTAAAACCGAATTTTTGCGGTTCTCCTGATTTTTTAACTTCAACGTTATCTTCCGGCGATTTACCAAACGGTATATTTTCGCCCGGTAGAGCAGGTATGTAATATAATAAATTCTGAATTTCAGAATCAATTTTTTTTAACTCCTCATCAAGGGATTTAATTTCGTCCGAAACATTTTTCATTTCCGAGATTTTTTCGGAAGCATCTTCTTTCCTGCTTTTCATTTTCCCGATTTCATCGGACATTTTATTTCTGTACTCTTTCAGATTCTCCGACTTTTTTATAATTTCGAGCCGGTTTTTGTCAATCTCCTGAATTTTGAAAATTTGCGCAGTATCTTCGTTTCGGAGTTTTAATTTTTCAATTATAAAATCCGGATTGTCTCTTATTAATTTAATATCAAGCATTTATGAAAAATTTTTATTTATAGAAAAATACTTATAAGTTAAAAGTTTATCAAGTTCATAAAGTTTATAAGGATTGAGGAAGATAAAAGATCTTTCAAGTTATTATTTAAGATGTAACCGTTATTTGAAAAAAAGGCGGGAAGGTCACGGAAAAAAATAATAAAACCGTGACCCAAAATATTTTGAGGGAATATAAACTTATTTTTTTACTCCGAAATAAAAAGAGACACCGCCATAGAAACTCACGGAACCGATTGTTCTGTCAGATGATATCAGCGGATTGATTGCAGGTTTTCCTTCATCATTAAGGTACATCCAGGCATTATTATCTGTTGCCGAAGTATTTTTCAACAGTAAATTATTTATATCGAGTTTTGAACCGATAACGAATCCTACCAGAGGACTAAATCTGTGAGAAAGCTGGAGATGTGTACCTACACCAAGTCTGAAACTTCCGTGAAATGTATTAAATGTTTCACTGCCGTTAAAAGGTGTGTTGTATATTCTTCCCGTAATATCAGATGCACTTATACCTATCCCCCAGGCAAAATTCGTTCTGAAATAATCGTCGAGAAATAATTTGTATTCAGCGCCAAACACAACATAAGGTATATTCATTCTGAGGTAACTTTGTCCCATGATTTTAGCCGGAGGGTAGAATCGCGGATTCTGCGGCCACTCCCGGGGAAACTGTCCGACATTATAAGCATTATTCTCCGATTTGGAATAATGATTATAGCCGAGAATTAAATACAAATCCATTGTTGACCTTTTAGATACTTTTCCAAGACATAAATTACCTTTTATCGCAGTTGCAAATCCGTCGCTTTGAGCATAATTTTGAAAACTGTAGAAAGAAATATGACTGCTGCCTGATAAGTCGAATAAAGGCAGACTATATCCTCCTGCCACCTCGAGAGTAAAACGCGGAAGTTTGAATTTATTAACGGTAACAGTCTGGGGGAAAACATCCGAAGTAAAAAATAAAAAGCCAACGACTACGAGAAATAAAATTTTTTTCATTTTCCAGTCCTTTGTTTTAATTGTTAAATTTTTGAATGAAGAAAATTCAGAGCGGGACAAACCGAGATTTTGAAAATCGGAATTTCCGATAAGATTAAATATGTTTTGCCAACATATCATAAAAGCCCTCAGGTGAATTATTTGAAATTCTAAAAAATATCCGGATTAAATCCGGTTACTGCTTTTAATTTATATATAAAAAAATAAAAAATCTACTAATATATTTTTATATTAAAAAATTTTTCAGAAGTGCTTAATTATTATAACGCATTGCGGGATTATAAAATACTCTTAAGTGAAAACGGCGGAAATAAATCGTTCTCTACATTCTACCTTAACGAAAATAGAACAAAGCGACATCAAAAATTCCGAAGAACTCCGAAGGAGTGGCATATTTATAGAATACAGGTTGTTCCCCAAAACTCTCAGAGCAGGGCGAACCTCACTAACCAGATGAAAAAACCGGCGGAAGGATAACGTTGCTATAATTCATTGTTTCCGTGAACATGAGACTCCGGTTTTTAGGAGAAATTAAATTAGGGGAGCACTTACATTCTCATCTGATATTTTAGTAACTGCAGGCCTTCTTTGGAATCCATAGGTTTGAACCCAAGTTCTGTTTCCGCTTTCAGTGTTATAAGACCTGATTTCAAAGGTCTCGGAGCAGGTTGGTTCAAATCCGAAGTAAGTATGGAAGTAACGAGAGATTTGTCAAATCCGAATATATCACATAAATTATAAGTGAAATCCAGCCGTGAAATAATATCTTTTCCCGCGATATTATATATTCCGTACGCATCCTGTTCCGCGCACTTAAGAATACCATAAGCAAGGTCGTCTGAAACAGTCGTATTTCCAATCTGGTCAGTAACAATATTTACGGGCTTATTCATCGATAAATTATTAATCAGCCAGAGAGCAAAATTTGATTTAACTTTATTTCCGATTCCGTAGAGAACTATCGTTCTTAAAATAACATAATCAATTCCGCTTGTAGTAAGTGCATTCTCACTTGCAAGTTTCGACCTGCCGTAAAAAGAAACCGGGTTCGGCGTCGAATCTTCGGTATAAGGACCGTTTTTCCCGTCGAATATGTAATCCGTTGAAATATGAATCACTTTTGAATCAGAAATCCTTGAGGATATAATCAGATTTTTTACTGCATCTACGTTCAGTTTCCAGCACAGTTCTCGTTCGGTTTCGCATTTATCTACATCAGTAAAAGCAGCACAGTTTACGATTACATCCGGATTATGCTTCTTTACTGCTTTTTTTACATTTTCTTTTACAGTTACATCGAGTTGCTCATATCTGTAATTTCCTGCTTCCACATAAAGTTCGGGTTCTACCGAAGTAGCAATTACGTCAAAATCGGATTCCCTTGAAAAAATTGAAATCACTGCCTGACCCAGCAGTCCGTTTGCACCTGTTAATAAAACCTTAGCCAAAATTTATATTTATATTCACAACAAATGTTATTTTAATTGATTTAATTCTTCAATTCCCTCGAGCGATGTGTTAAATGAGGATATTCTGTTGGCATAGTGAAGACTTTTGATAAAATCCCTGTTCTTGCAGTAATCAAGCGTAAAAGAAGCTGCAAAAACATCTCCGCAACCTGTTGTATCTTTAAATTTCGGATTTTCAATTGCACTTATATCCTGTTTATCAAGATCAAAAAATATCTGTCCGCCGAATTTTTTTTCTTTTTTGACATATCCAGAAACTCCCACATTCCCTTTGGTAATAATAACACCGTTAACATTGCTCTTTTGATTTATCAGTATTTCTTCAACCACTTCATATTCGTTTTTCAGGGTTCGGGACATTGTTTTGACTTCAAATTCATTCATCTGAACCGTATCGGCGCTCGAACACCATTTTCTCCATTCATCAAGATTTGTATGCTCCCTTGTCCCGTCTTCTTTTGTCCTCATAACAAGGTTATGAATATCGATATGAATATATCCCTTAAAATCGTTTCTGATTTTCATCATGGTTTCGAGAGTGATATCAACCCCCGAAATCATATTTATTAAAATTGCATCCGCCTTAGGAATAAATTTTTTAATTTTTTGATATTCAAGGGTATAAGTTGGAGCAGTTGAGGTTTCCATTCTGGCAGAATGTCCCGAATAATACATATTATAGAAGAGTCTGACTTTTCTTGTCGGATGTGCAACTTTATAAATTCCGTCAAGCCTGATATTAGGATACTTCTTCAGAATTCCCGTAATATTTTCGTATTCATCACTTCCGAGATTCATAACAGGAATAACCGTATCGTTGTTCCCTGCGAGCACGGCAAGAGAAATAACAGAATACAGGATACCTCCGTAACTGCTGATAACCTCCCCGTCGTGCTTGTGAATAAGGTCAACACAGGGTTCTCCTATAACTAAGAAATGCATTTGTATAAATTTAATTAAAAAATTCACTTACCGAAAATATCGGGTAATCGTTTTCGAGCATTTTTTTTTGCTTCAAGTCCGCCAAAATTAATTGTCAAACCACTCTGATGAGTAAAACCGAGATCAGGATGATTTTGTATCGCATAATCTACAGAAAATAGACTGTAACTGAATCCTGCGCCCGCAGAAAAATTTGTTGGCTGACTGCCAATACCGGCACGAATATCAAAATAGTCTATTATATTATATTCAAATCCCGCTCTGAAAGAGAACGGATATTTTACATCTTTTTCGGTTTCAAAAACAAATATCAAATCATTTCTCGGCTGAACCGCAAACCCTGTCCTGTAAACCTGTGCAATTCTTTCTTTTGATGTGCCAATTTTTGAGCCGGTGAGATTTTTACCGTAAAATCCCCATTTGAGAAAACTTGTCAGATAAGCCATAGCGCCTATGTCAACTCCGAACATTGTTGCAGAGTTATAATTTTTAATGTTTAAATGGTACAGATTCAGATTTACTCCATAATAGATTTTATCTCTGAAACTGTTTCCGTATGAAATCAGTCCTGTAATTTCCCTGTAAAGTTCAAAACCGTACGATTTAATGCCTGCTCCGAATGTACCTATTTTGGTAGGCTCGGCATACGAAAACGAAACAATGGAAAGTTCGGAAAGTCCGTAAGGTGCAGGGCTGTAGTGAAATGAGAATTCCCTGTCGGAAAACTGCCTCAAGCCGGCCGGATTGTAAAAAACAGCAAGTGAATTATCGGATACTGATGTAAAGGCACCGTTCATAGCGGATGCCCTTGCACCTATATCGGTGTTTTCAAACTGTGCCGTGGAAACATTTGCTGTTAAAAGTAATATAAAATATATGAAGTATTTCAAAATAATATTAATTACAAATTGAATTGATTATTTAAAATAAGAATTCAAAATTTAATAAAAAATAAACTTTATAAGTATATAATGATAGTTAAAAGATTTAATATTTTAAAAATATTTTTTTTAGTATCAATTTTTATAATAATTTCCGCAAAATCACATTCGCAGGATTTTTCCGCAACCGTAATTGTCAATTTTGAAGCGCTGCCTTCAGAAGCACGCGACAGATTAAAGGATTTCAAGATGCAGGTTGAAGATTATCTTAACAAAAGCAAATTTGCGGATGACCTGATTAAAGAAGAATGCAAAATCTTAATAACACTGCAGTTCAATTTTCGCGGAACAAACGGATTTGATTATTATGATGCTCAGCTTCTAGTCAGCGGTCAGTGGCTTCTTGAAGATACAGCCGATGTTATCCCACCCACCTACATTACTATGTTCAGATATCTTGACGACAAATGTTCGTTTACATATAACAGAGCAATGCCATTTATAAAAAACGATGTCAGATTCGACCCGTTTTTAAGCCTTGTAGATTATTATGCCTATATTATACTCGGATACAACGAGGATTCCTATATTCCCAAGGGCGGTAACAAATATTATCAGAAAGCACTTGATATCTGCAACAAGCCTATGACGGACAGAAAAGGATGGACGGAACAGAGTTCCGGTAAACCTTCACGTGCAGACCTTGTTCAGGAATTACTGAATTCACGATTTGAAGATTTCCGGACGGGATATTACGAATATCAGAACAAAGGAGTAGATGAAATATTTTTCACGAAAACAAATAAAAAACCGGCATTTGAAACGGCACTCAAGGCACTGGAAAAAATAGCTGCCGTTAAAAAGAAAGAAGTGAAAGCATATAATATTGATTATTTCTTTGAGTCAAAGGCGCGAGAAATTGCTCAGCTTTTTTCCTACTATGGAGATAAATCTGTTTATGACAAACTTGTGAAAATAGACCAGGCTCATCAGACAATTTACGAGGAATTTAAAGCGAAATCCAAATAAACATTAAATTTTTTAAATATCCCCGCTAAGAAGTGGGTTTATCCGCAGGTCGGTTTGTTCTTATTCTTTTCTTATCCCATAAACCTGTTCCTCGGACGACAAATACATTCATAAAATTAGAATACACAGGATGACGGAAAAACTAAAAATTAAAAATAAGCACGGAGATAATCTGACGACTGATTTCAGATACGACGAGACGGCGGAAAACCTGCCGCTTTTAGTTTTTGTTCACGGCTTCAAGGGTTTTAAAGACTGGGGTTGTTTTCCTTATATGCTCGATAAATTAACGGAAAACAATATATTCACATTAAGTTTTAATTTTTCTTATAACGGAGTCGGTGAAGAGGGAAATGAATTATCCGAATTTACTAGGCTTGATTTATTTGCCAAAAACACATTTTCAAGAGAACTCGACGACCTTGGAAGTATTATTGATTTTCTTGAAGACAACCGGCAAAAATATAATTATAATTTTAATAATCTGACATTAGCAGGTCATTCGAGAGGCGGGGGAATTGCCATTCTTAAAACTGCGGAAGATAAAAGGGTAAAAAATTTAATTACACTCGCATCCGTTTCCGAATTTGACAGATACACTGAAGAACGGAAGAAAGAATGGAAAGAAAAAGGGTATTTTCAGGTATTGAATACGAGGACAAAGCAGTATATGAGAATGAATTATACGCTTATTGAAGACCTTGAAAAGAACAAAGACAGACTTGATATTAAAAGAGCAGTCTCAAAAATGTCGGTACCTTATTTAATTATTCACGGGCGGGAAGACCTTGCGGTAGATTATTCGGAGGCAGTTGAACTGCAATCATTAAGCAATAAAAATTTAACCAAACTTCATTTAATAGAAAAGACAGGTCATACATTTGGTGCGGTACATCCGTTTGAGGGAACGACGGAAGCACTCGAAAAAGTAATTGATTTAATAAGTAATTGGATAAAGAGGAAAATTTAAGCAGATCTTTTTTGCTTATTGCAGAAAACTTTCAAACATACCGGAAGAACATTTCCGGTTTACTTCCTTTGGAGTGATAAGTTTTTTAACTTCATTTTTCAAAAAATAGGAAGTAAATTATATATAACAATTTTTCAAAAACTAATTATTACGGAGGAATTAATGAAAAAAAATATTTACCTTTTAATTTTAGTTTTTTTCCTTGCTTCGGGGTATGTGTATTCTCAGGGTAGAATGATACCCGACGTAATGAATAATATTAACATGCTCGATAATTTTTCAGGAAAAAGTTTTACTGTGAAAGCAGATTCACTTCCTGTTTATCCAGGCTTTCCCTTAACATTATCGGGAAATTGTTTTGAGGGTGGAATTTACTGCAATATGGACAATGACCCGGAACTGGAGATTGTATTTAACACCGGTTACAACGTAAATGCCATAAATATAAACGGAACACAAGTTCCCGGCTGGCCTAAGACTGTATCTTCCTATGCTCTCGAAGGTTCGCCCGCATTCGGAGATATTGACGGTGACGGACAGGAAGAGATAGTGGTAACAAATCATGGCGCAACATCAGGAGGTTACATTTATGCCTTTAAGAAAAACGGTACTGTGGTAACCGGATTTCCGATTAATCACGGATATTCAACCCGAACCCCTGTACTTGCAGATTTAAATGGCGATAATATTCTGGAAATTATTGTAAATAAAAGAATTTATCCTCTTGGTGAAGTATGGGTATATAAAGGAGATGCAACAGTATATCCCGGCTGGCCGAACCCAATCAGTCACGTTCCGGCTTCAAGTTCTGCAGTTGGTGATATAAACGGCGACGGTTCTCCCGAGATTATTTCAGAAGCATATAATGCACTTTATGTCTGGAAAGCAAACGGAGATTCATTACCGGGATTTCCTTTTGTAATGCCCAACGGAGACGTTAATTCTTACTCATCACCTGTTCTGGTTGATGTAAACGGCGATAATAAAAG
>CAYWMV010000075.1:0-9541 GCA_964459055.1 uncultured Ignavibacteriaceae bacterium | reverse complement strand
TCCTTGTTAATATCGGTAAATTCACTTTCGAAATCGATAGCATCATTATTATTATTTTCTATATGCTCGTCAAAAAGAAAATTCTCTTCAGGCTTTTCTGCGAAACTCTGCTTTAATTTCAATCTGTCGAAAAACACTCTGACACCTTTTGAGAACGCAGTCAGGGAATTAACCGAATCTATCACGGACGGTTCAATCCTGCGCTTAACGTTCAATGCAAAATCCATGATTTCCGATGATGTATCTTTCACTTTGTCAACGGCAGATTTTATGGTAACGATATTTTCATCTATCTTATCGGCAACTTTGTTAACTTTTTTCAGCAGAACAAGAGCTTCATCAACTGCCGGGTCAACTTTAGTCTTAAACCCATCAAAATCACTCTGGAGATTTTCGACTTTTTCAGTTAATCCTTTAATAATCTTTGTCAAAGTGACAACCAGATAAATAAGCGAAATAAAGACAACTATCTGAATTACTATTGATATGTTAAGAAATATTGATGTTGTCGTATCCAATTTATTTTTTGTATTTTAATTATATGGGTTTTTTCTTTTCTTCATTAAATGCATCAAGCCCTGCTTTGAATGCATCCTTTACCCTGTCTGCTTCCGTAGTAAATTTCTCCTTCATAGTACCGATTTTATCTGCAGTTTTTTCTTTTGCATCCGATAATACTTTATTTGCATCTTCGATAATATTTCCTGCTTTTTTCTTTGCTTCTTCAATAAGATGCTCGGATTTCTTTTTGCCGTCATTAATCAGTTCTGCGGCTTTGGTTTTTGCGATTTGCATATATTCTGTAGCATCATCAAGTATTTCATCTTTCTTTTTGCCTATTTCAGCCCTTAATTCCTTACCTGATTTAGGTGCGTATAATAACGCTACTACAGCTCCTATTATACCTCCGGCAAGAAAGCCGGCGATTAATCCTTTTGCCATTTTGTTTTCTTCCATTTTTTGACTCCTTATTATTTAAATTTTTTAATTTTCCGCAATTATAGTAATTTCAATCAATAATTGAAATTACTGCAATGCGAACTTTAGAGAAAATATTAATATAAAAATGATAAGTCAATTTATAAAAACAGTCATATTTTTTTCAAAGACCATTCAATCTGTGATTATCATCAAATTTACAAGTCTTTTTCCGGATAAACAATTAAATATTTATCGCTTCTCCGTATGCTACACCTGCCGCTTCAAGAATAGATTCGGCTAAAGTCGGATGGGCGTGTATTGTTTTTAATATGGATTCGCCCGTACCTTCGAGAGATTTGAAGGCTGTTAATTCCGCTATTAATTCAGTAGCTTCAGGTCCAACGATATGTGCACCCAGTAATTCTCCGTATTTTGCATCAAATATCAACTTCGTAAGTCCTGCTGTTTCACCCATTGCTCTTGCTTTTCCGCTGGCTGAAAACGGGAATTTACCGATTTTTATTTCATATCCGGCTTCTTTAGCTTTTGCTTCGGTTAATCCGATTGAAGCAACCTGCGGCTGACAATATGTACAACCGGGGACATTTTCATAAACAATATCATGAGCGGGTAATCCTTTTATTTTTTCAACACAGTTAATTGCTTCAGCCGAAGCAACATGAGCCAGCCAGGGTTTCCCTTTCGGGTCTATCAATGCAACATCCCCGATAGCATATATGCCTTTAACATTAGTTTTGTAGTCCTTATCAACTTTTACCGCATTCCTGAATAACTCTACACCTGCATCTTCAAGTCCTAAATTTTCAATGTTACCCGTTACTCCTATTGCAAGCAGAACCGCATCTGATTCAATTACCTCATTATTATCGCCGGAAACAGCAGAGTAAACCTTCCCTTCCCTGATTTCTACACTTTCAGTTTTCGTATTGGTCATGATTTTCATTTTCTTTTTCTTAAATTCTCTTGCCACAACATCAGATATCTCTTTATCTTCAACAGGCAGTATTGAAGGAAGCATTTCAATTATTGTAATTTCACTCCCGAAAGCATTGTAAAAATATGCAAATTCCATACCGATAGCACCGCTTCCTACAATAGTCAGTCTCTTTGGTACTTCTGTCTGAAGCATTGCTCCTGTTGATGAAAGAATTTTCTGTTCATCAAATTTAATGCTTCCAAGTGTCTTTGCTCTTGCGCCGGTAGCAATTATCGTATGTTCTGATTTAACGGTATCAGTCTGTTTCCCGTCTTTATCGAAAACCGATATGCTTTTGTCCTTATTAATTACGCCTTTTCCCTGAATTACGGTAATTTTATTTTTCTTCATTAAAAACTGCACACCTTTCTCTGATGCTGCAGCAACATCTCTCGACCTTTTAATAATCTTTGGAAAGTCGAAAGAAATATTTTCACTTCCAGAAAAGCCTAACTGTTCCGTATGTTTTAATAAGTTATATATCTCCGCATTTCTTAGCAGAGCTTTGGTAGGAATACAACCCCAGTTCAGACATACTCCGCCAAGTTTATCGCGTTCAATAATCGCCGTTTTAAAACCAAGTTGTGCAGCCCTGATAGCAGCGGTGTAACCTCCGGGACCGCTTCCAATTACTGTTAAATCAAAATTTTGCATATTTAAATATATTTAATTAATAAAATTGTTATTAGTATTTTGCGATTTCTTCACAGGCTTTCAAAACCCATTCGTCCTGCGGTAAAACTGTTTTTTCAAGAACCGGATGAAACGGAATATGTACATCAAGTCCGGCAACTCTTTTCACAGGTGCATCGAGATATTCGAATGCATTTTCGGTAATCTGTGATACGATTTCCGCTCCAAATCCGAGATATTTAGAATCTTCATAAACGACCACAACTTTTCCTGTCTTTTTCACCGAATTAATTATTGTGTCAATGTCAAGCGGAACAATAGTTCTTATATCAATTACCTCTGCTGAAATACCTCTTTTTTCCATTTCTCTCGATGCCCTGATGCATTTTTCTACCATAGCACCGTAAGAAATAAGAGTGATATCCTCACCTTCCCTCTTTATTGCTGCTTTACCGAAAGGAAGCAGGTAATTATTCCCCGGCTCGGGGGATTTAGCATAAGCCTGACGGTATAAAAATTTATGTTCAAGAAAAAGTACCGGGTCGTTTAATCTGCAGGCAGTCTTCAATAATCCTTTTGCATCTGCTGCATTTGAAGGATATGCTATTAGCATACCGTGAGATTTTGCAAATAATGCTTCTATATTCTGCGAATGATAAAGTCCTCCGCCGATATAACCTCCGACTGCAACTCTGATTACTACAGGAGCTGAAAACGAATTATTAGAACGGTATCTTAAAGTCGCAAGTTCATCACGAATCTGCATCATCGCAGGAAAAATATAATCTGCAAATTGAATTTCCACAACAGGTTTTAATCCTGATACAGCCATACCGATAGCAGTACCAACTATTGATGCTTCCGCGAGCGGGGAATTAAATACTCTTTCATCACCGAACTTTGTTGAAAGTCCTTTCGTGGCAGTAAATACACCGCCTTTACCGTCGGCAATATCTTCTCCGTATATTATCATATTAGGATTAAATTCCATTTCTTCATGCAAAGCGTGATTTATTGCATCAACCATCACGACAGTTTGTCCTTTATTTTCATCTTTTTCGTACTCAATTTCCGGCTGTTTATTTTCAGGTGCGTATAAATAATCATATATAGTTGCCGGGTCAGGATTAGGTTCTTTAAATACCTCATCACTGATTTTAAGAATTTCCGCTGACAATTCAGTTCTGATTATTTCAAGTTTCTCTTTTGATGAAATTTTATTTTCAATAAGGAATGTCTCAAATTTCAGAATCGGGTCATTTTTTCTGTCTTCATCAAGTGATTCTTTTGAGCGGTATTTTTCCTGCGCATCGGATATTGAATGTGAACGTAACCTTACTACATCAGCATATATAAGTGACGGACCTTCTCCGTTTCTTGCAAGGCGTACTGCTTCTTTCGCAGTTCCGTAACTTAACAGAAAGTCGGTACCGTCTATGTGAAATCTGTTCAGACCTTCAAATCCGGATAGTGCTTTATATATTGAACCGCCCGCAGTTTGATTTTCAACAGGTACTGATATTGCATAACTGTTATTTTGAATGACAAAAATAACAGGAAGTTTTTCTCTTGCTGCCCAGTTGGCTGCTTCAAAAAATTCTCCTTCTGATGTTGAACCCTCACCGCCTGTAACGTAAACAATTTCATCTGTCTCCCTGAATCTGCAGCTTAAAGCAGTACCGACAGCCTGTAAATATTGAGATCCTGTTGGCGAAGATGAAGTGGGCATTTTTAAATCTTTGCTTCCAATATGAAGATTCATCTGCCTTCCTCCCGTGAACGGGTCAGTTGCTTTAGCCATTATATGTCTGATAAAATCCTTTGCAGTTAATCCCGCTGCAATTCCCAGAGCAGTGTCGCGGTAATATGTGTAAAACCAGTCTTTTCGAGGTTTCATTGCCATCGCAGTTGCCACTTGTATTGCTTCGTGTCCGGAACCTGAAATAAGAAAATATGCCTTACCCTGTTTAATCAGTGCTTCATTTCTGTCGTCAATTAACCTTGCGGTCAGCATATGCCTGTGTGCTTCCAATAACTGAATATCGGATAAACGGAAATAATTCACTTTGTCTTCAAGATAATTTCTTTCTTTTCGAATTTTTGTTTTCATAATGCTGATTTTATATAAATTAATAATGTTGCTCTTTAAATGATATTTATTTATTAAGTACTTTTACTGTTCTGTTCAACTGACTGACAATATCAGTTTACTTATTGATATGTGTATTTATTATCTGAACTGAATATTACGATATTCCTCAAATAAATACTTCAATTTATTTCTCTGATATTTACCCGTTGAGGTAACCGGCAAATCTTCTGCAAATAAAATCACTTTCGGACATTTATAAGCTGGTAATTTGCTTGTGCATTCACCGAGTATTAACGTTCTTAATTCATCAGTATTTTCGTTAATGAATTCATTTTTTAATGTCACAACCGCACCGACTTCTTCACCATACCAGTCATTTTCGAATCCGACAGTAATTCCTGATTTAACATATCTGACAGAAGATAAGACTTCATCTACCTCAAAAGGAGAGATATTTACTCCTCCTCTTATAATTAACTCCTTAATTCTGCCTGTAATGAAAAAATATTTATCACCATTTTCATCGAAAATAAAAAAACCCTCATCCCCGCTTCTGAACCATCCGTTTTTAAATGAAATTTCGTTTGCTTCGTCATTCTGAAAATAATATTTCATTATATTATGCCCTCTGATGACGATTTCACCCCGCTCTCTTTCTTTCATTGATATTCCGTTTTCATTCTGTATATCCATTTCATTGCATTTAAGCGGAATACCTATTGAAGGAAATCCGAATTCATTCTGCCATTTCTTATGCTCTGCTTCCGGAAGGTCAACGGGAATAAAGCACGAATAACAGGTTGTTTCGGAAAGACCGTATCCGTGAATTATACGCAGGTGAAATTTGTTTTCAAAATATCTCGCAAGTTCAGATGTAAGAGGTCCGGCCCCGCATATTATGTGGGAAAAAGTATTAAGGTTAAATTTATCAGAAGTTTCATCAGAATGAAGTAAATACTGCAAAATCGTCGGGACTACGCTTACAACTTTTACTTTTTCTTTCTCAATAATATTAAAAAAACTATTAACGTGAAATTTCCGGCTTAATATGACTGTGCCGCCTGAATACATGGGAGTCAATAGTGTAACAACAATTCCGTTAACGTGATGAATGGGAAGCACACAAAATAATACGTCCCCGGATAATAGTTTATGCCATTCTGTAATATATTTTGCATCAATCAGCAAATTTTTTTGTGTCAGAACCACACCTTTAGGATTTCCGGTAGTGCCTGAAGTATATACTATAAGACCTTCAGTATCACCGCTAAAGGATTCTTCAGGAAACACTTCTTCAGGACTGTGTTCATTAAAATCCAGATTCTCAAAACAAATTGTTTTCACAGAACCGGCAATATCCGTTATTTTTTCTGAATATTGTTTCACAGTAAAAATTATTTTTGCATCTGAGTTATTCAGTATGTATTTAATTCGGGATGGTTCTTCGTTTACATTTACCGGAACTACTGTAGCCCCTATGGACCATAAAGCAAAATATAATGCGACTGTATCAGGATAATTATGTGTGTAAGTTGCAATTCTGTCTTCGTAAGATATACCATTATCGTAAAGAATCTTCTTTAATATCTTTACCCTTTGAAAAAAAACCGAATATGTATATGATATTGTATTACCCGAGTCGTCATAATATTTTAAGTATAAATTTCCGGGGTGTTCTTTTAATTTTATTCTTAAAAGTTCGGAAATATTATTATAATTTTTAAATTCATTAATATTTAATCTTAACTGATGTGCTTCGTGAATTTTGTCTCTGATTTGCTTATTCATTATGCCTTCCAAAATGTGATATTTATTAATTTAAACAAAAATCTGATAAAGAAAATTCAATACATAAACAACTTGGAATAAGAAGTTATTTTATCAAAGACTTGTTTATATATTTAAGATTTAGAAAAAAAGTTGTATATTAATTATATAAAATTATTTACTCTTGTTCGTCCGTAGAAGATACAAACCATAAAATTAAAATATATGAGAAATGCGGTTGTTCTTAACATTATGTTATTTTTCTTACTCCCTTTGATGTTGTATTCTCAAAAGCACCCTTTAAATTATTTATCTCCTCTGCCGGATTCGCGGTATAATAACCGGGAAACGAATATTATCATAAGTCCAGTTAAATCTCCGGATAAAAATATGATTAAAAATCATGAGAATGTAAAAGTATCAGGTTCTTTGAGCGGAATTCACACCGGGAAAACTTCAATTTCATCAGACGGTAACTCTATCATTTTCCATCCGGATAAAAAATTTGATTTATCTGAAACAGTTTATATTAAACTGAGTTCTTCAATTACCGGGAAAAAAGATGATTATGAATACAGATTTTTTATCAGGGAAAAAGAAATAACCCCTTATCCTTCTGATTATTTTATCAGGGAATTCAGGAATAGTAATTTCAGTCCCCCTTTCATACCGATGTATGGCTACAACAAAGATTCATTGCCTTCGGATTTTCCGGTTGCAACAGTAAAAATTTCCAATAATCCTTCACCCGGAAAGATATTCCTGACGTGTTTCAGTTTTTTTCCTGCATACGGGACCTACCTGATGATTTTTAATAATGACGGCACTCCTCTTTTCTACAGAAAAATGCCGGGTCCAACAACGGATTTCAAGAAAATATCAAACGGAAATCTTGTTTATTTTGATAATTATATATCAAAGTATTACGAACTGGATACAAACTATTTTATTGTTGACAGTTTCTACACCGGTAACGGGTATACTACTGACCAGCACGAATTAGAATATCTCGAAAACGGGAATGCGTATCTTATGTCTTATGACCCTGTTATAGTGAATATGAGCCAGATTGTTCAGGGAGGAGATACTAATGCATTGGTCACAGGACTTATTATCCAGGAAATTGATGTCAATAAGAATGTTATTTTTCAGTGGAGAAGCTGGGACCATATTCCAATTACTGATTGCGAGAATGTTAGTTTACTTGAAGATACGATTGATTATGTTCACGGCAATGCGATTGAATACGATACTGACGGCAATATAATGATTTCATCCCGCCATCTTAACGAAATCACAAAGATAAACCGCACTACGGGAAATATTATGTGGCGACTTGGAGGTTTTAATAATAATAATTTTACTTTTATTAATGATACGGACAAGTTTAATTATCAGCACGATATAAGAAGACTAAAGAACGGACATATTACTTTATATGACAACGGAAATGCACATAATCCGCCTTATTCGAGGGCAGTTGAATACGAATTAGATGAACAGACAAAAACCGCAAAACTCGTCTGGCAATTTCGAAGCAATCCGGATATATTCGGACCTTTTATGGGTAACGTGCAGAGACTTGAAAACGGAAATACCATTATTGGCTGGGGTGGAACGATGAATGAACCTGTTACTACAGTTACGGAAGTATCTCCGAACGGAACAAAATTGTTCGAAATGAAATTACCGAATTTTGTTTTCAGTTACAGGGCATACAGATTTGAATGGGATTATGTTGAAAAACCTGTTCCCCCGCCAAACAGTTATGTATTAAAACAAAACTATCCTAATCCGTTTAATCCGCAAACAAATATTGAATTCGACATTCCTGAGACACAGCACGTACAATTAATAATTTACGATATTTTAGGAAAAGAAGTGTCAAAATTAGTGAACCAGACTCTGCAGCCGAAAAAATACTCAATCAAATGGGATGCAAGCCGCTTAGCCAGCGGTGTTTATTTCTATCAATTGATAACGGATAATTTTAAGGAAACAAAGAAGATGATTTATTTGAGATGATTTAATAAACCGAAAAAAATGTTTGGGAGTTATATATAAAAAAAAGCCTCATTCAATATGAGGCTTTTTTTTATTTTTACACCAAAAATATTAATAACCGTTTTCGCCAATGATTATTTCAGAACTATCATACGTTTCGTATCGGTAAATTCTGAAGTCGTCAGTCTATAAAAATATACACCCGTTGTAAGATTTGAACCGTCGAATGTCGCTGTGTATGAACCTGAAGTCATTTCTTTATTAACAATCGTTGCTACTTCCCTGCCAGTAATATCATAAACTTTTATCGTTACAAGTGTATTTTTTGGAATCGCGAAATCAAATTTTGTTAAAGGATTGAAGGGATTTGGATAATTTTGCCCGAGTGTGTATTGTCCCGGAATGGATACTTCATTCTTCTTAATCCTTGTAGTATTGCCGAGTCTGTCGAAATACAACTTCTTTGCCGAACCGTCAATCCCAACCCACAGAGCACCGATATCACCGCTCGCATCATAATATTCAATTAGTGAGGGAATGTACATTTTCGATGACCACTCAAGCGGATGATTACTGATTCGTGTTGAAGTCGTAAATGCAGTAGGTGATGCATTTGATGCGGAAGTGTAATATAATACATCCGTTACGTTTGTAGGATTACCTGTCTGCAAAGAATCGGAATAATATATTAAATCCACACCTCCTGAACCAAAAGTATAATACTTTGCATCGAACCAGTATTCATCACGTGACGGTAATGAGTTAATTGTAACCGGACTTCCGTAGGTTGTCCCGTTATCGGCACTTGCGACGCAATTTAAATCAATATTTCCTGTTGTTCCCGAAGTGTAAAATATCCAGGCTTTACCGCTGTTTATAACACCAAGGAACTGGTCTTTCGCAGTTCCAGCAGGAATCGGAGTAGTAAATGTACCGACTATTACAAGTGTACCCGGTACAGATTCCCTGTATCTTACATTCCTAATTGCAGACGTAATTGTATCTGCGGCAACGGGACCATAATAATTAATAAGGACAGTATCTCCCGATCCGGACATTGACATTTTAGGATGTGCTGCTGAAGAACTCAGGTAAACTGTTGTCGGCCAAGTGGCACCTCCGGTTGT
>CAYWMV010000074.1:0-9548 GCA_964459055.1 uncultured Ignavibacteriaceae bacterium | reverse complement strand
ATATTAAGCGGGATTCGGAGATATATTCTCTTTTTGATCCGGAAAAAAACAAAGCATTAAAAATTGCCAAACAGTTATTTAATAAACTTCCTGTAATATATTCTTCAAACGATATCCTTGACGTTGTCAATTTACGCTGGCGCGGACAGATTTCGGAAAATGCAAAGCAACTTGCATACGGCAACGTATATCCGGAAATGAATCACAACGAACTTGTCGGTTGGGAAAAAAACAGGGATATTTTAAATAAGATAATAGTAGTATTTTTAAAAGATATTGATGATAATGAAAGAATTAAGATGAGAATGGAAATTACCGAGGAAATATACAAAAAACACGCCTCTGATGTAATTTCCGTTTCGGGCGAAGGCGAAACAAGACTTGAGAGAATTTTTAATCTGATTTATCTTGGAGACTGGGTGAGTTATCATCTTGCTTTGCTAAACAAAGTTGACCCGACCCCGGTTGACGCAATAACATATTTGAAAGAAAAATTAACATAAATGCCGTCAATAGTAGAATATATTTTAATCCCTCTTGTAAAAGCAGTTCTTGTTCAGGTTACTTTGCTTACCGGAGTTGCATTGACTGTTTACCTTGAGCGCCGGACGGCTGCTTTTATTCAGAACAGAATCGGTCCTAACAGAGTAGGTCCTTTCGGATTGCTGCAGCCCGTGGCTGACGTGGTAAAACTTTTTATGAAAGAAGATATTGTACCTGAAAAAGCAAGCAAATTTATACATTCCCTTGCTCCTGCAATATCGGTTACGATTGCATTATCCACAATTGCAGTAATCCCTTTCGGACAGCCGATACAAATAGCAGGTTATGAGTTTAAACTTCAGATTGCGGATGTTAATATAGGCGTTCTGTACATTCTTGCTATGGTATCGCTCGGTGTTTACGGGGTGACATTAAGCGGATGGTCATCAAACAATAAGTATTCTCTGCTGGGCGGACTGCGGTCATCGGCACAGATGATAAGTTATGAATTGTCAATGGGACTGGCGGTTCTGGGCATAATTCTGATAAACGGCTCTTTTGAACTCGATACAATCGTTGCCAATCAGGCGGGATGGAAATGGAATTTCATCTTGCAGCCGGTAGGATTTATAATCTTTTTTGTTGCCGCATTTGCGGAAACAAACAGAACACCGTTTGACCTGCCCGAAGCGGAGCAGGAACTTGTCGGCGGTTATCATACGGAGTATTCAAGTCTGAAGTTTGCTTTGTTTTTCCTTTCGGAGTATGCAAACGTAATTGTATCGGCTTGCGTTATTGCAACGCTTTACCTCGGCGGCTATCAGTTTCCGTATCTCCAGGATTTTGGCTTGTCTCCGGTTCTCGTGAGTATATTGCAAGTTCTTACTTTTCTTATAAAGGTTTTTTGCATTGTATTTTTCTTCATCTGGGTACGCTGGACTATTCCGAGATTCCGTTACGACCAGTTAATGCATCTCGGCTGGAAGGTTATGCTTCCGCTTGCACTGGCAAATTTAATTGTAACAGCAATTGTTGTAACTCTATTAAAATAAATACACTAAAATGAAAAAAACACTCTTTCTGACACTTTTACTTTTTATCGCGATAACAGGCTTATCGAATGCACAGACATTTCAGGATTTTACTCTTCCTGACCTTGAAAACAATGACGTTAAAATCAGTTCATTTCTTGAAAAAGGTCCTTTAATGATAGGATTCTGGGCAACGTGGTGCACACCTTGCAAAGAAGAACTGAGAAAATTACAGGATATTTACGAAAAATATAAAGATAAAGGTTTTACTTATATAGCAGTTAATCAGGACAATCAGAAATCAATTTCAAAAGTAAAATCATATATTACTTCCCAGGGATATACTTTTCCCGTATTGCTGGATATTGACAAGAAAGTAATTGAAGCATTCGGCGGTAAACCAGACGAAATACCTTATTCTGTATTAGTAGGTAAGGATAAACAAATACTTTCCACACATCTTGGATTTAAAACAGGAGATGAAGCGGAAATTGAAAAGGAAATAATTTCGGCGCTGGAACAAACAAGTAGTCAGTAGCAGTTAGTAAGTAGTAAGTAATAAGTAATAAGTAATAAGTAGTGAGTGGGAGTTGTTGATTTGTTTTATTAACAGGAAAAACATTTATTAAACTTGAAAATATAAAACCCACAATGAGAAAAATCTTTTTACCACTGTTGATTTTTTGTATTTCAATAATTTTTACGTCAGATGTTTACCCGCAGATTAAATTAAACGTAAAAGCATCGCTGAACAACACTCTCCGGTACGGAAGCGGAACGGAATTTCTGAACAGCCGGGATGTATCGAAGGAATATTTTGAAAATTTAAGTGATGCAAGGTTATCTGTGAATGACATTGTATTCGGAATGCGTTATGAAATCAGCAATCCTATAGAATTCGGACGGAATTTCAAAGGTATCCGGAAACGATATGTAGAATATACGGGGAGCGATATGATTTCCGTCAGAGGCGGAAATTTTTATGAGGTCATCGGAAGAGGAATGTCGCTTAACACATTTGAGCAGAGACCTCTTGCCTACGACACGGATATTGACGGTGCGAGAATAATATTCAAGCACACATTCGGCGAAAAAAAACCTGTCAAAATAAAAGCGGAAGTACTCGGAGGCGACATAGAATTTGTTGATTATCCGAATACCGACAGGGTTGAAACCTATAAAATCCGCGATGCGAATTTTGAAATATCGCCTGTGAAGTTTCTTACACTCGGCGGAAATTATATTCACGCAAAGGGAACCATTCCTTCGGGAAACGTAGCAACCGATATCAAAGCCGATATCCCCGAAGCATACCTGAATTTTAATTACGGCGGTCTGCAGGTATTTTCATCCTATGCACGCAAGCATACAATAACGGAACCGAACACGAGGTATCCTGTTTCGCTGTCTGCAAACGGCGATGCCTTTTATTCATCGGCTTCTTATTCTACCGCAGGGTGGGGAATTACGATTGAATATAAAAACTACAGATTTGATGTAACCAATCCCTCAAACCAGAGCAACGAAAGACCGACCAAGATGCTTCCTTTCCAGAATCCGCCTACGGTTGTTAAAGAGCACACATCCACGTTGATTTCAAGAAATCCTCACGTGGTTGATTTTAATGATGAAGTGGGAGCACAGATTGAAATAAATTATGTGCCAAATGACGATTTGACATTGTTATTCAATGCAAGCCTGGCATCCAGACACTATAAATATGAATACAACAGCATAACTGGTGAATATACAAGAATTGACAGAAGCGACGATTTTATACCCGCATTTGATAATGAATATAATCCGTTCTGGGAAGTATATCTCGAATCCGAATATTATATGAGTAAAAAAACTTATGCGAAACTTGCTTTATCCCGTCAGAGTCTTGTAACATTTACTTATCCGAGAGCATTTGAAAGAATATTCACCACAACTGTACCTGCCGAATTTAAATATACATTTGCAAAGGATTTAACTGCAAAACTCATAGTCGAGCAGCAGTGGGTTAATAACACAATCCGCATAGGTGAAAAGGAATTTATGAATCAGTTTGTATCGTTAAGTTTTATCAAATCACCTGACCTGACATTAACAGTCAATGCGGAATTTACCAACGACGAAGAGGAACCCACAGGTAAAAAATCGTGGTTTCAGGGTGAAGTATCGTATAATATTAATTCCGCAAATGTTGTTACGGCATCATACGGTTCCGAAAGAGGCGGATTGAGATGTACAAGCGGGATTTGCAGATATGTAAATCCGTTTAACGGTTTCAGATTAACCGTGCAGTCGAGATTTTAAACATTTCGTTTTTAATCCGGTGAACTCTTTCATCGGATGAGCAACATAACTTAATAATTGAATTTAATGTTTTATAAGTTTATTTTAAAAGAAAAAACAAAAATGAAATTAAACCAAATATTCATTCTTCTGTTAATGGTCATTGTATCATTTATAACTTTTTCCTGTGAAAGCAATGACGGAATAATCCCGCAGGGAACAAGCAATTTAACTTCCAAAAGTAAAGTTCTTGTCGAATTTTTTACCAATACAAGTTGTGTCGGATGTCCAGTTGCAGGTAATTATCTCGACAGAGTCACTAATCTGCAGGGTGTTACCATTAATGACACGAACGTAGTAATATTAACGGTCCACACGACTATGTTCCCCAATGACCCGTTTCATTTGTTTAATACAACGGATAATCTGTGCCGCCAGCAGTATTACAATGCAGGTTCATTTAATCCCGTTGCATATACAAACGGCTCAATTATGCCGATTCCTTTTGACCAGAACGGATGGACATCACAAATAAATCAGTATCTGAATACACTTAATTCATTCGGAATAAACGTAACCAATACATTTGATACGACATCAAGGACAGGTACACTGAATCTTACAATCGGACAGTTCAGCGGTAACCAGATAAACGACCTTAAACTTTTAATTGCGGTTACGGAAAGTAATCTGCATTACAACGCTCCCAACGGAGAAACTGAATTTCATAATGTTATGAGAGCATTGATTACACCGGGCTCAGGACAGAGTATTAATGTTAATCCCGGTCAGTCAATTAATGTTAACAAAGACTATACTATTGACAACAGACTTGTACTTGCAAATTGCAAAATCGTAATTTTTGTGCAGAGTCTTTCCAGCAAGGAAGTTTTCGGAGTTGAGAGCATAAAACTTATAAATTAGATTTTTAAAGTCAGAGCAAAAATTATTTATCCGGAACATATTGATTTTCCCTGATAAAACGGAATAATGTTGAAAACAAGGATTTTAATATTAATTTTACTTTCAACTTCGGTTATATTTTTGAGTGTTGACAGGCTGGAAGCCCGCCATACAGCCCGTCTTGTTATTTGTCAAACACCTTCCGATACAATAATTCAGCCCGGCGATACAACCGTAAAAGGAAAAATCAATCAGAAAGAAAAACTGCTTGAAAACCTTCAGGACGAAAGGGAAGATTCGGAATTACTTGAACTCCTTGAATTTCTTGAAGACAATCCCTATGATTTAAACTCGTTAACAAAAGAGCAGTTGGAACAGATACCCGTATTGAATTCTGTAATAGTCAGAAA
This sequence comes from uncultured Ignavibacteriaceae bacterium, assembly GCA_964459055.1. Lineage (GTDB taxonomy): Bacteria > Bacteroidota > Ignavibacteria > Tepidaquicellales > Tepidaquicellaceae > Tepidaquicella. The sequence continues at coordinate 4,441 of CAYWMV010000074.1, read as the reverse complement.
TATTATTGAATACAGGGATAAGTACAGTTTCAGTACAAAACGTGAATTGTTGGAGGTGAACGGAATTTCCGAAGATATTTATGACAACATAAAATCTTATGTGTATGTGAAGGGTTCATCATCGGATTACGTCAGAACGGAGTCGGGAGAAATAATAAGGGAATCATCTAAAAGCAGAACGAAACTGTTTAACAACTTCGATATAAAAACCCGTTCGAGATTCCTGCAGGATTTACAGACGAGAAAGGGATTTCTGAACGGAAATTACATTGGCACAAAACCAAAAGTTTACAACCAGTTAAGATTAACTTACAATCACAGTCGTTTCTCGATAGACGGCAGTCTGACAACCGAAAAAGATGCGGGCGAAGAAAGTCTTACTGATTTCACTTCGGGATTTGTTGCTCTAAGGGATTTTAAATTTATTAAGCAGGCAATCGTGGGGGATTACATATTGAATTTCGGACAGGGGCTCGGGATGTGGAGTTCGCTTGCCTACTCAAAAAGCACTGCCGCTGTTGACGGGATGAAGCGTTCGGGAGTCCCGATGAGAGGATATACATCCGTTAATGAATCACAGTACTTCAGAGGAGCCGCTACGCAATTGAATTATAAAAATTTTGATTTAAGCGTTTTTTATTCCGATAATTTTTATGACGGCTCAATAGATACTACGCTTGATGAATTTTCGAGTTTTTATTTTGACGGATATCACAGAACCGTGACCGAAAAAAACCGTTCAAATACGGTCAAGGAAAAACTTTTCGGCAGCAGGGTTGCCTATACGAATACCGGAATGAAATTCGGAACAACACTCTGGACCTCGAAATTTTCAAAAACAATCGGTGCAGACAGCACGACACAATTATACAATTTTTCGGGCAATAAAGCCGATATGCTTAGTTTCGATTATGACGTGATTTACAGGAATATGAATTTCTACGGTGAGTTCGCGCGCTCACAGTCGGGAGCAGTTGCTTTCATAAACGGACTGCACTTCACGTTCTATAAAATTGCCGATTTGATTTTTATATACAGAAATTACCCCGAAGATTTTGCACCTGTTCATTCTTTCGGATTTGGAGAGAAAAGCGGAAACACGCAGAACGAAAAGGGATTTTATGCCGGAATAAAACTAAAACCGCTAAAAAATTTAATGGTTAATGCTTATTTTGACCAGTACAAGTTTCCCTACAGGTCATACTTTGAACCCGTTCCTCTGGCAGGAAATGATTTTCTTACTTACGTTGAATGGAAAGCAACGAGAAATCTTATATTATTTTTAAGATATAAAAACGAAACAAAAGAGGAGACACGGACAATAAAAGATGAATTTAACCGCGATGTAAAAAAGGTGGATTCACGAAACCAGCTAAATGTCAGAACGGGATTTGAATATGAAATTTCAGACAGAGTCAGAGTAAAAGGAAGATTCGATTATGTGTTTGTTGATTACGAAAATTTCGGCGGAGATGGAAAAGGACTTATGTTTTATTCGGATTTCAGGGCAATTCCTTTTAAAGGATTAACAATAAACACGCGCCTGATATATTTTAATACTGACAGTTATGACAGCCGCCTTTACGAATTTGAGAACGACATAAAAGGAGTTTTAACAAACCTTGCTATGTTCGGAGAAGGCAGGAGGTGGTATGTGATGTTAAAATACAAACCGTTTGATTTTCTTGAATTTTCCGCAAAGTATTCGGAAACTTATATTGAAGGGGCTAAATCAATCGGTTCGGGAAATGACGAAATCCTGAACGATATAAACAATCGTCTTAACTTCGGACTGGAAATGCAGTTCTGATTTACGGTTAAGCACACTGATAACACAGACTAAACAGATTTATACCGATTTATTAAAAACAATTGAATCTGTGTTTATCTGTCGTATCAGCGTTTTCTGCGTGCAGAATAATCACACATTAATCGAAGTAAATTCAAATTTATTTCCGTCGAATAATCCTTTATCGCTTAATTTTAAAGAGGGAATAACAAGCAGTGCCATAAACGATAATGTCATAAACGGGGAATGCAATTTACAACCGAGTTCTTTAACTTTATTAGTGATTGCGGAATATGATTTTGCGACTTCGTATCCGTCTTTATCGGACATCATACCTGCAACAGGCAAGGGCAGAACCTCTTTATTTCCGTCATAAATTACAGTTATTCCCCCTCTGGTTTCGATGAGAGTATTAACCGCCTCATAGAGTTCCTCAACTGTAGTTCCGATTGCAATTATATTGTGTGAATCGTGGGCAACGCTTGAAGCGAGGGCACCTTCTTTAATACCGAAATTTTTAATAAAACTCACCGCAGGTTTAACATCAGCATAGCGGTTAACAACGGCGATTTTTAGAATATCGTTTTCAATATCCGGAACGAAATCATCGTTCATTATCTTTGGTTTGCCGTGTGTTTCTCTTGTAAGGAGTTCACCGTCGAGCGCCTCAATTATTTTTATCTCATCGCCGGAAACATTTACAATAAAATCTTCCGGTTTCTTTAAACCTGTTTTGAAATTATTTACCGGAGTTACCCGGGGAGCTTGAATATATGACTTTCCGTTTTCTGCTACGAGTTCTCCGTTTATGTACGTTTGTTTAATATTGAAATCGTTCAGATTGTCAGAAACAATAAAATCCGCAAAGTCGTTTTTTCTTAGTAATCCGACATCAAGATTGTAATGCTTAACGGGATTTATGCAGCAGCACGTCAGGAGTTTAAATAAATCAAATCCGTCTTTCAGTCCCCGCTTAATGAGTTCATTTATATGTCCTTTAACAAGGTCATCCGGATGTTTATCATCACTGCAGAGCATTACCATACCTGTATGGGAATCTATTAATGATTTCAGGGTTTCGTAATTTTTTGCCGCCGAACCTTCGCGGATTAAAACTTTCATTCCGAGAGAAATTTTCTGCAATGCTTCTTCAAGCATATAACATTCGTGGTCAGTGGATATTCCTGCCGAAGCATATTTGCTAAGTTGTTCTCCCATGAGCCCCGGTGCGTGTCCGTCAACAGGTTTGTCAAATTTTTGTGCTATTGATAATTTTTCCATAACGGTTTTATCGCCGAAAACAACTCCCGGAAAATTCATCATTTCACTTAAATATTTCAAATCATAATCCATAAATAGTTTTTCAATATCTTCTGCGGTGATTTCCGCACCCGCAGTTTCAAATGATGTGGCGGGTACGCAGGACGGAGCACCGAAATATATTTTGAAAGGAACCTGCGAAGCATTATCGAGCATAAATTTTATTCCTTTCATCCCTAGAACATTTGCAATTTCGTGCGGGTCTGATACTGTAGCAACCGTTCCGTGAATTACGGCAAGTTTTGCAAACTCGGACGGAACAAGCATAGAACTTTCAATGTGAATATGCGAATCTATAAGTCCCGGAAGAATGTATGAATCGTAAGTTTTATTTTCTTCCGTTATACCGGTAATTCTTTTATTTTCAATTGTGAGAGTTCCGGAAAAGATTCTGTTGTTGAATACATCAACAATATTGCCGGAGATTTTTTTCATACCCTGTGTGTTTTTAGAATATTATAAAAACATTTCTCATCGGATGAACTCGTTCATCCGATGAGAAAAAACGTTATTTATTAATTAGAAACTTCAGTGCACCTTCGGGATTAAGTTTTCCGTAACCCCATTTAGTGTTAGGAACTGCTCCCGTAAAACTGTCCGTTATGGTTGTCTGCCAGAGAATATGCCTTATCTGACCGTGTGTCAGAGTCGGGTCGTACTGTAGCATTAATGCCGCAGTTCCGACTACGTGAGGTGCGGCGGCACTTGTACCGCTGAATATTCCGTATTCAAAATTTGTTGCCGTTGTAAATGTTGTATGTCCGGGAGCACAGATGTCCGTGCCCATTTTTCCGGATATGTTGTAACCTATTCCGCTGTATGAGCATAAATCATTCAAAGGACCGAATCCGGGCCATTCGTAATTTACTGTGTATGCACCGATTGCCATTATACTGTCCGATGTACTTGGAAATGTTACTGTTCCTTCAGGAGTAATTTTATTACCAATCCATCTTGTAGAACCCGACCAGGACTGGGTAACATCAACGATAAATCCGTCTATTGTAACGTCCTTTTCGGGTTTAACGGTTATTTTCCACTTTCCGTCAACTGTTCCGGAATCAACCTCAGAAAAACCGAATTTAATCATAACTGTTCCTCTTGGAGAAACTTCTCTCTGATAGAAAATATTATAATCACCGCTTGTAAAAAATCCCTTCCCTGATTTCAGTTCTTTTGTAGTTTCACCGTCAGGATCGGTTATTTTAAATGAAATAAAATTATCCGACTGTTTCCACAAAAACGAAACAAACGAGCCATCATTCTTTTTTCCTTCCGCTTCTTTCGGAGATGTAAATTCATAAATATATTCGTTACCGGCTTTAATATTAT
>CAYWMV010000073.1:0-9720 GCA_964459055.1 uncultured Ignavibacteriaceae bacterium | reverse complement strand
TAGATTAGAAATTTAAATTATTCTTTATTCTATAATTAACTTAATTATAATTTTAAAATATCTTTACCAAAATATTTCAATAATTATTAAAAGAACAAAACAAAATGTCAACATTAAGACTATCTATTGCCACAACCGTTAAATTAGCGGTATTTGTGGTAGTGACGTTAATTTTTGTTTCTTCGTCTTTCGGACAGGAAATAAAATACGGGGATAGTTGGGGTCCCGACGGCTTTAAAGTAAAAAGCCAAAACCCATCAAGAGTGGAAATCAGCTTTTCCATTAATACTCTGTATCTAAATGATGTTAATGTAAAAGGTGAAACAATGAAAGCGGTAAACATTTCGGGAGCATTCCTTCCGAATGAAACAGGTATGCCGGATCTGGCAGGTATCAGCAGATTTATTGCAATACCGCAGGGTGCATCTGTAAACTACAGAATTACGGCTTCGAGAACAGAAAAATATACAAACGTAGAAGTTGCTCCGGCTCCGAGAATTCCGTGGGAAACGGAATCCGGACCGCTTGATTACAATAAAAATATTGGTGTGTATTCAAAAAATGCCTACTATCCGGAAAGTATTATTCAAGTATCCGAACCTACGAAATTACGTGGAGTGGATATCGTAGCATTGGGTATTACCCCGTTTCAGTATAATCCCGTAACCAAAGAATTGGTGGTTTACAGAGATTTACAAATTGAAGTAATATTTATCGGAGGTAATGGAAAATTCGGAGAAGACAGACTACGAAGCAGATGGTTTGATCCGATACTTGAAGATAACATAATTAATTTTCAGGTTCTTCCGAAAGTTGATTATGGAAAGAGATATTTAATAAACTCCTTGACACCCGATTATGAATATCTAATTATCAGACCAAACGGAGCAGCATTTGCACAGTGGGCTGATTCAATAAAAAATTTCAGAAATAAACAGGGTATCAGAACCGGTGTTGTCTCACTTGCAGAAATCGGCGGAAATACGACGACTGCTATCGAAACCTATATTAATAATGCCTACAATACATGGACAATTCCTCCGGTGGCGATATTATTTTTTGGTGATTACGGAACCGATGCAAACTCAACAGTAATTGCTCCTATTTATAATAGTTACTGTGCTTCGGATAATATTTATTGTGACGTTGACGGTAACCAGTTACCTGACATAGCAGAAGGCAGAATGACCGCAAACGATGCTGCACAGTTGCAGGTAATGGTGACAAAGTTTTTAAATTATGAACGTTCTCCGCAAACGAATGCAAATTTTTATAACAGTCCGATAACAGCCCTTGGATGGCAGACAGAAAGATGGTTCCAGATTTGCTCTGAGGCAGTAGGCGGATTTTTCAAGAAAGTATATGGTAAACTTCCGGTAAGAATAAATGCTATTTATTCCGGTTCACCGACTACTACATGGTCAACGGCAACAAATACACAAACAGTTGTCAATTATTTCGGTCCTGCGGGAAGATATTATATACCGTTAACTCCTGACTCACTCGGTGGATGGACAGGCGGAACTGCCCAGGGTGTGATTAATGCAATCAATGCAGGTTCATTTATGCTTCAGCACAGAGACCACGGTTCAACTTCAGGATGGGGTGAACCTGACTTTCAGAGTTCACACATTAATTCTCTTACGAATACAGGAACAAATTTACCGTATATATTTTCTGTAAACTGTTTAACAGGTCAGTATAATTTAAGCGGGGAGTGTTTTGCGGAAAAATTCCACAGGCATACTTATAACGGACAAAATGCAGGTTGTGTCGGAATCCTTGCTGCATCGCAGACTTCATATTCATTTGTGAATGACGTTTTCGTATGGGGTATGTATGACAATATGTGGCCGAACTTTATGCCGGATATGGGTACAACTCCTGCTTCCAGAGATTGTCGTCCGGGCTTCGGTATGACCGCAGGAAAAATCCACCTTTACGGCTCAAGCTGGCCTTACAATACAAGTAACAAGGAAGTAACTTATCACTTGTTCCACAATCATACAGATGCATTTATGCAGATGTATTATGCTGTACCTACAAATCTGACAGTATCACATAATTCAACGATATTTGCAGGAGCGACAAATTTCTCCGTTACAGCGGATTCCGGCGCTTATATTTGCCTTTCTCTTGACGGCGTAATCCTCGGAACTGCAACCAGTACAGGCGGAACATCTGTAATCAACATTCCTGGTTCACAGGTTCCTCCGCAAATTATTACCGTAACTGCGACTAAACAAAATAAATTTCGCTATGAAGCACCGGTAACCGTTGTTGCGGCAACCGGACCTTATGTAGTAAAAGATTCAGTAGCAATCAATGACGCATCTCCGCTCGGAAACGGTAACGGATTAATGGATTACGGCGAGACGAATAAACTTCATATGAGACTGAAAAACGTTGGTGTTGCTACAGCAACGAACGTAAGTGCAAAACTGAGAACAACTGACACTTACATTACAATCACGGACTCAACCGAGACTTACGGAACAATTAATGCAGGAGCGACAATGATGAAGAACGATGCATTTACTTATACTGTCGCCAATAATATTCCGGACGGAAGAATAGTTCAGTTTTCATTAATTGCCACTGACGGTACAAATACATGGACAAGTAATTTCTCATTTACAGCACATGCACCTGTAATTAAATACGGCGGGTTCAGTATTAATGACTCAATCGGTAATAACAACGGCAGATGGGACCCGGGCGAAACGGTGAAAGTAAGAGTTAAAGCAAAAAATATCGGTTCTTCTCAAATCAACGGAGTAACGGGAACATTAACAGAAAACGACCAGTATATTACCATTACTTCAGGTACTGCAAACTTCGGAAGTATTATTGCAATGGATTCGGTGACGAAAGATTTTACCGTTTCATCAGCAGCAAGTACACCTGTCGGTTATGTTGCGACAATGTTAATAAATCTTACCGGAACAGGCGGCTTTGCAGTTAATGATACTATAAAAGCAACAATCGGACAAAACGTTGCAATTATCGGAAATGGAACAACCGCAATTGGCTGGCCTTTCTATACATTTTATATGGATTCCAGAACCTGTATGCTTTATACGGCAGCGGAAATTCTTGCTTCAGGTGTAGCAGCAGGCGGCTGGGTTACAAAAATAGGATTTAACGTTGTTTCTCCTGCATCACAGGTAATGAACGGATTTATGGTAAAGATGCAGCATACTACTTCATCTTCTTTAAGCGGATTTATGTCAGGAGGACAAACCTGCTACAGCGGTACTTATACAGTGGCAGGCAGCGGCTGGCAATATATAAATATGACGAGTCCCTTCCAGTGGAATGGTACAAGTAATATTGCAATTGAAATATGCTTTAATAACAGTTCATATACTTCAAATACAACCGTTAACGGTACTGCAAATTCATCGAGTCAGAATAAGCACCAGCATTCGGATTTATCATCTGGTGACGGATGTACCGCAATTACATCTGCGGGTTCGTCTTACACTGCAAGACCTAATATCAGTCTCACGTTCAATATACTGAACGAAGCAGGAAATAATAACAACGGAATCCCGACGAGATATGAACTCGCACAGAATTATCCGAATCCGTTTAATCCTGCAACGAAGATTAATTATGCTATACCGAAACAGGGACTTGTCACGATGAAAATATATGACGTACTCGGCAGGGAAATTGCATCACTCGTAAATGAAGTAATGCAGCCCGGATATTATACGGTAGATTTCGATGCATCACACCTCGCGAGCGGTGTTTACTTCTACAAACTTGAATCAGGTTCATTCAGCGAAGTAAAGGGAATGATGTTAATCAAATAAACAGATAGTATATTTTAGATAATAATATATAAGCCCGGTGCAGAAATGTACCGGGCTTTTTATATGTTAACTGGTGATTTATCTTTATTATTTCTTAAAAAATTTAATCAGGAGAATAAATATACTAACCGATATATTTTCTGTATGGTTATAAAAAAAGAAAAAAAGACCAATATATCTTTTTACTTGACATTTAAAAAGAATGTCAATAATTTTATGTTTATATATTAAATTTAAAGCAGACTAATAGCAACCAAATCTGATTAAAATTAGTAAAACAAACTCAATCCAAATATTTTTTAATTTAAGAAAAAGCAAAATGTCAAACTTAAGACAAATTTGTAGCATTTCCTTGAGGGTTATGGCTATAATATTAATTTCATTTGTTTTTGTTTCCTCCTCTTTCGGGCAGGAAATCAAATACAAAGACAGCTGGGGTCCGGCGGGATTTTCTTTTTCCCGTTCAAACTCAATGGGAATGGAAATAAATTATTCTTTAACAAGCGTCTTTTTAAATGATGAAAACGTAAAAGGCGTTAATATGAAAGTTGTCGGTATTCCCGGAGTATTTCTACCCAATGATGCCGGAATGCCCGACCTCGCAGGTGCCGGAAAATATATCGCAATTCCGACAGGCGCAACCGTGAGATGGAAAATTACTTCATCACGGGTTGAAAAAATTCAGAATATAGAAATCGCACCTGCACCTGTATTACCTGTGGATATTGACCCGAGTCCGATGGTACGTCAAAAAAATACGGAAGTCTACGGGAAGAACGCTTATTATCCGGAAAGTCCGGTTATGATATCAGAGCGTACAACTATCAGAGGTGTTGACGCCGTTATTCTCGGTATCACTCCGTTTCAGTATAATCCTGTAACAAAGGAATTACTTATCTACAGAGATCTGAAAGTTGAAATTTCATTTGTCGGAGGCAACGGAAAGTTCGGTGATGAATCATACCGAAACAGATGGTTTGAACCGATTCTTCAGGATGCATTCCTTAACTATGAATCGCTTCCAAAGATAGATTTTGACAAGGTAAATAAAGATAGATTAACGGGATATGAATATGTAATTATAAGACCGAACAGTGCCGACCACGCACAGTGGGCAGATTCTTTGAAGAATTTCCGTATTGCACAGGGAATTAAAACAACTGTAGTTCCATTATCTGAAATCGGTGGAAATACGGTAGAATTAATTGAAACATGGGTTAACAATGCTTATAACACCTGGCAAATTAAACCCGTCGCCATTTGTCTCTTAGGAGATTACGGCTCTGATGCAAATACTCAGATTATTTCTAAATTACAGACACATCCTGCAAGTTATCCTGCTTATCCGTCAGATAACTACTATGCGGATGTCAACGGTGATGAAATGCCTGAAATAGTTTTTTCAAGAATTGTTGGTTCCAATGCCGCACAGTTACAGGTTCTGGTCGGCAAACAATTATATTATGAAAGAAATCCGGTAACACAGGCAAACTATTATGCAAACCCGATTACTGCACTCGGGTGGCAGACTGAAAGATGGTTCCAGTTGTGCTCGGAAATAACAGGCGGATTCTGGAAAAAAGCTCAGGGTAAGTTACCGTTACGCGTGAATGCAATTTATTCCGGTTCACCTGGCTCGATCTGGTCAAGTAACACAAATACTCCGCAGGTTGTTGCCTACTTTGGTCCGGCCGGAAGATATTACATTCCTTTAACACCTGATTCACTCGGCGGATGGTCAGGCGGTACCGCTACTATGGTAAATAATGGTATTAACAGCGGTGCATTTATACTTCAGCACAGAGACCACGGGATGTACACCGGATGGGGTGAACCCTCATATTCAAACTCAAATGTTGACCAGTTGACAAATGCTTATAAAATGACATTTGTAAATTCTATTAACTGCCAGACAGGTTCTTATCAATATTCTTCAGGCGATTGCCTTGTTGAAAGATTTATCAGACATATGTATAACGGTCAGTATGCCGGAGCAGTCGGAGGTGTTGCTCCTTCAGAGGTATCGTATTCATTTGTAAATGATGCCTATTCGTGGGGTATGTATGATAATATGTGGCCTAACTTTATGCCGGATACAATGATTACGAATATTCCCGAAAGAGGTGTTAAACCTGCTTTTGGTGCAGCAGCAGGCAGATATTTCCTGATGTATTCAAACTGGCCATATAATACCGGCGATAAACTTGTTACGTATAGATTGTATCATATGTTTGGCGATGCATTCCTTACACTATTCAGTGAAGTACCTCAGACATTAAGTGTAACAGTTCCGGCTGCAATTTTATCAGGAGCAACAACAGTATCTGTTACAGCAACAGCAGGTGCATTCGTTGCATTAACTTTGAACGGTGAAATTCTCGGTACAATAATGGCAAACGGTTCTGCCCAGAACATAACGATTCCGGGGACTCAGTTACCCGGTCAGGTAATTAAAGTCGTCGCAACAAAACAAAACTATAAAAGATGGGAAGGCAGCATTAATGTCATCCCTCCGACAGGTCCTTATGTAACTTATCATAACTATACAATTAATGATGCTTCGCCGCTTGGTAACGGAAACGGATTAATGGATTACGGTGAAACAAATAAACTAAATATGAGAGTTAAAAACGTTGGAGTTTCTGCTGCAACAGGTACTGTTGTAAAAGTTACTGAAAACGACCCGTATATTACAATGACAGATTCAACAGAAACCTATGGAACAATTAATGCAGGTGATTCGGTATTGATTGCTAATGCATTTACATATACGGTTGCTAATAATATTCCTGATAACAGAATAGTCCAGTTTACGCTTACTGCTACAAGCGGAAGCAATACCTGGACAAGTTATTTTACAATAACTGCACATGCGCCTGTACTTAAATACGGCGGTTTCAGCGTTAATGACTCTGCCGGGAATAACAACGGCAGATGGGATCCGGGTGAAACGGTCAAAATTAAAGTTAAAGCCAAGAATGTTGGCTCATCACAGATTAACGGTGTTACCGGAACTTTAACTGAAAATGACCCGAATATAACGATAGTAAACGGAAGTGCAACATACGGAAATATTGTTGCAGGTGATTCCTTAATTAAAGACTTCACCGTTTCATCAGCAGCAAATACACCGGCAGGTTACATAGCAACTATGTTTATAAATCTCGCAGGTACAGGCGGTTTCTCCGTAAATGATACTATTAAAGCGGTAATCGGACAAAACGTAGCAATTATCGGAAATGGTACAACTGCAACAGGCTGGCCTTTCTATACATACTATATGGACTCCAGAACCTGTATGCTTTACACAGCCGCTGAAATTCTTGCTTCCGGTGTGGCACCGGGAGGCTGGGTAACAAAAATTGGATTTGACGTTGTTTCACCTGCTTCACAGGTAATGAATGGATTTATGGTTAAGATGTTACTGACCACTTCAACTTCACTTTCCGGATTTATGAGCGGAGGACAAACCTGTTACAGTGGAACTTATGCAGTCGCAGGCAGCGGATGGCAGTATATTAACCTTACCAGTCCGTTCCAGTGGAATGGTACCAGTAATATTGCAATTGAAATATGCTTTAATAACAGTTCATACACATCAAATTCGACTGTTAACTCTACAGCAAATTCATCGAGTCAGAATAAGCACCAGCATTCGGATTTATCATCGGGAGATGGATGTACCGCAATTACATCTGCGGGTTCGTCTTACACTGCAAGACCGAATATCAGTCTCACGTTCAATATACTGAACGAAGCAGGAAATAATAACAACGGAATCCCGACGAGATATGAACTCGCACAGAATTATCCGAATCCGTTTAATCCTGCAACGAAGATTAATTATGCTATACCGAAACAGGGACTTGTCACGATGAAAATATATGACGTACTCGGCAGGGAAATTGCATCACTCGTAAATGAAGTAATGCAGCCCGGATATTATACGGTAGATTTCGATGCATCACACCTCGCGAGCGGTGTTTACTTCTATAAACTTGAATCAGGTTCATTCAGCGAAGTAAAGAGAATGATGTTAATCAAATAACAGATAGTAAATAATAAATAACAAATATTAAAGCCCGAATCTGTAAGATTCGGGCTTTTTATTGAATGGTATAGAAAAAAAAATTATAGTGTTCTTATAACAGCCAATTGAATCGTAAAAGTTCGTTTCAAACCGTCTGAATTGTCATCTCTTTTAAGAAGCGGTATGGCAGAATACAGCTCAAGTTTATATTTCGGATTAATATTATATCCAAGTCTTCCTCCGAGATTAATCTGGAAAACATCACTTTTATCAATTTCGACTGTCTGAGGTGCAGAAAGCGGGATAATTTTTATTACGGATGTTGATTTAGCAAGTCTTTTTATTGCAAGCAATTCAGCACCTGCGGAAAAGTCTTCATAATCATAATCATATCCTGTTTTAATAAAAATATCTCCGGCTCTTTTTAATTCGGTAAAGTGATTATTTCTGTTTAAGGGCTGTTGATAACCTGCGGAAAGAATAATATTTCTGGTTCTGAATGAAGCACCGAGGAGGAAATCATTTGTTCCGGTTCCGACCTGATAAGACATCGGAAGTCCGGACATAGGACCCGTGGCGAATTTAAATCCTGCCTGCAGCAGAAAATATTTAGATTTATCGGAATAAAATTTGTGGTTATACGAAAGAATAATATCGCCTAGCCCATTTTTATTTCCGAGAGGACCACTTATGAAATTAAGGGGTAAAGATGCACTGATAAATCCGTCATCCGATAAATTATAAGAACCTTCGGCTTTTATGGAATAATATTTCACGTCGGTTTCCTTATCACTTGTCGCGAATGAAGTGATGAGAGATAAATTCCCGTCGGATTTCCCGGTTTCCGACTCCGATTTATGTCCTAAAAAACAAACTCCTGCATCCGAGCACTGTGAATATGAAATTTCGGAAACAAATACTATAGCAAGTAAAATTAATATTATTTTCATGTTTTTATTTAGTATGAATTCATAACAATTTCTAACTTTTAAAAATTTCATCGGAACAGATTTTGTAAATTTTTATTCATTAGTATAATTAGTATTTTTATTAAATAAGAATCATTTAATGTATAAAATATATCTTTTTAATACTTTAGGAAGGGAAAAACAGGAATTCATACCGATTCTAAAAGGCAAGGTCGGTATGTATTGCTGCGGACCGACTGTGTATAATTTTGCTCACATCGGGAATTTACGTTCATATTTTTTTGAGGATATTTTGAAACGTGTATTACTTTATAACGGATATGAGGTCACTCATGTTGTCAATATTACTGATGTTGGTCATCTGGTATCCGATGATGATGAAGGCGAGGATAAAATGGAAAAAGGTTCGAAACGCGAAGGTAAATCAGTCTGGGAAATTGCGGATTTTTATGCTGATGCATTCATTAAAGATATTACGGATTTAAATATTCTTCTGCCGACCAACTGGTGCAAGGCAACGGATTATATAAAGGAACAAATCAGTCTTATTGAATGTCTGGAGAAAAAAGGATTTACTTATAAAACATCCGACGGTGTCTATTTTGATACGTCGAAGTTTCCTGAATACGGAAAACTCGCACTTCTGGATGTGGAAGGACTGGAAGAAGGAAAAAGAATTACCTTTTCGGATGAGAAAAAAAACAAGACGGATTTTGCATTATGGAAATTTTCACCCGAAGGTCAGAAACGGCAGATGGAATGGGACTCGCCGTGGGGTGTAGGATTTCCGGGCTGGCATATTGAATGCTCGGCGATGAGTATGAAATTTCTCGGGGAAACCTTTGATATTCACTGCGGAGGTATAGACCATATCCCGATTCATCACACAAACGAAATTGCTCAGGCGGAAGCATGCACGGGAAAACCATTTGTTAAATAC
>CAYWMV010000072.1:0-9801 GCA_964459055.1 uncultured Ignavibacteriaceae bacterium | reverse complement strand
GCTGTTCTGATTTTCGTACATTTTGCCTTTTGTGTTATGGATAATAAATTTATTTTTAATGTTACAAAAATTGAAATTACAAACTAAAATATTATTAACTGTTTTTATATTAACCACAGTATGCACAGGCGCATATTGCCAGTTCAATGATACTGCTCTTAATCCGACTGCCTTAGTATATTTTATTGAGGGAAAAACTCAGGAACTTCAGGGAAATTATATCTATGCGCTCGAAGACTATAAAGAAGCATTAAGATATGATACGGCTTCAGGTATTTATTTTGCGATTTCCATGGTTTATTACAAACTCGATAAATACAAAGAGTCTCTGGCGGAAGTAAATAAAGCATTGCTAAGCGACACCACTAACAAAAATTACCTCCTTCATAAATCCAATATAATGATAAGGTTAAACCGTATGAACGATGCGGTGAAAATCTATGAGCAGTTATATGAAACGTATCCGGAAGATATTACGATTGCATTCTCACTGGCAAGGATTTACGAAGAACAGAAAAATACAGAACAAGCATTATACATCTACGAAAAAATTACTGATGATTACGGTTTCGACTATGAAGTCCTCAGGAGAATGTATGATATTTACCTGAATTACAAAAATTATCCGAAAGCTCTTGAAGTTATTCAGTATGTTCTGAAACTCGACCCGTATGAAACGTCTAACAGGTTAAAATATGCAGCGCTTTTAAGAATACTCGGAAATTACACAGAGTCGTTATCAATCATTGAAGAACTTTATTCAATAAATCCCGGCGATAAGGCTCTGCAGACGGAACTTATAAAACTGTATTTTCTCGACAATCAACCTGAAAAGGGATATAATACTTTTGCGGGTGTTCTTGGCAAAGACCGGCTTGATTACTCCGAAAAACTTCAGATGGGAGAAATATATTTTAATCTTATTTCACAGGATAATGAGGCGGTTCTCATTGCAAAAGCAATCTTTAATGATATAATTATTAATTACCCTGAAAACTGGAAACCTTATTTTTATCTTGGTGCCATCAGTATTGCAGAAAACAGAGATGATTATTTCGATTATTTTGATAAATCTTTGTTATATGCCGATACCTCCAAAGAGGCATATATTCAGATTGCATATTCGTATCTGAATAGGGGGAATAATGAAAGAGTAATTTCCGTCCTGGATAAAGTATTGCCTTTTTCCGAAAATGATTTCAGGGTTAATTATTTCTACGGTATTGCATTACAAAGATTATCTAAACTTGATGAATCAGTTTTTTATTATGAACGTGCATTAAAAGCAGAACCCGAAGATGTGTCTCTTCTTTCGACATTAGGAATGGTTTACAATACATTGAAAAGATATGAAGAATCCGAAGCAATGTATGAAAAAGCAATAAAAATAAATCCCGATGATGCACTTACACTAAATAACTATGCTTATTATTTATCCGTGAGAGGAGTTAAACTCGACAAAGCCTTACAAATGGCTAAAAAAGCAATTCAGAAAGAACCAAAAAATGCAAACTTCCTTGATACAATCGGATGGATATACTTCAAACTTAAAGATTATGAATTTGCAAGAGATTACATTATGCGTTCACTGGAAGTTAATCCCAACAGTGCCGTTGTAAATGACCATCTCGGTGACGTATTTGAAGCAATAAAAGATATGAAAAATGCATTAAAATACTGGCAGAAAGCATATGAATTAAGTCCAAACAGTCAGAATATAAAAGAAAAAATTGATAAATTTAAATAAATTAAAATATTATGAGCGAAAGCATAAAAAATCATCATAAAGTAGTTGTTGTTGGTTCCGGTCCTGCAGGTTTTACTGCGGCATTATATACGGCAAGAGCAAATCTCGAACCGGTAATCTTTGAAGGTACACAACCGGGTGGTCAGCTAATGATTACCACGGATATAGAAAATTACCCCGGATTTGAGAATGGGATTTCCGGTCCTGAACTAATGGAAACAATGAGAAAACAGGTTCACAGATTCGGCGCAAAATCTCTTTACAGAACTATCATAAGCGTTGACTTCTCTCAGAAGCCCTATAAACTAACAGCAGATGATAATACTATTTATACTGCCGATACTGTAATTATTGCAACAGGAGCATCCGCAAAATTGCTTGGTATGGAATCCGAAAGTAAATTTATGAGCTACGGCGTGTCTGCCTGTGCAACCTGCGACGGATTTTTCTTCCGGAATCAGAGAGTCGTTGTTGTCGGCGGCGGCGATACTGCTCTTGAAGAAGCGAATTATCTTACCAGACACGCATCCGAAGTCGGTGTAATACACAGAAGAAACGAATTCAGAGCTTCCAAAATTATGGTTGACAGAACGAAAAAAAATCCTAAAATTAAATTTATTCTCGATTCTGTTATTGATGAAATTGTCGGTGTGGAAGACGGTATGAAGAAAGCCGTAACCGGAGTAAAAATAAAAAATGTTAAGACAGGCGAAATTCATCTTCATGAATGTGAAGGAGTATTTATTGCAATCGGACACAAACCAAACACAGAAATTTTTAAAGACTGGCTTGATATGGATGAAGTCGGGTATTTAATTACACAGCCGAAATCAACAAAAACTAAAATCCCCGGTGTGTTTGTCTGCGGTGACGCACAGGATAATTATTACAGACAGGCAATTTCTGCTGCGGGTTCAGGTTGTATGGCAGCTATTGATGCCGAAAGATATCTCGAGTCTCTTGAATAATTAATATAAATATGTGTTGATAATTTATTCTTAATTTTTAATTTTAAATTCTTAATTGAATAGTTATGTTTTACCACAAACTCGGAATCATCCCGCAAAAACGGCACACGCAGTTCCGTAAACCAGACGGCGGTTTGTATCGTGAAGAATTAATCTCCACACAGGGATTTGACGGTATAATGTCAAATGTTTATCACATCAACATTCCACCGCAAATGAAAAAGATTGAACCGGTCTCAGAAACCGTTTCACCCGATGAATGGCAGAATTTTCCGCTGAGTCCTTACCATTTTAAGACTAAAGATATAAAACAATCTTCTGATTATATATTCGGCAGAAATTATTTGTTTTTTAACGACACAATAAAAACAAGTCTTTGCATTCCCGAAAAAGAAAATGATTGTTTTTACCGAAACGGAAGTTGTGACGAACTTGTATTTGTTCACGAAGGTAAGGGAGAACTTCTGACATTTCTGGGAAACCTGCCGTTTAAAAAAGGCGATTATATTCTGATTCCAAGAGGAGTACTTTTTAAATTCACATTTTCCATACCTTCCAGATTGTTAATAATCGAGTCTTACGGTCCTATCACAATTCCCAAAAGATACAGAAACGAGTCCGGGCAATTTCTTGAACATTCTCCTTTCTGTGAGCGGGATATACGAATACCTCTTGAACTTCAGACAATAGATGAAAAAGGGGATTACGTTGTTAAGGTAAAAAAACATAATTCCGTTTATACTTATCATTATGAATTTCATCCGTTTGATATAGTGGGATGGGACGGATATTATTATCCTTACATATTCAATATTGATGATTTTATGCCAATTACGGGAAAAATTCATCAGCCCCCGACCGTTCATCAGACATTTGACGGTTCGGGATTTGTTGTTTGTTCATTTGTTTCCCGCCTGCTCGATTATCACCCTCTTGCCGTTACCGTTCCTTACAATCACAGTAACCTTGATTGTGATGAAATTCTTTACTATGCAGACGGACAATTTTCCAGCAGAAAGGGAATCGAATACGGTTCAATTAGTTTTCATCCTTCGGGAATTCCTCACGGTCCGCATCCCGGAAGAGTGGAGGCAGCACTCGGAAAAAAGGAAACTGCTGAAACTGCTGTAATGATTGATACATTTAAACCTTTAAAATTAACTGAAACCGCCCGTTCTATTCTCGACCCGAATTACCCGATGAGCTGGAATAAATAAACCGGAGAAAACGATTCCCGCCGATATGAATAATAAAAATGGTTCTTCCGGTGTATTCAAAAGGTTTGTTGCAAAAGGAGTCTTTCCACATCAGTTTGCATTTACACTATTAATTCCTTTAAGAAATATTTTTCTTTCCCCCGCAAAATTAATACAACGGCTTGAGTTGAAAGAAAATATGAATGTTCTGGAAATAGGCGCCGGTCCGGGATATTTTGCCGTAAAGATTGCAGATGTTCTGGTTAACGGAAAATTAATTCTGGCGGATATTCAGAAGGAAATGCTTGACTATGCAAAGAAGCGAATTGATAAAAAGAAACTGAAAAATGTTGAATATTATTTATGTGACGGAGAGAAATTTAATTTTCCCGGTAATACATTTGACAGAATCTTTATGGTTACGGTTATAGGTGAAATTGAAAACAAGGAATTATATATGAACGAATTTCAAAGGATACTAAAGCCCGGCGGTATATTATCCATTTCCGAACTCGCGGGCGACCCCGATAAAATGACCGCAAAAGAGGTTGAAGAACTTGCTGTAATAAGCGGGTTTAAATTCCATAAAATTTTCGGGAGCAAAATAAATTACACGGTTAATTTTATAAAACCCGTCTAGACGTATTTTTATTTTACTAAAGAATCAAACACTTTAATAAATTCCTCTTTTGTCATTACGGCATCGCATCCCGCATTGAATGTTGTTTCTTTCAAATTCGCGTTATGTGGAGAATACACGGCAATAATTTTAACTGTTTTTAATTCCGGTAGATTTCTGAATTTTTCTATATTTTCAATTCCTCCCTCCGAATCCACATCTGCTATTACATAAAATACATCCTTATCGGGAAAAATATTTTCTTTAGACGAGGTGATTTTCAAATCAATAAAATAATTCAGTTTTGTAAGCATTACTGACATTGCTTTTACCTGTTCGGTGAAATTTACGTCGCCGGATATTACAAACAATTTTCTAAGCATCTGACAATTTTTTTATGACAAATTTTGTTATTTATTTCAGATTATAACCGTAAATTATATTATTTTAAAATTAATTATAAGGAGATTAAATATTGAAAAAAATCGGGATACTTTACGGCAACGAAAGTGATTTTCCTCAACTTTTGTTTAATAAAATCATCCAACTTAATCATAAAGAAATCAAAGCGGAATTTGTAATAATAGATAAAGTTCTCAGCGAAGAGTCCGCCGGATATGATATTATACTTGACAGAATTTCCAACAGAGTTCCTTTTTACAGAGAATACCTTAAACTCTCCGCCATTAAAGGTTCAACCATTATCAATAATCCATTTGCGCTTGAAGCGTTAAACAAATTTACATCCCTTGCACTCGCAAAAAAAGAAGGTCTGCCCGTGCCAAAAATGGTTTTACTGCCAACCAACGAACATCCGTTTAACACCGATACCGATACATTTGTAAATTTACTTTTCCCGTTGGACTGGGATAATATATTCGGCTTCACAGGGTTTCCTTCGTTTTTTAAATCCTCCGCGTATAACGGATTGAAGAACGTCTGCAAAGTAAATCACAAAGATGATTTCTATTACGTATATAACGATTCAGGCAATAACCTTATGATGCTTCAGGAAGCAATTGATTACGATGAATATTACAGAATATACACGGTCGGCAATAAGGATATACGCATTATGAAATACTCCGAAAATGAAATCGTTCCGTTTACTTATGTAAGGCCAACATTAGCGAAAAAACTCCTTCTTAACGCAATAAAATCTTTAACAGTGAAAGTTAATTCAATTACAGGACTGGAAATTAACTCGGTCGAAGTTGCGGTTAAAGACGGTAAACTATATCTGATAGACGTTTTCAATCCCGTTCCAAGAGCCGATATTGAATATCTGGGTGAAGACAACTTCAACTGGTTACTCGATAAAACCGCAAATTATCTTGTTAAGAAGGCGGAAAAACATTCCGCGGGAAAAAGTAAAATATCCTTAGGCGATATGATAAAACAAAAACCTGCAAAGCGGGTAAAAAGTCAAAAGCCGAAAGCGGATAAAATAACAAAGAAAAAATAACTAAGGAAAGTTTTTATTTTTGAGTTGAATTTTTCACGGGTGTTTATTTCCCGGAAAATTTTTTGTATCCGGAAATTAATTTCTTCTTGAATTCAAAGGGATTTTGGTGTGCGAGTGAAGCACCTGCGGCATTTTTATGCCCGCCGCCGCCGAATATGGATGCAAAGTCTTTTATGTTTATATTACCTTTAGAGCGGAATGAACATTTAAGGCTGTCCTTCAATTCCACTATAACGAATCCCGCTTCCACACCGCCGATTGACATAATGAATGTCGAAAATCCCTCGACGTCCTGAACATCGGAATGATAATCTTTGAAATCCTGAAGCGTTACTATTCCGACGGCAAGTTTTCCTCCGAAATGATAAGTAATACTTGTTACGAATTTTCCGAAGAGTTTTATTTTTTCGGGATTAAGTTTATTGTAGATTTCATCATAGAGCCACACAGGGTCTGCTCCCCGTTTTATCAAATCCGCACACACCAGAAATGTTTTTTCAGTAGTGCGGGGATACCTGAATGAACCTGTGTCCGTCATTATTCCCGCATATAGACAGGTTGCGATTTTTCTGTTAATTATACCGGGATTCTGAAGTTTAAAAAATTCGTATAATATTGATGAAGTCGCAGGTGAATTCGTATCGGATAAAATTACTTCATAATGATTTTCGTTTGAGCCGAGATGATGGTCAATGCAGATTTTCTTTGCGGCGGATTTTCTGATTGGGTCTGCCATACATTTGGTTCGGGAATACTGGTTTGTATCCAGTATAAAAATAAGGTCGGCATTTTTTATCAGTCTGTTGTTTTCGTCACGGTTTCTGTGATAAAATCTGATAATCTTTTTCCTGTCGAGAAATTTGAAGTTATCGGGCGTGGGCGAATGGTTTATAATTATAGGTTTTTTTCCGAGTTGCTTCAGATAATCGTAAACGGCAAGTTCGCTTCCGAGCGCATCTCCGTCGGGATTTATATGCGTGGTTAAAATTATTTTCTTGCTCTCCGAAATTAAATCTATAATCCGTCTCGAGTTTTTTCTGAACTTTTCGGGATTCCTAAGTTTATATTGCCCTGCTTTAAAATATTTCAATTGATTATATAAAATTACTTCTTAATAGAATCAGTAACTTTCCTCTTTCGACGGAAAACTTCCGTTCCTCACGTCGTCAATATATCTTATGAATGCGTCCTTGATTTCCGTTGAGAGGTTCAGATACTTCCTCACAAATCTCGGCTGGAACTCATCTATCATTCCCAGCATATCGTGAGTAACCAGCACCTGTCCGTCGCAATATGGTCCGGCGCCAATTCCGATTGTCGGAATTTTCAATGCCTTTGATACTTTCTTTCCAAGCGGTGCAGGTATCTTTTCAAGCACAAGCGCAAATATTCCCGCTTTCTCCAGCACGAGCGCATCTTTATAAATCTGCTCCGCCTCGCTTCTGTCAATTCCTCTTGTCTTGTAACTGCCGTATTTATTGATTGACTGCGGCATCAACCCGAGATGTCCCATAACGGGAATCCCTATTTCAACAAGTTTCTCAACGATTTCGGCGATATACGCTCCGCCTTCCATCTTCACGGCATCGCATCCCGTTTCCTTCATTACTCTTCCGCAATTCAGAATGGCTTCCTTGACGCCCACCTGATAACTCATAAAAGTCATATCCGCCACTACCATTGCCCGTTTCACCGCTTTGCGGACAATCTTCGTGTGATAAATCATTTCCTCCAGAGTTACGGGGAGAGTCGTTTCATTACCCTGTATTACATTGCTCAACGAATCCCCTACGAGAATAATATCAATCATCGCCCGGTCAAGGAATTTCGCCGTCAGAAAATCGTATGCCGTCAGCATTGCGATTTTCTTGTCCTTATCTTTCATTGCCTGTAATACTTTTGTGGTAATGTTTTTTACTTCGGTTATATTTCTGTCTGCTGTCATAACCCTTTAATTATTCCGTTTTTACTTTTTTCAATAAAATTAATTATTTCATTTACGTCTTCGCCGGATTCAATTTCATTCTTAATCTTTTTAATCGCATCGGAAACGTTATATTGAGAATTAAAAATAATTTCGTACACGTCCTTAATTTTTCTTATCCTGTCACTGCCGAATCCTCTTCTTTTCAGACCTACCACATTAAGACCGTAATACCTGACTTCTATATGTCCGGATGCAATTACGAAAGGCGGAGTATCTTTTGTTAACAGCGAGCCTGCGGTAATGAAACTGTGTTTTCCGATTTTTGTAAACTGCTTAACCCCGACAAGTCCGCCGAAGATAACATAATCCCCGACTTCAACGTGACCGCCGAGAGCGGCGCAGTTTGCAAAGATTACGTTGTCGCCCACTATGCAGTCGTGTGCAATGTGTGAATAAGCCATCAGCAGGCAGTTTTCGCCCGCTCCGGTATTATTGCTGTAAGTTGTTCCGCGGCTGACCGTGGCACATTCTCTTATAACTGAATTTTTTCCGATATGACAGGTTGTCGGTTCGTTTTTATATTTCAAATCCTGCGGCGCGGCGGATACAATTGCTCCGTGAAATATTTTCACGCCTTCGGAAATCCTCGCCCCGTTGCCTATAAATGTGCAACTGCCGATTGAGACATTATCCCCTATTATTACATCATCTTCAATTGTTGCGTTTTCCCCGATATTTACATTCTCACCAATCTGTGCTTTTTTGCTAATCATAACGATTCCTCGATTAAAATATCCTCCTCCGTGTAATACGACCTTGTTATCATTTCGCCGATAAGCCCGAGCGAAAACGACTGCACACCGAGTATTACAAACATTATACCCACAAGGAATAAAGGTCTGTTGGTCAGGTATTCGTTATAAATTATTTTCATTGCGGACAAATAGATTGTAATGCCCGTTCCGATGAAGAATGAAATCAAACCCAGAGTTCCGAACAAATGAAGCGGACGCTTGATAAACCTCGTTGTAAACAGCACCGTCAGCAAATCGAAGAATCCCTTGAAAAATCTGCTTGCCCCGAATTTCGTAACGCCGTATTTGCGCGCTTTGTGTTTAACGACTTTCTCCGTAACTCTGAAGCCGGAGAGATGTGCGAGTGCGGGGATGTAGCGGTGGAGTTCGCCGTAAATTTTAATTGATTTGATTACGTCTTTTTTATACGCCTTTAGTCCGCAGTTGAAGTCGTGAAGCCTGATGCCCGAAATCATTGAGGCAAAGAAGTTGAAAAACTTTGACGTGTGCTTTTTGATGAAGGGGTCATAGCGGATTTTTTTCCAGCCCGAAACGAGGTCATAGCCCGAATTGATTTTCGAAACGAGTTCGGGAATTTCTTCCGGGTCGTCCTGCAAATCCGCATCCATTGTAATAATTATATCTCCCTTTGCATTTTTAAAACCCACTGCGAGTGCGGATGATTTCCCGTAATTTTTTCTTAATTTAATGCAATGGAATCTCGAATTTTTCGTATTGATTTCCTTTGCTTTATTGAAAGAGCCGTCCGTGCTTCCGTCGTCAATCAGGAGCACTTCGTAATTGGCTTTCATTTCGCTAAGCACTTTATACAATGAATATGATAATTCATCGAGCGATTCCTCTTCGTTATAAAGCGGAATCACAACCGAAATCATCTGATTCGGAATAATGTTAAGTTTTTCTTTCGTTTGTTTATCCTCTGTTTGTTTTTGTTCGGTTTTGACACGGCGTCTCCCCACTCCCCTTACTCCCCTTCTGCGATAAATTTTTTTGTTGTTTTCCTGCATAAATTAAAAATACGCATATTAACTTCAATCTTCAATTTATAAAGCGGAGGAGGGGGG
>CAYWMV010000071.1:0-9939 GCA_964459055.1 uncultured Ignavibacteriaceae bacterium | reverse complement strand
CATACGCGGGAATGACAAGAGACTTGATTTGTGGTTCTCACACAGGCTCTGAAGTCGTGGGCTTTAAATTAAAAGAAAAAGCCCTGAACAGATAAGTTCAGGGCTTTTTAACAACTATGCCGTATTACTAATTTCTTTTATTTAATAACTACCATACGTTTTATATTCTCATAATATCCGGCTTTCATTTTGTAAATATAAACACCGCTTGATAGTGCAGAAGCATCAAAATCAATTGAATAATATCCTGCTGATTTCTGTTCATTGATAAGCACAGCAACTTCTCTTCCAAGCATATCGAACACTTTTACTGTTACAAATGACTGTTCGGGAATTGCATAATTTATTTTTGTAACCGGATTAAACGGATTAGGATAATTCTGACCTAAATCAAATTTTTCAGGCAGATTTGCTCCATTTCCTGTAATTCCTACAGGACCTGTCCCAAGCCAAATACTGATATTCGGTCTCTGAGTATAGGTTGAGCCCGGAGTAGTTATACCGACACAACCGTCTCCCGAGGATAAATCAGAATGCTGGTGTAAATTTTTTCCCGAAGCAGACGAAGCATTTACCGTAGTATTTGATGTATAACTTGAATTGTTAAAACATACTTCGACCAATAAGTTACTTACCCCATCCCAGAAGAACGGAGTTTGCAGATTAATATATTGCCAGCCGGTTCCCGGGACAGAATATGTACCATCATAAACGACAGTCCAGTTTGTCGATATAAATGAAGAAATAGTTCCCTGTGTATAATTCTGCATTTTAACCTTAAAACCGTTCATAGTCTGAGATGCAGCAGAAACAACGTTAAATCCTATCTTTGAAATGTTTCCTGCACTACCGCCTGCCGCAATAATTTCACTTGCGTTATACAACATATCGGTTCTTGAGTCCATATAGAATGTATAGAAAGGCCAGCCGACGGCTGTCGTACCTGTTCCGATATTTACGATTGTAACATTCATAACCTGATATTCAAACTGAGTCGGGGGCGGTGTAGAGCCCGGAGGATTGTAACCGCTTCCTCCCGAAGGCAATGTTGCGACAAGAGTACCTGCAGAATCCTGAGCGGCAATATAGTATTTTACGGTAGTCCCCATTGACTGTCCGGGGATTGTAAATTTAAAAGTATCAAGATTCGAATATGTCGGACTTAACATATTATAAGAACCGTTATTGATTTTGTAGTATAATTTCGGAGATTTAGTTCCTGACCCTAATTTGTAAGAGGATTTAATAACAGCCGTAGCAACTCTGCCGGTGGTAACCGGACCCGTGCTGAGCGGAGTGTGAACAATATTAATTTTATAATCTCCTGCCCACGTTACTAATGCTGCAATAGCTGCTTTGACCATTTTATAGAAATAAGGTAAATTCAGAGTATTGAATTTATCATTGACAGTATGGTAATAAGGTGTAAAATCACTGTTATCTTCAATTGACAGCAACGCTTTATATCCTCTGTTATAGAACGACTGATGGTCGCTGCCACCGCTTAATGAGGTTGTAACCTGAGGAATTAAAGTCGGCTGATAAAGAGATACTATCTGGGAAAATTCAGTAGCAAAAGGAAGGTTTACGGGATTAGTATGGACATCCAGCGCTCCGTCATTATTTCCGTCATACGATATCATATCGAGATTAATGACAGCGATAATAGAATCGCCATGTGCGAATGCCGTATCGGCGTATGCTTTACTTCCGTAAAGCCCTCTTTCCTCTTCATCCCAGGCAGCAAATACGATTGTATAAGGTAAATTAACATTTTTTAAAATTCTTGCAGCTTCCAAAACGCAAACCGTACCTGAAGCATTATCATCTGCACCCGGTGCTATACTTCCGCTCGGCATATCATCATAATGTCCGCAAATAATAACATACTGATTCGGGTATTTTGTACCGACCTTCTTGGCAAGTACATTTGTAATTGTCGAATTAATAACCTGATACCAGGTTGTAATTCCGTAACTTTGAAATTTTTCATATATATACTGGGCTGCTTTTATATTGCTCGCAGTATTCCAATAGCGTGATACAATTGTATATGATGAACCACCGATTATACATGATGTATCTCCGCTGAGTTCACGCTCATAACGCTTCACAGTATCGGTATTAACAAGATTCATTAACTGGGCTACATAAGAATTGTATGCAACCTGCGGTGTGGTTTCCGATACAACTATGAAAAGTATCAAAACAATGAAAAGGGATTTAACAAACTTCATAAAAAATTATTTTAAAATTTTACATAAGACGAAATTACATTATTATTTTATAAAATTACATACAAAAATCAAATTTGATATTTTGACAAAATTGTGACAATATATAAACTGATTTTATCCGAGGTCAATTCTTTTTAAATACTATATTAATTAAATATTTACGATATTTGTACTTTATTAAAATTAAACCATAAAATATGATTAAGAAACTATCTTTGCTGTTTGTTTTATTTGCAGTCGTAATAACTCTGGCATCCTGTCAGAAAAGTGAAAAGGACAGATTAATTTCTCTTTACGCATCAACGATCGAGTATTTCAAATCACCCGAATATAAAGCTTTATTCAAAGAGCCTGATATGGAAAAAAGAAATCTCGCACTTGAAGAAAAGCAAAAACAGTTATTCAAAGATGCAGGATTTGAAAAGCCTGAAGACGTTCAGGCAATTGATGACAAATATAAAGATGACCCGGATATAGCAAAATTAAGAGAAGAGTTTGACAAAGTAACCCAGGAAGTCACCGAAGAAATGATGAAAGAACAAATGATACCGAACCCACATCAGCAATTGCCGGATTCAGTTCAGGATAAAATAAATCAGGAAATGCAGCAGGACAAAGCCCCCGGAGATAAACTTCCCGAGGATGCTAACGATGATGTAAACAGAGATAATAAATAACGATAATTGTAGTAAATAAAAAAGTCATCCCGATTGAGCGGGATGACTTTTTTTATTTTCAATTTCCAAATTACATTATTTTATCAAAGTTAATTTCTTCGTTTCCGAAAAATAACCGCTTTCCATTCTGTATAAATAAACTCCGCTCGGCAGTTCAGAGCCATTAAATTCAACAGTGTAATACCCTGCCGGTTTTACTTCGTTGATTAAATTCTTTACAACTCTTCCAAGCAAATCAAACACAGTAATTTTAACAAGTCCGTCCTTTGCAACAGCATAATTTATCTGTGTCACCGGGTTGAAGGGATTCGGATAATTCTGTTGAATTGAATAAGCCACCGGAATGATGTTATTATTTCCGACAATGCCTGTAAGCGGCGAAGTCTGATAAGCAGTGACTTTTAAGTTATCAATATACCAGCCGTCCCAATTGAGTGAAACATCATTATTAATTCTGAACCGGATTTTCATATTAGTTGAGCCACCTACATTACTTGTAACATTAAATACTTTATATTTCCAAGTTGATGAGTCAATTCCTGTATATGTTGCCAGTTCCTGCCATGTTGTTCCATTATCACTTGACACTTCAACATGTCCGACGTCATATCCGGTTTCCAATGCATATTTTTGATAAAAACTTAAGTAAATCGCAGGATATGCAGAAACATTAACCGGTATTGAAATCATCTGAGTTGTCTGACTGGAAATACAAGAACCTTTAAACGAATGAGTCGGTGATAAATATTTATTGGTTACAATTGCCCAACTTGTCATTGTTGGCCAGTTGGAAGTCCCGTTTTCGGCGCTGTCAGCCAGTATTGAGTAGCCTGTTCCTACAAAAACGCTTAACAATTCTTCGTGGACGATAACAGAATCATTTTGCTTGATTCTTAATCTTGCATTTAATGCAGTATTATTCGGACAGGCAGAACCTATTGTGAAATTAAATGTTGTACTGTCCGCAGCGAATATAGGCAATGATGCTTTATTATAAGTCTGAACCGGAATGGTAAGATAATTGGAAGCAGGAGTTAATTCGATTTTAACATTCTGCGCATCATATTGACCTTTGTTTCTGAATACAATCTTAACATTTCCGGTTTCATTTTGAGTATAAACACTTTTGTTAAATGTTGTTGATTTCAATCCCGTATATGGACCGGCGATTAATGCATAGTATTTATTCATGTGCAAGCAACTTTGCACCAATGACATTATTAGAGACTGTGAGGGCCAGAAAGATGCACCTACTTCCGGAGTCATAGTAAATATATGTCTGGTATGACCGGTAGAATCGGTACTGTACATCCAGTCTATATCTCCACCGCGAACATAATAATTAACAGTCTGATAAGGAGTACCAAATTTGAATCCGTTTACCGCTGTAATATCGGCCCCATATTCATTATAAATATAATCGTGAGGAGTCGGAATCGGGTCGCACCAGGACCATGGTTTGATAAGTAAATTACCATAAGTGTGATAATCCAGTGACGCTTTGAAATTCCTTGAATTTACAAAATTTTTGAAATTTTGTGTCTCAGGTTCTGAAAAAGGAGAAGGACCTCTGTATGTATCGGAAGAAGGAGAAGTTGAAGAACCATTATTAGTCGAATTCCAGAAATTATATGTTCCGAAGTTTCTGTTTAAATCAACACCTGTTGCAGTTCCCTGCGGTTTTCTGTTTTTACGCCACATACCGCCGCCGTTCGGATTTGTCGTCTGATTATATACATATCCGTCGGGATTTATAGCCAGTGTAAAATATATTTCCCTATTGTTGAGAATATAGGTCGCTACAGGATCAATATTATTGTTCTCGAGCAGCCAGTAAATGAAATAAAAAATATTTGATGTTCCGACCGGTTCTCTTGCGTGAGTCAGACCGTTCAACCATAATTCAGGTCTACCCGTCGGTGCATCGGGATTTTTGGTAATTCTAACTGTCCACATTGGTCTGTTCTCGTAAGTATTTCCTATAGAAAATTTTTGCGATACGTAGAGAGGATATTCAATTCTCATCGAATCAACTTTTTGTATCATTTCTTCCCATTTCAAATGTCCGCCCATCGTTCCGTAAATTGAATGGGTTACATTATAATCTCTTGCAGATTGCTCAAGTGTTTTTTGAACTTCGAAAGGTGTCATCTGAGGAAGATTGTTGTAATATTCCGTCCAGTCAGGAATCGTGATCTGATACGAAACGCCGGATTTTTTAAGTAATTCAATTTCAGTTTCAGAGAGCCAGGTTTCAAAATATAATCCCGGTTTATGAATGCCTCCATCGAGATGTAAATCCGCAATCGCCAGTTTTTGAAAATCATTGTAAGTAGTTGCAAATATCTTCACCTGAGAATATTTTTCATTTCCCTCGTTTTTTTGTGCAAAAAGAAAACTTGCACTGAATGCTATTACTATAAAAGTAATTAAGAATAGTTTAAAGATTTTCATATTTTTAATTTTACAAATTTATTAAGTAAGTTATATATATATAAAAACTTATTCAATTGAATATTTTATACAGCAACTTATTGAATTTTTACCCCTTTTCCGTGAAAACCGATTTGAAGAAAAATTTCAAGTAATTAATTCAGAATCCGGATTTTTAATTGATTTAATTGGTTATTTATCGGTAAAAGCATTTTTACTATATTGAATTATGAAGACTTTATTAATAAAATCGAAAATATGGACGGGGAATGGTTATTTCCGGAATGCAATCGGGTTTGACTCAAAAACAGGAAAAATAAATTTTGTCGGAGATGAATCAGCTGTTAATTTTAAAGAATATGATGAAGTTATTGACACGAACGGTAAACTGATATTACCTGCATTTTATGAGGGGCATTGTCATCTTGTTAAGGGTTCTATGGTAAAAAAAGAACTTAATTTAAGAAAGGCGTCAACCAAAAGTGATTTCTTCGATTTAATCGGAAAATATAAATCAGGTCTAAAATCCGGCAAATGGATACTGGGCGGATATTTCACGGAATCCGAATTTACAGAAAATTTTTGCGTTGACCGTTATTTACTCGACGAAATATGCCCGGATATTCCGGTTCTTATACAAAGAATAGACATTCATTCTGCTATCGTCAATTCAAAAGTGATTGAAATCACAGATATGGAATCAATGGTCAGTGAATTCGGAGTGGATGAAATTATTTTAGACGGGGAAGGAAAACTTACGGGTGAAATAAAAGAACGGGCAATGTTTTACGCCATAGATAAAATGCCACCATTAAAAACATCCGAAATCGCTTCCTTCGTTAATGAAGAAATAAATTATCTCCATTCCCTAGGAATTGTGAGCGTGACAGATATTACATACCCTGAAGACCTTATGGTTTATAATTTTCTGCTGAAAAACGGTAACCTGAATTTACGAATAAACTCTTGCCTGCCATTTGAAAATTTTATTGATTTTGACGAATTAACTAAAGATTTTTTAATAACAAAAAAAATTAAATTTAATTCCTTTAAAGCGTATTACGACGGTTCTCTTTCGAGTGAATCAGGATATTTTTTCGACAATTATAAAGGTAAGAACCATTCGGGAATGAGAACTGAGTTTGTAAACAGCGGACTTTTTGAAAAGACAGGAACTGAAATAGACAAATACGGAAAGCAATTAATAATTCACGCAATAGGAGACAGAGCAATAAGCGAGGTACTGGATTTTTCGGAAAAACTGAACTCGGTGAACGGCAAAAGGGACAGAAGACTAAGGATTGAACATCTTCAGCACATAAATCCGAAAGATTACAATCGATTGAACGAGCTTGAAATAATAATGTCCGTACAGCCTTCGCATTTATATGTTGACGGAAAAATCGCCAATGAAAAATTAAACAATCCCGAATATACACACAACTATAAACCTGTTGTAAATTCAGGAGGGAAAATAATATTCGGCACAGATTTTCCTGTAGCAAACGAATCACCGTTTGAGACGATTTATTATGCAATGACCCGCTCAGCAAAAGATATTTCCGAAGGTTTTCACCGGCAATACGCTCTGGATATAAAAACCTGCATCAGTGCTTATACGGAAAATAATGCTTATGCATGTTTCGAAGAAAACATCTCGGGAAAATTAAAAGAGGGGTTTATTGCAAATGTCATAATTCTAGAAAACGACCTGTTTGAGATTTCCGCTGACGAGATAAAGGAAGCAAAAGTATATTCAACCTATATGTATGGGCAAAAAGTCTTTTAAAATATTATTTATTTTATTTATACTTGTTATTTCATTAAAAAACGGATTAACGCAGTCCGAAAGAATTGTAATAAAACTTACCGAAGATTCGCCTCCAAATACAATTACGAATTTCAAAACCGGTAATTATAAAGCAGACAAATCAGGCATAGGATACATACTGGAGAGTTCCGGTGCTGCCGGCTTTAAACAATTCGTTCCTGCTGAACTTCTGAAAAAATTTACAAAAAATGAAATTGAAGTCTCAGGACTGGAAAGAATTTTCATATTTAAACCGGAGCAAAAAAATATAAACTACCTGATTGACCGGCTTAAATTCAATAAATACATAGAATATGTTCAAAAAATAGGTAAACTAAATCTTGAAAATTCCGTATCGAATAATAATATTCCCAATGACCCGTTTTTATCTTCACAATATTATTTATACAATGCGGGATTCACAGGTATATGGGATTTGACACTCGGAGATTCTTCGATAGTAATCGGAGTAGTTGATTCAGGCCTTGATTTCACACACCCTGATTTACAAAGCAGTTTCAGGATAAATTACGGCGAATACGGAAACGGAAGGGAAAATAACGGAATTGACGACGACAATAACGGTTTCGTTGACGACTGGCGGGGCTGGAATTTCATTGTCAACGGAAACAACCCTACAGATGATAATATTAATTCACACGGCACTGCGGTAACAGGTATTATAAATGCCGGATTTAATAACGGCATCGGTATTTCATCCGCTGCACCAAAAACAAAAGTTCTTGTATTAAAAGCATTCGATAGAAACGGAACAGGAGCGGAAGATATTGTATCTTATGCAATTCTTTACGGTATTTCAGCGGGAGTAAAAATTTTTAATTTCAGTTTTGGTGATAATATTTTCAGTAATCTGTTTCTTGATGTAATAAAATTTGCACACAGTAAAAATATAACTATAGTTACTTCTTCAGGGAATACGTCATCCGACAATCTGCACTACCCTTCTGCTTTCGATGAAGTAATTTCCGTTGGTGCAACAGATGCAAATAATTTCAGGACAGGATTTTCAACGTTTGGCGAGACCGTTGACATTTTTGCCCCCGGGAATCAGATTCTGACATCATCGAGAAAAGGCAAAGGACTGGAACAGTTTAATTTCGATTATTTTTACATAAACGGCACTTCATTTTCCGCTCCTCTTGTTTCAGCAGCAGCGGCAATTCTTTTATCAAAAAATAAAAATCTCACGAATGAGGAAATAAGAGGACTTCTTGTAACAAACACGGATTATATGAAGAATCAGACTAAATGGGACCATTTCTCAGCATCAGGAAAACTGAATATATTGAGTACATATAATAATATTGACAATCCCGCAATTACGAGAATATACATCCCGCACCAGAATTTTTCATCATATAAAAATCTGACTCCTCTGATAATATCTTCGGCATACACGTTCACGAAAAGTACAGGCGTATATTATTCCATCGGTGAAAATTTTTTAAATCCGATTAAAATTTTTTCATCAGGCAATGATCAGTTCATAAAGGACACAGTACTGAACTGGAATATTGAATCATTACCGGACACAACATACACTTTAAGACTAATAATTGATACTTATTCAGGAAGGACAATCGAGCATGGTTTAATTTTTTACAAAGACAGTAAAATTCCCGAACTTACATCTCTAAATTCATTATACAATGTCGCCGACAGCGGCAACATTTCCAACATTATTTCATTTACGACGAATAAGCCTACCATAGGGAAAATATTTTATAAAAGAAGAAATACGGCAGACCCTTACCATTACATTTTTGCGGATTTGGGATATGAAAATATCGGTTATGTATCGACTTCACATTACGGAGTCCTAAAAGGAAAAATCCTGATTCCGAACACCGCTTATGAATATTACACGGAAGCCGAAGCATTAAACAAAAAAGTTATCACATACTCCGGTCCTGAATGTAATTTTACATCAGGAAGTGAAATCATTTCGAACGGGTACATTACGAAGCCATACGTACTGCCGCCAGGACAAATTTGTGATACAATTCCGGATATCAACGGGAACGGACTGAAAGAAATATATTTCAATGACATAAACAACAATTTAAAACTTAACGTCTATGAATTTTCAGGACAGGATTTTGTTAAGATATCAAACAATAACTGGGGTGATTTTGCTGTAGCCAGAGATATCGGTGATGCAAACAACAACGGAAAAGCAGACTTGCTTGTATCGAAAGGTAGAAACGGAATTCTTTATGAATCTTCATTTGCGGGAGGACTTCCCGTAAACAAAATCTGGAGCGATGAGGGCAGCGATAATTTCTGGTCATCAAAAATCACAGATCTTGACAAAGACGGGCTTAAAGAAATTACCGGATACGGAAGAACCGGACTGAGAATTCTTGAATACAGCGGAATCCAGTTTTCCGAAATTGCAAATCTGCCATACAGCAAAAATACTTCAGAGCCGAATACACAAATAATTTTAACGGGAGATTTCGACAACGACGGAAAGACTGAAATAGTTTTTTGCGACCTCAACTTCGAAAATGACTATGCCGTTTCAACTCTTAATATTTACGAATGCACTTCTAACAACATTTTCACGAAGGATACTTCAGTTGCTATAAGAGGTGCGTCATTCAAGGCTGAATGCCTGACTTCAGGAGATTTCGACAACGACGGAAAGGATGAAATAGCATTCGGGACAGGTTCCGATAATGATATCACGGATATATTTTTTGTATCTGTATATAAATTTACCACAAACGGATTTGTTCTAACTGACAGAATTTTAATT
>CAYWMV010000070.1:8156-10042 GCA_964459055.1 uncultured Ignavibacteriaceae bacterium | reverse complement strand
TTAGTGATTAGTGGTTAGTTGTTGAGGAGATTTTGACGAATAGGGAGTGTGATTTTTGATTTTTAGTTCATAAATTTAGTTCTTAATTTTAATTTTTAATTCTTAATTTTTAATTCTTACTTGAATAGTTATATTTACAAAAAATTTACAAAATAATTTTAATATGAAGAGAACATTAATATTTTTATTTGCGGTAACTGTCTTAGCGGGATGCGCAAAAATGGAAGAGAAGAAGGATTCAGGAATGCAGAATCAGAAGGAGACGCAGCAGATGCAGAAAGATATGACAGACCCGCACAGCAAGATGAACACAGGAGGACAGCAGACATCAGGTACAGATTCCGCATCATTAAAAATATCTCAGGACGCTTATGAATTCGAGAAGGTATATGAAAAAAGCAAGACGGATGCAAACAAGCAGGAATTAATTAAGAAACATCTTGCGGCAGGCAACGCATATTCACCGAACGGAGATATGCAGCATATGAGCAGGGAATCATTCAGGACATCGTTAAAGCATTACAGGAGAGCACTTGAATTAGACCCCTCGAACGCAGCGGCAAAAGAAGGAAAAGAATTAATCGAAGGAATGTATCAGCAAATCGGATTACCGATACCGGAATAAGTTAATCAATAATCATCCGCAGCAAAAACGAAAAATGAAAAACATATTTAAATTTTCGATTTTAACAATAATAACGCTGGTAATATTCCTTGCATTTTACGTAAACATTCCTAAAATCGGAATACTCGGCGAGAAGGCGAGAATAATATTTCTTCACGTTCCGACCGCGTGGTTATCCGTGCTGGCATTTTTACTTTCTATGATATATTCGATACAATACTTAAGGAAGAAAGATTTCATATACGATATTAAGGCGGTATCGGCGGCGGAGATTGGATTTTTATTCAGCATACTGGCGACAGTTACGGGTTCGATATGGGCAAAATTCAGCTGGGGTTCATTCTGGAACTGGGACCCGCGGGAGACTTCCATATTTATTCTTCTGATAATATACGGTGCATACTTTTCACTGCGTTCCGCAATAGAGGTACCCGAGCAGAAAGCTAAGTTAAGTGCAGTATATTCGATAATAGCATTCGTAACGGTTCCGTTTTTTGTCTTCATAATGCCGAGGATAATCGAATCACTACATCCCGACCCGATAATTAATGCAGAAGGTAAAATCAACATGGACGGAACGATGAGGATGGTATTTTTTTCATCGCTGTTCGGGTTTACACTTTTATTCTTCTGGATACTTAACATAAAAATAAGGCTGGAGAAACTTTATCTTAAAAAACTTCAACAAAAAGAATTATGAATTCACTATATGATTTTTTCGCAAACAACCAGTTATACATAGTACTCGCAATTGCTCTCGTGATATGGCTTGGTATATTCGTGTATATTTTCAGAGTAGATAAAAAATTAACAAAACTGGAAAAAGAGGAAGCAACAGATGAACAAAAAGATTAAAATAATTATCGGAATTACAATAATAGTTGTATTTACTATTATAGGATTTATTACTTTAATGGGAAGTAAAATTGACTATGCCGATTTCAACACGGCAAAATCCAAGACGAACAAGGAATTCGAGGTAAAGGGCGACTGGCTTAAGGATAAAGAATGGAAAAGCGGAACGGAGTTTGAGTTTTACATGAAGGATGTAAACAACACTGTTATGAAAGTGGTTTACGACAAGCCGAAGCCGGATAATCTCGAACACGCGGAGTCGGTGGTTGTAAGAGGGAAAGTGAAAGACGATGTTTTTCATGCTTCGCACATACTGACCAAGTGTCCTTCGAAATATACGGCGCAGGGGGACAGTACGGTTAGTTATTAGGAGCCAGAAGTTAGTCATAGAAGTTAGTCATAGAAG
>CAYWMV010000070.1:0-8056 GCA_964459055.1 uncultured Ignavibacteriaceae bacterium | reverse complement strand
CAGTACGGTTAGTTATTAGGAGCCAGAAGTTAGTCATAGAAGTTAGTCATAGAAGGAGCTGAGGCAAATAGCAAATTTAGTGACAAGTGACAAGAAACAAGTGACAAGTGAAGTGAAATGACAAATGGTTTTAAGAAGTAAATGTGTTTTTATTCTTAATTTATAATTTTTAATTTTTAATTGAACGGAATGATAGGAAAAGTATTAATTTACATTGGATTTATAGCGTCGGTGGTGACAGTAGCGGCGTATTATTTAAATTTCAGTGGAAAGATTAAGTCAGCGAAACTGCCGAGATTATTTTTTCATATAACGGCTGTGGCAATATTGCTTGCGTCTGCATATCTTCTGAATCTGATATTATCACATCAGTTCCAGTTTACTTACATATGGGAATACAGCAGCAGGGATTTAGGCACGCCGCTTCTGATGTCAACATTTTATGCGGGACAGGAAGGTAGTTTCATGTTATGGAATTTATTCAGTGTAATAACAGGAGTATTTCTTTTAACGTACGTTACGAAACAAAAAGGATTCGAGTCGCCCGTAATGATGGCATATTCATTAATCATTACATTCCTTACATTTCTATTAATATTAAAATCACCATTCAATTACGTCTGGGAAACATTTCCCGGAGAGGCATCAGTCGGATTCACGCCTGAAGACGGGCGGGGATTAAATCCGATACTGCAGAACTTCTGGATGGTAATACATCCGCCGATACTTTTCCTCGGGTTTGTAGGAATGGCGGTACCGTTTGCCTTTGCAATCGGTGCGCTACTTAACAACAAATTCAACGAATGGGTCGGGATAACGATGCCGTGGCTTTTATACGGTACGGGAATACTCGGAATGGGACTGATACTCGGCGGATACTGGGCATACGGAGTGCTGGGATGGGGCGGATACTGGGCGTGGGACCCGGTTGAAAACTCTTCGCTGATTCCCTGGATTATCGGTATTGCGGCAGTACACACATTCATATCGCAGAAGGCTACAGGCGGTTACAAAAAAACAAACATTGTACTTGCGATACTCGGATTCATATTCGTTTTATATTCAACATTTCTGACGAGAAGCGGGGTACTTTCCGATGCATCAGTGCATTCATTTGTTCAGCCGGGAATGGAAGTTTACATCGTACTGGTACTTTTCATACTAACATTTTTAATTTTATCGGCGGTGCTGTTTGCGGTAAAATTTAAAAAAATGGAGAGTGAAAAGAAGCAGGAAGAAACGCCTTTCTTCTCGCGTGAAAACATAATGTACATCGGTGCGATGCTTCTGATTGCATCGGCGGCGATAATTATTTCCGGAACGAGTTTACCCATAGTTACCAAAAGCACAGTTGAGATTTCATTTTACAATCAGATGAACATGCCGCTGGCGATACTGATGATGGTGCTGGCGGGACTTGCATTTTATCTCGACTGGAAAAAAGGAAACACTGAAAAATTCTTAAAGCGAATCAGAATTCCCGCAATACTTGCATTAATCGGAACGGTAATAATATATTTTATCGGTGCAGATAATCTTTATTACTCGCTTTTCGTGTTTGTATCGCTGACGGTATTTTTCGTATGCATAGAAAGGATAATAGAATTAATCCGTTCAAAGCGTTCCACATTCGGTGCATCGCTTGCACATCTTGGAATTGCATTATTTTTCCTCGGAGTAATCGGTTCCGCAAAATATTCCGAAGAAGAAAATCTTTCACTTGAAAAAAACATACCCGTGCAGGCGTTCGGATACACATTCACATATCTCGGTGATGAAGAATTCACCGACCCGCAGAACACACGCGACCAGAAATATTATCTGAACGTGAGAATGGAAAATGAAGACGGGCAATTAATATTTAAACCAGTAATGTATTACAGTACATTTATGAACAGCGTAATGAAAAATCCCGACATTGCGAGTTTCATAGCCAAGGACATATATTTTTCGCCGATGGAACTGATGGCGGCGCAGATGTTTGACAAGGAAGACGAGTTTTCATTAAAGAAAGGCGAAGGCAAACAGTTTGAAAATTTAAAACTGACATACAGGGCGCTGGATTTATCCGGTGTGGATATGGGTTCGCAGGATATGTCAGGCGGGACATATTCGCTGAGTGCGGTACTCGACATCGAGACTGCAAAAGGGACAGACAGCGTGAAAGCAAAACTGAATTACTTTGAAGGGAATCCCGTGCCCGAACCGCTTGAACTGACGAGCGACACGAATTTTGTTTTATACTTCACCGGAATGAACGTGAATGAATCATCGGCAACATTTGCACTTGTTAATAAGAGCAAGAAAGTTCATCAGCAGGATGACACGCTCGTGGCGACAGTGGGGATAAAGCCGTTTATCGGAGTATTGTGGATTGGTGCATTCATAATGATATTCGGATTCTTTTATGCGATAATAAGGCGTGTGAAGAATTTGAGTGGCAAGTGATTTTACGAAACGGATAACACCAGGGACCTGCGGCAGAACAAAATGGAACGGCGGTAAACCGTGATTGAAATTCAGAAATTCAATTTTTCATTACTCCATTATTCTTCAAACTCTGCATAAAACGGCAAAGAATTTTCACCATAATATAGCATTCAGCACGCAGATAACACAGATTAAACAGATTCACAAAGATTTTTGGAATTCAGACTCATCCGATGAACGAGTTCATCGGATGAGTAAACCGGTTCCGGCTGTGACGGATAATGAATTTGCAAGGAGTATTGTTGCTTGAAGTAAGAGGGCTATTGCGAGTAAAAGCAGGTTCAACAGATTTGAGATTTTACCTAATGCTGAGTTAATTTACACAAATAGATTATTTATATCTTTATAATATTTTTATACTTTCCGGGATTCTTTTAATTTCCTATATACAACTTACTTTTTAATTTTGTATTAAAAAGCATTTAAAATAATGAATATTTTATATTTTGTAAGTTCTGTAATTGCCGTTTTCATTCTGTTTTATTTGGTGTATGTCTTAATTAAACCGGAAAAGTTTTGATATGAATATTAAAGATATTTTACAGTTAATAATTTTCTTTTCGGCTCTGCTAATTCTTTCCCCATTACTTGGTAAATATATGTATCTGATTTACAGTAAAGAGAAACATTTTATGAAATCGGTTTTCGGAAAAACAGAAAACCTCATATACAGATTGCTGAAGATAAATCCCGACAGCGAAATGAATCTGAAGGAATATCTGGTATCAATACTTGTATTCAATTTTCTTGGTTTTATACTGCTTGCTTCAATATTAACACTTCAAAAATATCTGCCATTAAATACCCAAAATTTTGATAATGTTCCTTTGCCATTGGCTTTTAACATTGCAGTTAGTTTTGTTACAAACACAAACTTTCAGACCTATGCCGGTGAAGCAACATTAAGTTATTTTTCTCAAATGGCAGGATTGACTGTGCAAAATTTTTTAAGTGCAGCAACAGGCATTGCCGTCTTTCTTGCTCTTACAAGAGCAATTAAACTTAAAAACTCGTCTTCTCTTGGTAACTTCTGGTCTGATATTACAAAGAGCATTTTATACGTATTGCTGCCTTTGTCAGTATTATATGCAATATTATTGCTGAGTCAGGGGGTAATACAAAATTTTTCAGGATATACAAATGCCGTTACTCTTGAAGGCAAAGAACAAATAATACCATCGGGACCTGTTGCCTCGCAAATTGCAATAAAGCAACTTGGTACAAACGGCGGAGGATTCTTCAACACCAACAGTGCTCATCCCTTTGAAAATCCCACACCCCTAAGCAACTTTTTAAGCATGATTGCAATTCTTTTAATACCTGCTTCATTAACATTTACTTTCGGATACATGCTTGGTTCAAAGAAACAAGGGACTGTACTATTTGCAGCCATGCTGATTTTATTTTCGGCAGGTCTATTTACTTCGATTTATTCGGAATATCAGCATTACGATTATCTGCAAAGCGAATATAATATGGAAGGCAAGGAAACAAGATTCGGAATTATGAACAGCATAATCTGGTCAACAGCAACAACCGCTGCGTCAAACGGTTCAGTCAATGCGATGCATTCAAGTTTAACCCCACTGAGCGGAATGGTTGCATTGCTAAATATAATGCTCGGGGAAATTATCTTCGGAGGTATCGGTTCGGGTATGTACGGAATGTTAATATTTGTATTCATTACGGTATTCATATCAGGGTTAATGGTAGGGCGAACTCCGGAATATCTCGGAAAGAAAATTGAATCACTTGAAATAAAAATGTCAATACTTACAATTTTATTACCCGCAGCGGTAATACTTTTATCTACAGCCGTTTCGATTTGCAATAATAATACTCTAAAGAGCATTTCCGTTTCAGGTCCTCACGGATTTTCGGAGATACTTTACGCATTCAGTTCGGCAGCGGGAAACAACGGCAGTGCCTTTGCGGGATTGAATTCCAACACTGATTTTTTAAACATTATGACTGCAATTGCAATGATTACCGGAAGGTATGGAGTGATTATACCCGTAATGATTATTGCGGGCAGTTTTGCCGGGAAAAATATTATACCAGAAGGCGCAGGAACTTTCAAGACCGATAACATTATTTTTGTGATATTGCTTTGTTTAGTTATATTAATAATCGGAGGTTTAACTTTCTTTCCTGCTTTGAGTTTAGGACCTATAGTCGAGCATATTCGTCTGGTGAGAGGGTACGGATTTTAAAATGAAGCGAAACAACATTGATTTATTCAGCGAGAAAATCATCAGGGGAGCAATTAAAAATTCTTTTCTGAAATTAAATCCTCTGCTGTTAATAAAGAACCCTGTAATTTTTATAGTCGGAATCGGAGCAACATTATCCACAATAATATTAATCAACAATTCATTTAACAACAATTTTTCCGCGTTTGAATTTCAGATAGCGATATGGCTCTGGTTTACGGTAATATTCGCAAATTTTGCCGAATCAATAGCCGAAGGCAGGGGAAAAGCACAGGCAGAGTCTTTAAGAAAATCAAAAAAGATATTAAAAGCGAAAAAAACCGAGAACGGCATAATATCAGTTATCAATTCGAGTGATTTAAGGAAGGGTGATATAGTCATCTGCGATGCAGGTGATATAATTCCTTCCGACGGGGAAGTAACGGAAGGTATTGCAACAGTAGATGAATCTGCAATAACAGGTGAATCCGCCCCGGTAATAAGGGAAGCCGGCGGTGACAGAAGTGCGGTTACGGGGGGGACGACCGTATTAAGCGATAAAATTACAATTAAAATAACCGCAGATTCCGGCAACACTTTTATTGATAAATTAATACATCTTGTTGAAAATGCAAGGAGGCAAAAAACACCAAACGAAATATCCTTAACTTTAATGCTCGCAGGTCTTTCGATAATTTTTTTATTAACAGTATTTACACTTCCGTTTTTTACAGAATACGCAGATTTATACGGAAGTCAAAAAAGTTATTTAAGCATTCCCGTATTAATCTCACTTCTTGTCTGTTTAATACCGACAACAATAGGAGGATTGCTGAGTGCTATAGGTATCAGCGGTATGGACAGATTAATCAAGAAAAATGTAATTGCAATGAGCGGAAAAGCAATTGAAGCAGCCGGAGATTTAGATATATTATTACTTGATAAAACGGGAACGATTACGCTTGGCAACAGAATGGCAACAGAATTCATTCCGATTGACGATAAAGATTTGCACCTGCTTGCCAGAGCAGCAATGCTTTCATCCATATCTGACGAAACTCCCGAAGGACGTTCAATTTTGAAACTTGCAAAAGAAAATTTCGGAATAAAATCCAAAGAGAATATTCCCGGGAAAGCAAAATTCATACCATTTTCAGCAGAAAGCAGAATGAGCGGAATAAATTTAATAGCGGATAATAGAATAATCGAGATAAGAAAGGGTGCTTATTCTGCAATTTCCGAATATATGAAAAAGTCCGGGAAGTCTGTGCCGGGGACATTAAATAACATTGTGAACAATATTTCGCAAAACGGAGGTACACCACTGGTAGTTTGTGAAGATAAGAAAGTACTAGGAGTTATTAAACTAAAAGACATCGTGAAAGGGGGAATAAAAGAAAGGTTTGCACAGTTACGAAAGATGGGAATTAAAACCATTATGATAACCGGTGATAACAATTTAACGGCGGCAGCAATTGCTGCAGAAGCAGGAGTAGATGATTTTCTATCAGAAGCAAAACCTGAAGATAAGCTGAAAATGATTAGGAATGAACAGGAAAAAGGTCATCTTGTAGGCATGATTGGCGACGGTACAAATGACGCACCTGCATTGGCTCAGTCGGATGTAGGGATAGCAATGAACACCGGTACACAAGCCGCACGTGAAGCGGGAAATATGATTGACCTTGACAGTAATCCGACAAAGTTAATAGAAGTAGTTGAAACGGGGAAACAACTCTTAATGACAAGGGGTGCTCTGACAACATTCAGCATTGCAAATGATGTTGCAAAATATTTTGCAATATTACCCGCATTATTTTTAAATATTTATTCAATTAACGGATTTTCGCCGCTTTCAATTTTAAACATTATGGATTTAAAAAGTCCGGAATCTGCAATACTTTCTGCGGTTATATTCAATGCGATAATAATTGTATTATTAATTCCATTAGCATTGAAGGGAATAAAATACAAGCCAATGGAAGCTGCAGCAGTTCTCAGAAAAAATTTACTGATATACGGTATCGGTGGTTTAATTGTTCCATTTTTAGGAATTAAAATAATTGATATTTTTATAAACACTTTGAATTTAATATGATTAAAAATGCAACAATAATTTCTTTTAAAGTTTTATTATTATTCACATTAATAACCGGAATCATATACCCCTTATTTGTAACATTAGCGGGAGCGGTATTCTTTCCGTATCAGTCATCCGGGAGTCTTGTAATCACAGTCGGTAAAATAACAGGTTCTGAATTATTAGGTCAAAAATTTGAAAACCCGAATTATTTCCACGGACGTCCATCATATACAGAATATAACACAATTCCATCAAGCGGAAGTAATTTATCAATAACTGGAAATACTTTTAAAGCAAAATCGGATTCCTTAAAGAGGGCTTTCAAAACGTACAATAATACATTTGACAATATTCCTCCCGAAATGACATCATATTCCGCCAGCGGACTGGACCCTCATATAACAAAACAATCCGCATTAATACAGGTTAACAGAATATCAAAATCAAGAAATTTTGATAATGATAAAATAACCGGACTTATAAAACTTATTAATGATAATGTAACAGAGCCTCAGTTTGGTATATTAGGAGAGGAACGAATTAATGTCCTTTTGATTAATCTAGAATTAGATAAATTGCATAATGGAAAATGACGTAAGACCAAACCCGGACGA
Organism: uncultured Ignavibacteriaceae bacterium; assembly: GCA_964459055.1. Classification (GTDB taxonomy): domain Bacteria; phylum Bacteroidota; class Ignavibacteria; order Tepidaquicellales; family Tepidaquicellaceae; genus Tepidaquicella. Next base: position 677 of record CAYWMV010000070.1, on the reverse strand, counting down.
ACTTCTTAATTCAATTAACAAAAAGAACGAATTAATTAATAAAGGTAAACTAAAAATTTATCTCGGAATGTGTGCCGGCGTCGGCAAAACGTTCAGCATGCTTCAGGATGCGGGCAAGGCAAAGGGAAAAGGTATAGATACGGTAATCGGATATGTTGAAACACACGGAAGGTCAGAAACAGAATTTTTATTATTTTATCTTGAACAAATTGAGAGAAAAGAGATAACATATAAGGGCATTAAATTACAAGAAATGGATCTGGATGCAATTCTCTCCAGAAGACCGAAATTAGTTATTGTAGATGAATTACCGCATACAAACTCACCCGGCAGCCGACACAAAAAAAGATATCAGGATATTCTGGAAATATTGAATAATGGAATTGATGTATATACAGCATTAAATGTTCAGCACATAGAAAGCCGTGCAGATTTCGTTGCACAAATCACCGGAATCAGAGTTACCGAGACGGTTCCCGATTCACTTCTTGACCTCGCTGATGAAATAGAAGTGGTTGATATTTCTCCCGACGAATTATTACAGAGATTAAAAGACGGTAAAGTATATACCAAGGACAAAAGCAGGGAAGCCGTACAAAGTTTTTTCAGGAAAGGCAATCTGACGGCACTGAGGGAAATGTCTTTAAGACTAACGGCTGAAAGAGTGGATAAACAAC
>CAYWMV010000069.1:0-10055 GCA_964459055.1 uncultured Ignavibacteriaceae bacterium | reverse complement strand
GCGTCATCAGCGTGCCAAATACGTAATGCTTGCCTTGTCACTTTCAACTTGTCACTTTCAACTTGTCACTTTTAACTATCGTGTTCCGCGATATTCCGTTTTTCCGCGTTGTCCGCGTTCTTATAAAATTTACCATTTTTCACAGTATTTAAAAACTAAAAGAATTATTTCCCTCTAAAATCCCGGATATCATTTTACCTGCAGCTGAAACAATAGCCCGCATTCAACGTAAACACAAATAAAAAATGAAATTTCTAAGAGTATTTCTTTTCTTTATTTTCTCCTCCTCAGTTATATTTTCCCAGCAGAATAATTTAACAAAATCAGACAATTCTGATTCTGTTCAGGAAATCTCCGTTACAAATAATTTTAAAATCAGATTTTCAATTTCCGATGAAATTATCAAAACTCCTATAAGCGGGAGAATTATTATCGGATTTAACAGTGACACGTCAAAATATTTAAAAAATCCTGATTTAATTGACCGGCAGCCTACTTTTGCAATGGATGTAGTTGACTGGAAACCGGGAGAAAGTGTAATTCTTGACTGTTCAAATGCAATATGCTGGAAAGGACATCCGGATTCTCTTGACGGCTGGTATGTTGTTCAGGCATTAATCAAAACCAATAAAAAAGCGAGAACGGTAAGAGGTACAGGCAACGCCGTGACTGAAAAGAAAATTGTTTTTATTGAGAAAGGAAAAATGAATACTCCGCTCGACCTTTCTTTTTGTACTGTATGGAAAGGACCAAAGAAGTTCAAAGAAACTGAATTTGTAAAGGAAGTCAATATTAAAAGTGATTTATTAACAAGTTTTTACGGTGAGCCTGATTCGATTCAGACGGCAGTCATACTTCCGTCAGGTTATTTTATTGATAATAATAAAATATATCCCTCTGTTTATGTTATGGGGGGCTGGGGCTCTTCACACTTTGATGCCTTGTATGATGAACCGCAGAAACGTTACGGAATGTCAGGTTTCGGCGAAGAGAAAATATTTATATTTGTTAACCACGAATGCCGTACCGGGTATCACGTATTCTGCAATTCGGAAACAAACGGTCCGCGTGAGGAAACATTTCTGCAGGAATTAATTCCGTATATTGAAAATAATTTCCGTGTAAATAAAAATCCGCAGACTCGTTTTTTAATGGGGCAATCTTCCGGTGCGTGGGCGGGTTTGTGGCTTTTAATAAATTACCCTGATATGTTCGGAGGAGCATACGTTGCATCGCCTGACCCCGTTGATTTTACGGACTTTACAGGTACAAACATTTATGAAAAAGATGCTAATATGTTTTATTATTCAAACGGTAATATAAAATATTTAATTAATGATACTTCAGGTTCCTTGCCGATCGTTACTGTTAAGGACTTTACGGGAATTGACCTCATCTCGGGATGGGGTGAGCAGATGTATTCTTTCGACGCAACTTTCAGCAAAATAAATTCCGGCGGGGAACCCTGCCGTCTTTATGACTGGAACACGGGTAAAGTAAATCCCGAGGTTGCCGTCTCATGGGAGTCTCACGACCTTAGCAAAGTTGTATCCGGACTTGGTCAGGATAAAATCAATTTGTTAAACGGGAAAATTCATATATATGTAGCAGAAAATGATATATTCGGAATGAACAGACCTGTACATTTATTTAAGAATGTACTGATGAAAAAAGGTTTAACAGCAGAAATATTATTTCTTGAAAAAGGAGGTCATAATATCTGGACTGATGAAATCAGAAAATTAATCCACGATGATATTGACGCAATAACTGCGTCCATAAAGAATTGATTTATATACAAACACTAACAAATTGTGAATATATAGGGATGACACATTTGTAGTAATGTGTTTTCAATATAAAGAGGGGTTATCGCAAAAGGTCGAAAACGTCGTACTTGTCATCTCGAACTTGTTTCGGGATCTCAAAATCCTGTTTGTTATCGGAAATTAGAACCTGAAAAAATTTTAGGATGACGGCTTTTGGGACAGCCTCGACACAATTATAGCAGTTATGTATTATAATGATTTTACTTAATTTTAATAAGTTTTTTATAATTGAAGGGTTTCTTTCCCCATACGGCAATACCGAATTGAACCAGATAATCAGTGTCTTCTCCGTGCCATCTTTTTAAAAGTTCTTTATAAGATAAAAATCCTTTACCGAAAATAGCAGGGTCTTCTATGATAACTCCTCTGCTGTTGTAACCGCGGGCAATCACATAATGCCCGTATTCCTGAGTTTTGGTATAATCAACCTTTTTTTCCGCCCATGCCTGGATGAATAATATTACGGGAATTTTTTTGTTTATGTATTTTTTCAATTCCTCTAAAGTCATTGTACCTGCAAATGTTTCATATCCCCTGCTCCTAAAAAATTTAATTATCTGTTCGGTTCTTGTACCGTCTTTTTTGCTGTGTTTTATCTTTGAAAGAAGTTTAATTTTCTCTACATCCTCTCCGTAGTATGCCAGAATTGTCTGAACACAGGTAATACCGCAGTCATAATCCGAAAACTGTATTGTATCGGGTAAATAATAAATACTGGCCATAATTTAAAATATTTTTTTGTTTTTTAAATTATAGATAATTTTCTAAAGAAACAATTATTGAATTTTATTACATATAAGCAATTAATTAATTTTCTAAAGTTGACCGCTTGAACATACAGTATAATGTATTATCAAGAATTCACAACCCATGACTTTAGAGACTGTGTGAAAACCCTCTGATTCTTATTCCTGCTAAAGCAGGAAACCAGAAAAAACCCTCAAAAAGCTATGGATTCCCGCATACGCGGGAATGACAAGAGGCTTGACTCGTGATTTTCACACAATCTCTTTAGTCGTGGGAATTTAAATAAAATCCAATGTTTTTAACCGTTTTAACGATTTTTTGATTCGATACAGTCAACTTGAGTTAATTTTATTAAGTTGACTTAGTTGATTAATCTGCTTTTAAGATTTTCGGTATGACCGATATATAATTTTCTTGATGAGCCGGATTTTAGAATGTATGTATAATACATAACCAAGCCAAGCCTGAACCAAAAGGTTTTTATATCTTAATAAAATCTGCGTTAATCTGCTTAATCTGCGTGCCAAATTCGTAATGCTTGACTTGTCACTTTCAACTTGTCACTTGTCACTGTTTTGTTCTGTGTTATTCCGCTTTAATCCGTGCCTATCCGTGTACCTAATGCGTAATGCTGGTATTCCGCGAAATTCCGATGTTTTGCGTTTTCCGCGGTCTAATAAAGTTTGCCATTTTTCACAGAATTTGAGTAGTAATGGAGTAAATAGTAAAACCCTCATTTAGAGGGTTTTGTCGGGATGACTGGATTCGAACCAGCGACCTCTTCGTCCCGAACGAAGCGCGCTACCAGGCTACGCTACATCCCGAATTATAAATCAAATATAACTCATATAAATCAAAGATTTTAGTCATTTGGCATACTTTACTGACTTTTCCCGTTCCCCTTTGTGGATTCGAACCACAACCGTAACTTTCAGAGAGTTATGTGCTGCCGTTACACTAAAGGGGAATATCTTTTAGTTCTATGCAAACTATTAAGGTTTACGGAATTTTTCAAGTCTTTTTGCCTGAAAAATAATATTTTTCGCGGAGACGCGGAGAGAAACAGGGTGTTGTAGAAATATTAACTAAAATGACTGTGTGAAAACCTTCTGATTGTAATTCGAAAATACTCCGGGGCTTGTCCCATTCCTCATTATAAAGCATTTATTAGTAAATGTATCAAAAACAGTAGAAATGCGTATAACAAAGAAAAAGGTTATGAAAAAAATTATTATTATACCAGAAAATTAAAAACAGAAAGGAGACAATTCAATGAAAACGTTATTTCCGGTTTTTATACTGGCGTTGAGTTGGCTTCCCCTGCTCGTTTTAAATGCTGATGTTCTTTACGTTCCCGGTAATTACCAGACAATTCAATCTGCGATGAATTCCGCCTCTGAAGGCGACACAGTTTTAGTTGCACCGGGAATTTATTATGAAAATGTAAATTTCAGAGGAAAAGGTGTAGTGTTGGCGAGTTATTTTCTAACAAATCACGATACGAGTTACATAAGCAGTACCGTTATAAACGGAAGTACACCGGTTCATCCTGATACTGCCAGTTGTGTAGTTATGCTTAAACCGAATATATCTTCTGCAGGTGATACGTCGGCTGCTCTGGTTGGATTCACATTAACAGGCGGCATCGGAACTGTTGTTGAAGATATTCATTACCCGGGATATTTTTTCAGGGAAGGGGGTGGAATTGTAATTCAGTACTGGTCTCCTAGAATAAGGTTTAACCGAATTATAGGAAATCATATTGATAACGATTCGTTGCACACAGGTGGCGGAGGTGGGATACGATGCGGAGACGGTAATCCGAAAATTGAAAATAATGTTTTTCAGAATAATTCCGGACACTGCGGAACTGCTGTTAATTTATATTTTTCCAGCGGGATACTCAGAAATAATATCGTAACAGAAAACTACGGTGGTCATGTTTGGGGAGCAGGAGCAATATATACTTATAAAAATTGCCTGTCATATCCAATATTAATAGAAAACAATGCGGTAATTAGTAATTCTTCTATTAGTGGGTGCGGAGGATTGAGAATATATTCATCTAACAATGTTCTTATAAAAAATAATATTGTTTGGGGTAATTTACCCTCTCAGATGTATGTATCGGGCGGTAGTGTTACAATTTCCTATTGCGATATTCAGGGAGGCTGCAGCGGTACGGGCAACATTGATGTTAATCCCGGGTTTATAAATAGCACGTTTTTTTTAAGTCCTGCCTCTCCCTGTATAGATGCGGGAGATACTGCCGCTGGTTATAATGACCCCGAAGACACTTTAAATCCCGGTTTTGCATTGCTGCCTGCTTTAGGCACAATAAGAAATGATATGGGTGCTTTCGGAGGACCGTATAGTGCATTTATAGGATATTCTGTAGTGGGAATTAAGAAAAACGGAAACAGTTCTGTTACAACCAATTTCGCTCTATATCAGAATTATCCGAATCCGTTTAATCCGGTAACAAATATAAATTATGATGTATATGAAAGGAGGCTAATAACGCTGAAAGTGTTTGATTTACTTGGCAGAGAAGTAAAAACACTTGTGAACCGGATTCAGAACGCCGGGAGTTATTCTGTATCTTTTGATGCGGAAAATCTTTCAAGCGGGACATACTTTTACAGACTCGAATCGGGTAAGTTTTCGGATACAAAAAAATTTGTTATATTAAAGTAGTTAAGAAAGTTACATATAATTTGACATGTCGTCCGCGGTAACTTAATGTTTCAGGATTTTATATAAGAACAAAAAATATTTATATCCTGCAACAAGTTATATTTTGTTCTCTCTTCTAAGTTATTCCTGTCTTTCGTCCTGCATCCTTCTATGACTAAATTCTATGACTAAATTCTAAGTTATTCCTGCCTCTCGTCCCAAATCCTTCTATGACTAACTTCTATGACTAACTTCTATGACTAACTTCTAAGTTATTCCTGTAACTTTTTCGCCGTCACTTCAAGATACTCCGATTCCACTGTTACATCCTCGGAACCCGAAATATTATTTTCACTGAATAATTCTTCGAGGTCGTTCCTGAATTTAGTTTTGTTTTTATAATTCAGCATTTCATATAATTTATTTGTCGGACCGAAATATGTTATAAAGTGTTCGACAACTTCAGGAGCCGTCATTTGCATATGCATTGTCAGCATAACACGATTAAATTTCAGGTCAGTTGCCCTGTTTCCGAATCGCTCTGTTACGTTGGGTATTGTACCCCAACTGATAGGCGAGGGAATTCCGGGCGGGGGCGGCAGATAGGATGCCCCGAGTTTAAAGAATCTTCCGATGAATCCTTCCGGCGTCCAGTTCGCCATTGCAATCGTGCCGCCGGGTTTGCATACACGGAGAAGTTCATTAACAATCACTTCTGTTCTCGGACAAAACATTGCCCCGAACATAGTAACAACGAAATCAAATTCGTTTTCTTCGTAGGGCATTGCTTCGGCATCGCCGACATCAAATCTTATTTCAAGATTTTCACTTTGCGCTCTTTCATCTGCCTGTCTGATTAAATCCGGAACAAAATCCAGACCGGTTACGCGGGCACCGAGTTTTGCGGCAGGAATCGAGAGATTTCCGTTCCCGCAGGCTACATCGAGAACTTTTGAGTCCGGCTTAATATCTAACCTGTTTATGAATGCATATCCCTCAGGTTCTATTATTTTTGCGATTACTCCAAAATCCCCTGCAGACCATACTTCCCGCATTCTGTCTTTAATAAACTGAATTTTGGGTTTGAATTCGAACATTGCTTTTTCCTTTCTTTACTTTAAAAAGAGAAAATATTTACTTTTAAAAATCTAATACAAAAATTAATGTTAAAAGTTCACTCTCATTTCACTTTATTTCGCACACAAGCCAAAACCAAAAGTTACGTATTTCTTTCCGTGTCCACGGGATAGAGACGCTAAGAGGCAAAGAAAAAATCAATTAAAAATATTTATTGTGGATTTAGTGAAAATTTTAGTGATCTTAGTGTTAACAATTAGTAATACAGAATTATCTATTAGTTTAATTTTCTTACCATTTTACGCAGAATTTTAGTAGCAATATATTAATTGAATTGTGTTAATCCGTGTTTTTCCGTGTCCATCTGTGTTCCGAATGCGTAATGATGGTTTTCCGCGATATTCCGCTTTTCCGCGTATTCAGCGTTCTAATACGTAATCCTTTTATACTTAATTCTAAATTGATTTGTGTTAATCCGTCTAATCAGTGTAATCCGTGTTCCGAATGCGTAATGATGGTTTTCCGCGATATTCCGCTTTTCCGCGTATTCAGCGTTCTAATACGTTATACTTGTATTCTTAATTTTTAATTCTTAATTCTTAATTGAATTGTGTTTTTCCGTGTCCGTCAGTGTATCCGATACGTATATTTGTATCCGCAATTTTCCCCTCATTCCATATCCAAATATAAATCCGAACAAAAAGCATTTTCAAACGTATATTAAAGAAAAAAAGGTTATGAAGAAGATAATTTCATTTCTTATCATTTTTTACGGATTATTTTTCTCGCTGTCTGCTCAGGATTCCACTATACCGCCAAAAACAAAGGTCGTTGCCTTTAATAAACACCTCTACGGAATTTCAGTAGCGGGATGCAATCACATTGTTTCCATCGGTCCCGACGGGGTTTTACTCGTTGATGCCAATTACAAAGAATACCGGCGTTATCTGAAAAATATAATTGACAGCCTCGGAGGCAAAAATATTGACTACCTCGTTAATACGCACTGGCATTTTGACCACGTCGGCTGTAACGAATTTTTTGGTCACACCGCCAAAATAATTTCAAGTGAGAAAGTAAAAGCTCTCTTATCCGAAGAGCGGCAACTTCTCGGTGAAGTCAGAAAACCGCTTCCCGATTATGCCCTGCCTTCAATCGTATTTGACGATAAATACGAGATGAAGTTCAATGGTGAAATAATCATTATGTGCAACTTCACGGGAGGTCACACTGCTTCTGATGTTGTTGTGTATTTCCCCGAATCAAAAGTTATTCACATAGGAGACCTCATTTTCAGCGATATGTTTCCGTTTGTTGATATTGAAAACGGAGGCAATGTCAGGAAGATGCTGGATAATATTTTAAAGTTGTCTGAATCCTGCCCGAAGGATATTCAGTATGTTACGGGACACGGCAGAATTTACACTTATGACGATGTAGTCAAATATGCGGAAATGCTGAAAAGCACCTGTGATATTGTCAAAAGCAATATTGATGCCGGACTGACTTTGGAAGAAATTATGAAAAAAGACGTCCTGAAGGATTACAAGGATTATGCAATCGCTTTCAGTTGCGATGACTGGACAGAACTGATATACAACTCTTTTAAAAAGTAGGTCGGGCGCAGTAGGGTAATCTTGCAGACTGTCGATAAATGTAGGACGAACTTTTTAAACGTATTAGTCGAACAGTCTTTCAGACTGTCATCAGCCTGGAAGGCTGACCTACCGCCTATTCTCTTTGTTATTTATTCTTTGTTATATGCTCTTTGAATCTATGCGTTCTTCGCGCCTTAGCGGTTATTATTTCCTGTCTCATACCTCCTTACTACTTACTACTTACTACTTACTACTTACTACTGTATTTAAATCTTGACAATTGAAAAAAATAAGTTTAGTTTTTAATAGACTACGGAGAAGTAAACCTTCTAAATTGTATGCTAATTCGGGGCGGGTTTATTCAATATTGCAGAAATACGTTAATGAATTTTTCAAATGTTAATTCTTAACTATGAAATGCAAGCGAAAAAGGGTTTTGTGCAAAAGGTTATCGCTTAAAATAACTTTATTAATACTTATTATTTTCTTAAATCAAACCGTCCGGGCTCAATACCCGGATTTAGAATTCAAAAATTTTTCAAAAAATGACGGTCTGTCTGTGGTATTTATCACAAGCATTCTGCAGGACAGAGAGGGATTTATATGGTTCGGTACATACGGGGGCGGAATAAACAGATATGACGGGTATAATTTTAAAGTATATCAAAATGTAATAAACAAAACAGGGTCATTAAATTATTCGTTCTGTGAGACGATATATGAAGACAGGAACGGGATTATCTGGATAGGTACTGTAAAAGAAGGCTTAAGCAGATTCGATAAAAACAAAGAACAATTTAAAAATTATTCGAATAATAATGATTCCGGTTCAATTAGCGGAAATACCGTAAATGCAATTTATATGGATAAGGAAGGAGTGCTGTGGATAGGTTGTGAATTATACGGACTGAATAAATTTGATGAACGCAGTAACCGTTTCATTCATTACAGGCATAACATAAATGATAAATCAACATTGAGCGGACATTCTGTCACTGCAATCTGTGAAGACAATACAGGAAATTTATGGATTGGCACGGATAAAGGATTAAACCGATTTGACAGATGTAACGGGACATTTTATCACTATACCATAAAGGGCGGTAACGGGTCAGGCAGCGAAGATTATAATAACATAACAAGATGTGTTTACGATGAAAAAGAAAATGCAATATGGATTGGAACAGCAAAAGGTTTATACAAACTGGTTTATATTAATGAACAGGAATATTTCGTGAAAAATTACAACCTGAATAATAACAATGATATTCATATCACATCAATTCACCGCGATAAAAACGGGTTTTTATGGATTGGAACCGCCAGAAAAGGATTGTTTATTCTGAATCCTGAAACGGAAAAATTTACAAATTTCAAATATAAACCCGATAACCCGAGTTGTATAATAAATGACAAAATTTCTTCAAACAGGATAATCGAAGATAAAAGCGGAAATTTCTGGATTGGAACTAATTACGGCGTCAGTATGTGCAGAAAGCATAATAAAAATTTCCGCTTTTACCGATATAATGAAAGCATTTCGGGATGGACTGTATTTGAGGACAAAAAAAATAATATATGGATAACGGGAAGAGATAATTTTCATATCCGTGATAAAAGCGGTATTTTCAAAATTGTTTCTTATGACCCTCCCGCGAAACCCTTCATAACAAGAAAATGGGGTTACAAAGGTATTTGCGATAAGTCCGGAGTTATATGGCTGGGTTATCAGAATGTATTATGCAAATATGAAAAAGAAACAGGAGTGATGAATCATTTTTATACATTGCCGGATTCGGGTAATTCACAAAAACCAATTATTAAAGTATTGTTTGAAGATTCAGACAGCCTTTTATGGATAGGTACAACGGAGGGGGTATGGGTTTTTAATCAAGAAAGAACAAATGCCGTAAAGTATGTACATAACATTAATGACACGAATAGTATCGGCTCCAACGAGACTCACTGCTGTATATATGAAGACAGAAATAAAGGAATATGGATTTCGTTATTTAATAAAGGAGTTGACAGATTTGATAAAAAAACAGGAAGATTTCAACATTATCGGAATAATCCTTCGGATTCAAATAGTCTTGGTAATAATATTGTCTGCTCTCTTTATGACGAC
>CAYWMV010000068.1:0-10350 GCA_964459055.1 uncultured Ignavibacteriaceae bacterium | reverse complement strand
AACATTAAAAATAATACAAACAGAAAAATTGTTTTTCTCATCGAATTATAATTTAATTTTTAAAATTCATCTAATTTGTTTAATCTGTCCTCAATCCATTGAGAGACTTTATCTTCATTCAGAAGTTCGTTTTTCGATTGCTCGATAATCTTTTCTTCTACCAGACTAAGCAGATTTTCCGGTGCAACCGGTTTCATTAGATAAGCATTTGCTCCCAGATTCAGCGATTCAACCGCATTGTCAATATCGGCAAATCCCGTTATCATTATCTTTACCATCCCGGGTTTTATCTTCCTGATTTCTTTGAGAACTTCTGTTCCTTCTTTGTCCGGAAGTTTTATATCAAGAAGTACCACATTGTATGTGAATTTCTTGATTTTCTTTATCCCTTCTTTTGCAGTCGATGCTATATCGACTTCATATCCCTTGTCCTTAAGTATCATCTCGAATGTTTTCTGGATTCCTTCATCGTCATCAACTATCAGTATTTTGTTTGACGCCATTTTTTTCTCCTAATTTATTTCTGGTAATGAAATTTTTACTGTTGTCCCGTTCCCTTCAGTGCTGTTAATCTCAATTTTTCCCTGATGGGCATCTATGATTCTTTTGCATACACTTAATCCCAGACCCGTACCTTTCGCCCTCGTCGTGAATAAAGGTTTGAAAAGATTTTGCATTATTTCTTCGGGTATTCCCGCACCGTCGTCTGAAATTATTATGTTGTAATATTCGCGGTTCTTTGAAACTTTTATTTTTATGCTGCCCTTGCTCCCGATTGAAGCATAAGAATTTGACAGCAGGTTTATTATTACCCTCTGCATTAAATCCCTGTCGAATCTTATCTCTCTTATTTTTTTCTCTATGTTGACGCTGTACTTGATGTTCGGATAATTTGCCTGTTCGTTTATTATTTTCTCAATGAACGGTTCTACTTCCACTGATGATATATTCGGTTTCAGATTTTTTCCGTAGTATTGCAAATCCGATACTATTTTGTTCATGTATTCAATCTGCTGCTGCATATTGTCGAATATCGTATGTATGTCTTTTGTAATTTCTCCGTCGAGATTCTTGTTCTTGATGTTGACTTTGGCTATGTATATCGAATTTACAAGCACCTGAAGAGGATTCCGCAAATCATGCCCTACCATTGTAGCCGTTTCCCCTATCGTTGCAAACCTTTCTCTTTCCCTTAATTCCCTTGTCCTGTCTTCTACCAGTTTCTCAAGATGCTCTGAATATTTCTTCAGTACCATCTGGGCTTTTTTCTGCTCGGTTATGTCCCTGACGATACCGACTCCCGCTATTACTTCTCCGCCGTCCTGACTTATTGGAGTATAGGTCAGTAATACGGGAATGATTTTTCCGCTCCGTTTGACACTGTAAAATTCACCTGATAATTTTGAATTGTAAAATTTGTCAAATTTCTTCCCGTTCTCTTCCCAGATTAATCCGTAATTCCTGCCTATCACTTCTTCTTCATTATAATCGTATGTTTTTTTAAATGCTTCGTTAATATAAATAAAACAGTTGTTTGTATCGATGAAAAATACTGCGTCTGTTGTGTTCTGTATCGCCTGTGAATGCATGCTTAAAAGATTATCGAGATTTTTTTTCCTTACTGCACCGTTAACGGTGAATGAAAGTTTTTTAAGATGCGTTAACTGGGGATTTTTAACTAAATAATCATATGCTCCTGATTTCATTGAATTTATCGCCACTTCTTCGTCTCCGGCTCCCGTTACGATTATTATTGGTATTCCTGACGTATGCTTTATCAAATCTATTCCGATACCGTCTCCTAAATAATAATCCGCAATTATTAAATCATACTTTTTTGTGTCGAGCATTTTAAGTGATTCTTCATAACAGGATGCGGTCGATATACTGTAGTTCAGTTTATTCGCTTTTACATATTCTACCATTAACCTCTGAGATCCCAAATCGTCTTCGGCGTATAATATTTCAAATATTTCTTTTTCCCCATCTCTGTACATTTCTCTACAATATTTGTTTAAATTACATAAAAATAATTAATTTTGTAATGAATTTTTTTATTCGTAATGTTTTTTAAAATATATGACTTTTATTATGGAAAATAAACCTCAGGTTGAAATAAACTCCCTTATTATATATTAGTGGTATAATATATCGTTACTTCCTGTCTCAGTTTAAGAAAAAACCCTTTATTTGTTCCGGTGGTACCCGGAACAATATCAATACATTGCCCTGACAAACCAAATCAATGTATTATTATTTTTATAAACATCCGTGTTAATCCGTGATAATCAGTGTCCGTCCGTGAATCTGATGCGTTATGACTGACATCATTCCTGTGCATTAGGGTCTGTTCCGCGTCCGGGAGTTTATCCGGATTTATCTTGGCAATCTCAACAGGATTGAAAAATAAATGCAAATAAATTTCAACTTTGAACTCTAATTAAAGAAAATATTGTTTAATTAACATATTACATTTTGAATAAACTTAATTATTTGTATTTTTAAATTAAAATTATGGAATTTAATCTTAGCGAAAGAGATATCGAAGTCAGAAATCTCGCAAGAGATTTTGCGCAAAATGAAATTGCCCCGCTCGTTATGAAATATGACGAAAGTCAGGAATTCCCTTTTGAAATTGTAGAGAAACTCGGCGAAATGGGTTTTCTTGGAATTATTTTCCCCGAAGAATATGGCGGCTCTGCTTTCTCTACTCTCGAATACGCCCTGATTATTGAGGAAATTTCCAAAGTTGACCCGTCAATTGGTCTCACAATCGCCGCTCATAACGGTCTGTGTACAAGCCATATATTTCAGTTCGGTAACGAATCTCAAAAACAGAAATTTCTCCCCGATTTGACTTCCGGCAGAAAACTCGGAGCCTGGGGTCTTACGGAGAATGTTTCGGGCAGCGACGCTTCCGCTCTCGTATCTTATGCCGAAAAGAAAAACGGATTTTATCTTCTTAACGGAAGTAAAGTCTTTATTACTCACGCAAGCGTCGGTGAAACTGCAGTCGTTACCGCACTAACCGGTAAGGATAAAAAGGAAATTTCCGCTTTCATTCTCGAAAAAGGTATGCCCGGATTTAAAACAGGCAAGAAAGAAAATAAACTCGGTATGCGCGCCTCCGATACGGCTGAACTTATTTTTGAAAATGTTGAGGTCCCCGCAGAAAATTTGCTGGGAAATGAAGGTGAAGGTTTTAAACAGGCTCTTAAAATTCTTGACAGCGGCAGAATTGCTATCGCTGCCCTTTCACTCGGCATCGCAGAAGGCGCCCTTAACGCAAGTATTAAATATTCAAAAGAAAGAAAGCAGTTCGGAAAAAATCTGTCTGAATTTCAGGCTATTCAGTTTAAACTCGCTGAAATGTCAACTGATATTGAAGCATCACGAATGCTGATTTATAAAGCCGCCTATCTGAAAGATAAAGGCGAAAATATTAATACAGCCGCTTCCGTTGCAAAATTGTTCGCAAGCGAATCTGCAGTTAAAGCAACAAATGAAGCCGTCCAGATTCACGGAGGTTACGGCTTTATTAAAGAATTTCCGGTTGAAAAATTGTACAGGGATGTAAAACTTATGACTATCGGTGAGGGAACTTCCGAAGTCCAGAAATTAATTATTGCAAGAAATATTCTCAAATTATTCGGATAATATGTCTATACTTGATAAGATAGGATTTAATAAATTGAAAAATGGTCTGTCGAAAACCAAAGACGACCTCTTCGGAAAAGTCTCAAGACTCATTCATTCCCGTAAGAAAATTGATGACGATTTTCTTGAGCAACTCGAGGAAATTTTTCTGCTCTCGGATATGGGCTATGATACGTGTGAGAGACTGATTAATAATATTAAACAGAAAGCCAAAGAAGAGAAATATGAAAATGAAGAGGAATTGAATACTCTTATTAAGGACGAACTTAAAAGTGTGTTTATAGAATCTTCCGAAGAATTTACTGCTTTCAGTTTCGATATAAAAAAGAAACCTTATATAATAATGATTGTCGGTGTTAACGGTGTCGGAAAAACTACTTCCATCGGAAAATTGGCTTATAATTTCAGGAATTCGGGTAAATCCGTCCTTATCGGTTCCGCTGATACTTTTCGTGCAGCCGCGAATGAGCAACTCGAAATCTGGGCTAAAAGAGCAGAAGTCGATATTATTCAAAATCCTAATGCTAAAGACCCCGCTTCAGTTGCATTCGAAACCGTCAAAACCGCTGTTGCCAGAGGAACCGATGTTGTGATTATCGATACTGCAGGAAGACTGCATAACAAAGCTCACCTGATGGAAGAACTGAAAAAGATTAAACGCGTTATGCAGAAACTTATTCCCGATGCTCCCGATGAAGTATTCCTCGTGATTGATGCCACTACGGGTCAGAACGGTCTTAATCAGGCTCTGGAATTTAAAAAAGCACTTGATAAACTTACGGGAATTATTCTGACAAAACTCGATGGCACTGCCAAAGGCGGTATTGTTATTAAAATCAGTAAAGAGATGGGAGTACCGGTTAGATTTGTAGGCGTCGGTGAACAGATTGATGACTTGCAGTTGTTCGATGCTGAAACTTTTATTAACGCTTTATTTACTAATGACATCAGGTAAAATTAAAATATTACCCCAGCCGATAGCAAACAGAATTGCGGCAGGTGAAGTTGTCTCAAGACCTGAATCAGCCGTCAAGGAACTTATCGAAAATTCAATTGATGCAGGCGCTGACGAAATTACTCTGATTATTAAAGATTCCGGAAAAACACTTATTCAGGTTATTGATAACGGCTACGGTATGAACGAAGATGATGCTCTTTTGTGCTTCCAGAGACATTCAACAAGTAAAATCTCGGAACCTGAAGACCTCGATTGCATTAAAACTCTCGGCTTCAGGGGCGAAGCCCTGGCATCTATCTGCTCTGTCTCACAAATTGAACTCAAAACTAAAACGAAAGACTCTGATATCGGTACACTCATAAAAATTGAAGGAAATGAGTTAACTGAGAAATCCGAAACTGCCTGCCCTGTCGGCTCTAATATTTCGGTTAAAAATCTGTTTTTTAATACTCCGGCAAGAAGGAATTTCCTGAAATCAAATCAGACTGAATTTAAACATATCTATGAAACTTTCATAAAACTGGCAGTCTCACATCCTGATATTGCATTTAAATTTATTAACAATGATTCCGAATTGTTTAATCTCGGAAAATCTGACCTGCTGAATCGGCTCGATGAAATTTATGCCGAAAATATTTCTTCGTCGCTTCTTAATATAGAATCGGGAAATCCCGTTATTTCTGTTAAAGGATATATTGCAAAACCGAACTTCGTCAGAAAATCTAAGCAGGACCAGTTTTTCTTTTTAAATAACCGTTTCATTAATAGCAAAAGCCTCAACTATGCAGTTTATAGCGCCTATGACAGATTGATAGAAAAAGGTAATTATCCCGCATTTTTCATTTTTATCGAAATCGATCCCTATAAAGTGGATGTTAATGTCCATCCCTCGAAACTCGAAGTCAGATTTGAAGAGGAAAATGCCGTGTTCGGATTTATCAGAAATGCAGTTAAAGAGGCATTGAAAAAATCTGACCTGACTTTTGAACTCGGCTTCGATAACACTTTATCTCTGCCCGATAAGGATGAAAAAATCGTGCATACTGATTATCCGGCTAAATCTTTTTCGGGAACAGGAAAGAAAACTGTAAATATTTTCGAAATGCCATCCGAAAAGGAAGATAAAAATGTTAAATCTTCAAATAATGATGGTGATTTACCGGAAGATGACAGGCACCAGAATGTATTTGAACACAGGAAAAAAAATGAATCGGAACCGTTTAATGTCTGGCAGTATCAGAATAAATATGTTATGTGCCAGACTGAAACCGGACTGATGATTCTTGACCAGCACGCCGCCCATGAAAGAATTATTTACGAGAAGGCAGTGAAAATGATGAAAACACATTCCTCATTTTCACAGCAACTGCTCATACCTCTAAAAATTAAATTGACGAAACTCGATTATCAGTTGTGCGTGAACCTGATTGATGAACTGAAAGACCTCGGTTTCAATATTAATTTTAAAGGTAATGATTTGATTGAAGTGACGGGAATTCCGTTCGATGTTAAAATCGGAGAGGAACATAAAATACTCGAAGATATTCTGAACCAGTTCAAAGAATATGAAATGAAATTGAATCTCGAAAAGCGTGATAATATTGCAAAATCTTTCGCCTGTAAAAGTGCTATTAAAACAGGCGATAAACTCGCGAAAACTGAAATGCTGAATTTAATTGATTCTCTCTTTGCCTGTGATATGCCCTATGTATGCCCCCACGGCAGACCTACCGTCGTTCGCATCTCCACAGATGAACTCGATAAACGCTTCAGCCGCACATAATCTCCCTTCAGGAAATAGCATTACAAAACTTAAAATAATTTGCTTTATGAATCTTAATTAATTTTATATCCGTACCCCTCTCAACCCGAAACTAAAATATTTTTTATCTTACATTGAACATGGAACATTGCACATGGACTAATTCTTAATTGAATACGTTATTTTCTTAGGATTCGTATAAAACCTCATCGCCTCAAAACAACCCGAATATCCGTAACCGCTTTCCTTTATCCCCACATACGGCGTTCCCCTTACACCCGTAACCGATGTATTAATACTCGTCATTCCCGCTTCTATCTTTGAACATATGCTTACTGCTTTTTTAAGATTTTGCGACCAGACCGAAACACCCAGACCAAATGGAAGTTTGTTTATTCTTTCGATTGCTTCACCGTGTTTCATAACTTTGCTTATTGAGATTACGGGTCCGAATGTTTCCTCTTTCATTAAATCGTGTTTTTCACTTAACTCAGTTAATACCGTTGGTTCGAGAAAGTATCCTTTTCTTCCAAGTTTGTTTCCTCCGTATAGTATCTTAGCACCTTTCCTTCTTGAACTCTCTATTTGAGAAAATACAATCGTTCTCTGCCGCTCTGTCGCCATCGGTCCTAGTTCAACGTCGGTAAACGGGTCACCCATACTGTAATTCTCAACAAATTCCATTACGTAATCAATGAATTTCTTCTCTGCCGCTGCTTCGATGAATATCCTTTCTACAGAATTGTAATCCTGTCCGCAGTTTATCAGCGAGTTTTCCACTGCAAATTTTGCTGCCATTTTCAGGTCGGCATCGTTCAGTACTATCATAGCATCTTTTCCCGTCAGTTCCATTACTATTTTTAGCAGTTTGTCAGTGCCCTGATTCAGTATTCGCTTGCCTTCTTCCCGCATTCCGACAAATGAAACCATGTTAATATCACACGTTAATAAAAAGTCTGTCACTTCATCTCCGCCCTGAATTATGTTTACTACACCCTTCGGTAAATTTCTGTTGAATATCTCATAAAGAAGTTTCCCGGACAAAGGAGTTATATCGGATGGCTTGAATATTATTGTATTGCCTGCAAGTGATGCTGTAATTAAAATTTTTGAAGGTATCAGTACGGGATAATTCCAGTGTGTGAAAACCGCAACGATTCCGACAGGATCTCTTATAACTTCTGATCTTATCCTGCCTTCTTTGTATATCTCTTTCTCAAATGCTTCTTCCGCCAGTTCGCATAAGTAATGAATGTTATCTACTAAATCATCAACTTCCTTTTCGGACTGCTTTAGCGGCTTCCCCATTTCAAGTGTAATCAGTCTCGATAAGTCGCGTTTTTCTTTCCTGATCTCACCGGCAATTTTGCGGAAATGTGCTACCCTGGTTTTTAAAGTGTTCTCGCCCCATTGTTTTAATGCTTTCTTCGAAAGTTTTATCGCCGATGTAATTTCTCCCGGTGATGAGCATTTTATTTTTTCTATCATTTCACCCGAAAATGGGTTAATGTCCATTATAAATTTCTGCTTCATCATAAGAGTTGCATTTAAAATTGACTATAATATTTTTTTAAATAACTTGAGTATTCCCTGTTTCCACGCTATCCTGTGTGTCACACCCGTTCCCTGCTGTATTGTGTGCTTGTTTTCCAGATACCACTGATATGAACGTATTAGTGCTTCTTTATTGGAATATTTCGGCTCCCAGCCTAAAATCTTTTCTGCTTTTTCTATTGAAACAAATGAATCCGTGTCCGCTGTGCCGTATATCCATTTGTACAGAGGCGATAAATTCAGTATTTCGAAAAATCTTAATACCGGCTTGATTAGCCACGAAGGAGTCGTCATTACCCTTGAACCCGATTTTGCATATTCGCAAAGTGCCGTTACATCTTCCATTACCGTTGTGAATTCTTTCGCACCTACGTTGAATGTGTCGTTGATTTTATCCTTCGGCAGTTTTGAAGCAAGGTATATTGCATCTACAAGGTCTTCTACTTCAAATAACTGGTACCTGTTTTTACCGTTTCCGATAATCGGTATCTTGGCACCGGATTCTACCCAGTCATATAAAATCTGAAATACGCCTAACCTTGCCGTTCCGATGAAACTTTTTGGTCTTAATATTGATACCGCCAGCCCTTTTTTACGGTATTCCGTACAGATGTCTTCTGCCTGAATTTTGCTTATGCCGTAATTGCCCACACCTACTCTTTCGTGATGCTCAAATATCGGATGTATGTCAGGTACACCGTAAACTGATGTGGATGATATGAATATCAGCCTGTCAACTTTCTTGTCCAGACAACTCTGGCACACGTTTCTCATACCTTCGACGTTTGTCTCGAATATGTCTTTTTTCTTCCAGAGCGGTAATGCGGCGGCGCAGTGAATCACCGTATCCGCACCATCAATAATTTCGTCCATTTGTTTCGCGTTTCTTACGTCGCCGTATATACAGTTTATATCCTTGTGGTAATCGCCTTCAGGAAAAGGTGCGATGTCGAAAAATACCGTGTTTTTGAATTCCGTTAATTCATTGATTCTTTGTGCAATGTGAAAGCCTAAAAATCCGGCTCCGCCTGTTACTGCTATTTTCATATATAATTATTTTGTTTTTTAATATTCACCGTATATTTTTATTATGTTCTCTCTGACGGATGACAAATTTCCCGAGATTATTTCAAAAATTATGTCCGATATCACCTCCGGCTTTACCCATTTCTTGATATCTTCTTCACTGCCCCATTCCCTGTTGGCAGGGGTATCTATGACTGATGGAATAATTGTATTGCATTTTATGTTGTAATCTTTCATTTCTGCAGAAACAGTGTTCATCAGATTTATAACTGCATTTTTTGATACGGAGTATGCAAACCTGCCCGGCGTTGTCTCTAATGCCGCAATCGCTCCGACTGATACTATCCTGCCGAACCTGTTTTTCTTCATCGCATTTAATACACCTCTTGTGAAATAAAAACACGTAATGAAATTAAGATTTATCATCTTCATTAGGTCGGAAGTGCTCAAATCTGAAATTTCTGTATGCGGATTAATTCCGCCTATTAGATTTACCAGTCCGTAAATGTTTCCGCCTTCCGATACTGATACTTTTTCGATGAATTCGTTGACCTCCTTTTCATCAAGTGCGTCGCACTCGAATGAATAAATTTTTCTTAATGAAAATTCGCTGCCGGGATTTTTTGATGAATCGAATACTTCATTGAATTCTTTGAGACTTCTCGAAGGGACATATACTTTCATCCCTTCTTTTGCAAGTTTCTCTGTTACAAACTTTCCTAAACCTCCCGTTCCGCCTGTTACTATTACTGCTTTATTTTGCATAACATATTTTTCCTAATATTACGTTCTTATCGGCACCGGTTACCTGTTTTATGTTTGAAGAGTTTTTGTTCATTGTTTCGTATGCCAGAAGTGCAAATAATACCGCTTCCTTGTTGTCGGTGTTAATTCCCGAAATGTTCAGTTCTTTTACCGGCTGCTCATAATATCCGTTTAATATTTCCATTATTAGTTTGTTTTTCGCTCCGCCGCCGCTGACGAATATCTCGTCCGCTTTCTTTCCGATAAATTTAATAAAATTATAATAAATTGTAAAACAGGTGTATTCGGTGAATGTCCTTATGATATCTTTCCTGTCAAGCCGCTTATACTTTTCTATAATTTCGTATATAAATAATTCGTTGTAGTATTCCCTGCCGGTGGATTTTGGCGGTTCCGACTTGAAGTAATAATCCTTGTCAATCAGGTCATTGAATAACCGCTCGTTTAATTCGCCCTTTCCCGATATGTTACCGTCTTTATCGTAATTCTTTTTGAAATACCTTCTGCTTATATAATCTATTAACATATTTCCCGGTCCAGTATCGAATGCAATTACGTCCTTTGCTCTGCAATTTTTCTTCAGATATGTAATGTTCGCAATTCCGCCTATGTTTACTAATAACCTGCT
>CAYWMV010000067.1:0-10404 GCA_964459055.1 uncultured Ignavibacteriaceae bacterium | reverse complement strand
TTCTCGGAAGGGAAGTTGCAAATCTTGTAAATGAAGTCAAGACAGCAGGAAATTACATAGTTGATTTCGATGCAAGTGCGTTGTCAAGCGGAGTTTACTTCTATAAACTTAATGTTAACGGATTCAGTGATGTGAAACGTATGATGCTTATCAAGTAATCAGAAGACAGAATAAATAAACAAAGAAATATAATTATAAAACCCGGTATAGAACACCGGGTTTTTTTATATATAAGCCGGGATAAGCTATATACACTCTGCTAACTACAGTCAGTAGTCTATGTGAAATTAGATTGTCAGACAGTAAAAACCGCAAAAACCTTCCCAAGCCGGAGACAGTGTGAAAAATTTCTGGTTGTCATTCCTGCGAAAGATTTTAAACCCTGCTTGTCGGGGCAAGAATCCGGAAAAACCATTAAAAAGTAATGGATTCCCGCATAAACGGGAATGACAAAATGCTTGTTTCGATGATTAGTACACAGTCTCCGGAGACCGGGAAAGAGTATTTTCGAAAAAAACCGTTAAGTTTATAAAGTTTATAAAGTGATGTCAATCAATCAATCATTCAATCATTCAATTGTTAAGGGGAAAGTCTTTCAATAATCCACAGGTTATTTTCTTTGCGGTATCGGATTCTGTCGTGGAGGCGGCTTTCACGCCCCTGCCAGAATTCAAAAGTGTCCGGTATTAGTATATATCCACCCCAGTAAGGCGGCAGGGGAATTTCTCTGCTGTGAAATTTTGCCAGATAAAAAATAAATTTTTTTATTATAGTAAATCTGCTGTCTATTACTTCACTTTGTTTGGATGCCCACGCACCGACTCTGCTTTTGAAAGGTCTCTTGCTGAAATAATTATATGAATCTTTTTCAGGAATTTTCTCTACCAGACCTTCTAATCTTACCTGCCTTTCAAGTTCAGCCCAGTAAAACAATATTGAAGCCTGATTGTTCCCGGCTAATTCTTTTCCTTTTCTGCTCTCATAATTTGTGTAAAAAATAAATCCTTTCTCCGAAAATTCTTTAAGGAGTAATGTCCGAACTGACGGTTTGCATTTATTATCAGCCGTTGCAAGTATTAATGCGTTCGGTTCAATTAAATTCGAATCGAGCACTTCATCAAACCATATCGAGAACTGTTCAAAAGGATTTAATTTTACATCCTTTACGTCTAATGATTTTAATTTGTAATTTCTTCTTAACTCAAATAAGTTTTTTTCAATCATAATTGTATTCATTAATAAGATAATCCGTAACCGTATTTGTAATTCTCATTAATCGTTACGGGTAGTTTACCGTTAAAATTGATTTTTCTTAGCAGTCCTTTATGTACTGCCGTTACAGATGTTTCCGCATCTCCGTATGCACATATATATCCGTCAATATCTTCAAACGCTCTGAGTAAATATGGATTACCGAAAGATATTACAATGACTTTTATTCCGTTGTTATTTAACCTTTTTATCAGATTGATTTGCTCATCCGGCATACCTATAATACCTGTCTTTATTCTGACTTTTGAAAAGACCGGAATTATAACGATGTCACTGCTTTTTATTTCATCGGAAACGTCATTAATTTTTGAACCTGGTTTTATTTTGTATATAGAATTTATTTTAATTTTACTGCTGTCCTTTATCAGTTGTAAAAAATATTCTTCGCCGTATGTATCCTGGGTGTTATTAATTGAAATTACTGAATATTCTGATACCGCAGTGTCCAGAGGCAAAACATTGTTATCATTTTTAATAAGTGTTATTGACAAGTCGGCGATTTCCTGTGAAAGTGCCTTAACTGAATCATTATTGATTGCATTATTAATTTTTTTCAAATCAACCAGTCTGTTTATATCCAGCCCGAGCCATTTTTTTGCTTCAAGTATTTTTCGGGCTGAATTATTAATTCTTTCTTCGGAGATGATACCGTTATTAACGGCGTTTAGAATTACATCGATAGTCTCTTGTTCACCCTGAGGCATAAGAATCAGGTCTGTTCCTGCTTCTGCGGAAAGCAATGCAACCTCTTTAGTTGAAAGATTTTTTGTTACTCCCGCCATGTTCAGTGCATCGGTAACAATCAGTCCTTTGAAATTTAAATACGCTATCAAAATGTCTTTTACTATTTTATCTGATAAAGAGGCGGGTATATTCGTTCGCTTTTCGAGTTCGGGAAATGATAGATGTGCAGTCATTACAGATTTTACTCCCGAATCAATTGCAGATTTAAAAGGTATCAGTTCCAGATTCCTTATTCTTTCCTGTGAAAAATTGAGAACGGGTAAATCTGAATGCGAATCTATATCCGTGTCGCCGTGTCCGGGAAAATGTTTGGCTGTGGCTATTACTCCGCCGTCCTGCAGACCTTTTATCATAGCGGTACCCAGTAATGCGACTAATTCAGGATTTTCTCCGAATGAACGAACGTTTATTATCGGATTATCCGGATTGTTGTTCACGTCCATTACAGGTGCGTAATTCTGATGAACGCCCAGTGCCCTGCATTCTTCTGCAATTAACAGTCCCATTTTGTATGCGAGGTCAGGACTCCTTGAGGCACCAAGAGCCATGTTATTCGGAAAAAGTGAACCGTCGTCCAGTCTCATTTTCGTTCCACGCTCGTAATCGGCTGATATCAGAAGAGGAATTTCTGATAGCGATTGAAATTTATTTGTTAACTCTGCCTGCTGAAGTGAATTTCCTTTAAAAAATATTATTCCTCCGATTTTCTCGTTCTTTATCAGATTTCTTATCCGTTTGAATTCTTTCGAATTTTCTTCGAGTGTATAACCGTCTGAATAACTCACTATCATCTGACCTATCTTTTCTCTTAAAGTCATTGATGCTAATGTTGTTTCAACCCAGTCTGTTTTTTCTTCGTCAGTTCCTTTGAATGATAATAGTAAAATTATAAATGATAATATTATATATTTTTTCATTGATTTGAGTAAGATTCGGCTAAATTATTTAATTTTTCGAGAATTGGTTCAATTTCTATGTACTGCATTAATTCCAGTCTGAATTTTGATATGTCCTGAAGGTCCCTTAAATATCCCGAGTAATGTTTTCTGAATTCAAGAACGCCTAATCTTTCTCCTTTTAATTCTACGGCGAGTTTAAGATGCTGCTTGCAGATTTCAATTCTCTCCGAAACCGGAACTTTATCCTCATATTTCCCTTCTTTTTTAAACTGTTTGTATTGCTGAAATATCCACGGATTATTCAATGCTGCCTGTCCTATCATAACTGAATCTGCATTATAAATATTAAAAGCATTCTCAATGTCTTCTACGGTCTTTATGTTGCCGTTGAGGATTATCGGTATTGTTATTCCCGAATCTTTTATTTTTTTAATCCAGGTCCAGTCTGCATCGCCTTTGTTACCCTGTGAACGAAATCTGCAATGGACTGTGAGTGCCTGAATTCCTATTGCCTGCATTATTCTTGCTGCTTCGATTATTACAATATTTTTTTCATCCCAGCCGAGTCTCGTTTTAAGTGTAACAGGTTTCTCAACATTCTGAAGTACACATTCGGCAATTTGTCTCATTTTAGGTAAATCCCGGAGCAATCCTGCCCCCTGTCCTCTCATTGCCACATCTTTTACCCAGCAGCCGCAGTTTATGTCTATGAAATCAGGATTAGCGGATTCTGCAATTTTTGCGGCGTCGGACATTGATTCTGTATTGCCTCCGAATAACTGAATTCCTACAGGCCGCTCTTCTTCGTAGAAAAAAAGTTTTGCCCGTGCTTTGACAGCATCACGTATCAATCCTTCGGAAGAAATGAATTCGGAAAATACAAAGTCAGCACCGAGTTTTTTACAAATTAACCTGAAGGGCGGTTCTGTCACATCCTCCATAGGAGCAAGCATCAGTGAATTTATTATCGATTTCCGGAAATCGTTCATATAACAATTTAATTATAATATTCCGTTTTATAAATTTAATAAAAAATCCACTGAATTAAGTGTATTTTTTTTAACATTAAAATTAATTTACTTTTTGATTAAATTAATATAAATATGCTTCTGGAACAATATGATATCGATTTAACGATTGGACAGAAAGATTTATTGAAGAAAGGTTACGGTGATGAAATAATTGATAATGTAACTACTTGTAAAATTTTATATTTATCCTCGGATAATAAAGTTGAGGGATACTTGTCATATCCCCGTAATCCTGACAAAAAATATCCTGTTATAATCTGGAACCGGGGAGGGTACAGGAGAAACGGAAAACTTGATGATTTTCTTGCGGGCGGAATATTGGGAGAGATTGCAAAATGGGATTTTGTTGTATTAGCGACAAATTACAGAGAAAATGATGAATTCGGTGGAAAAGACGTTGAGGATGTTCTGAACCTGATTGAAGTTGCTAAGGAATTTCCGTTCACTGACTGTGAAAGAATCGGTATTGAAGGATGGAGCAGGGGAGGAATGATGACTTATAAAGTGCTGCAGAGAGACGTTGATTTGAAATGTGCCGTTATTGTTTCGGGACTTGCTGATATGAGAAGGTCGGTTGAAATAAATAAATCTTTAAAAAAAATGGTTAGTTCTTATGTAAACACCGGTAATAACGATTTTTTATATGACAGGACTTCATTAAATTTCACTGAAAGAATAAAGCCGGAGATTCCGATTTTATTCATTCACGGAAAAAGTGATGACAGGATATCGTATATGGATTCAGTTAATATGTACAAATTTCTGAAGGAATTAAATAAAAACACTCATTATGAACTAGAGCTGATAGAAAATGGCGACCATTTTCTTACAAAGCATAAGAATTTCGTTTCAAGTTTGAAAAAAAATTGGTATTATAAATATCTGCAGGAAAAATCGTAAACAGGTTTGTGTATTGTTTTGAGAATTAAATATAATTTTAGTAAGTTTAAATAAAAGAAATCAAAAAAATAAATGGACAGTAATTTTTCAAACAGAGTTCAGGAAGTAATAAGGTTAAGCCGCGAAGAAGCAATCAGGTTAGGGCATGATTATATTGGTACGGAGCATTTATTGCTTGGGATTCTGAAAGAGGGAGAAGGTGTGGCTATAACCATATTGAAAAATCTTGAAGTGTCGATTCCTAAACTGAAAAAGTCAATTGAGGAAGCCGTTCCTCATACAGGTGCGACATTAACAATCGGGAATATTCCCCTTACAAAACAGGCAGAGAAAGTTCTGAAGATTACATATCTCGAAGCAAAATTATTCAGGTCTGCTGTTATCGGTACCGAACATCTGCTATTGTCAATACTGCGTGAGGATGATAATCTCGCATCACAGATTTTGCACGAATATGAAGTCAATTATGAAAATGTAAAAAATGAATTGCAAAATGTTACAAGCGGGATGTCGGGAAAGGAATCAGGACCGGTAAAAGGTACTCCTGAGAAAAAATCCTCTGCCGAAAAATCAAAAACACCCGTTCTTGACAATTTCGGAAGGGACTTGACAAGACTTGCGGTTGAAAATAAATTAGACCCGATAATCGGAAGAGAAAGAGAAATTGAACGTGTTGCTCAGGTATTAAGCCGCAGGAAGAAAAATAATCCCGTGTTAATAGGAGAACCGGGCGTCGGAAAAACTGCAATTGCTGAAGGACTGGCTTTGAGAATTATTAATAAGCAGGTTTCACGGGTGTTGCATAATAAAAGAGTCGTTACTCTCGACCTTGCAGCACTTGTGGCAGGAACTAAATACAGAGGTCAGTTTGAAGAGAGAATGAAAGCAGTGATGAATGAACTTGAAAAAGCAAAGGATGTTATTTTGTTTATTGATGAACTTCATACGATTGTCGGTGCAGGGGGAGCCAGCGGCTCTCTGGATGCATCCAATATTTTTAAACCGGCTTTGTCAAGAGGTGAACTTCAGTGTATTGGTGCAACAACATTAAACGAATACAGGCAGTATATTGAAAAAGACGGTGCCCTCGACAGAAGATTTCAGAAAATTATGGTTGATCCGACTACGGTAGATGAAACGATTCAGATTCTGATGAATATTAAAAATAAATATGAAGAGCATCATAATGTTCGTTATACGGAAAAAGCAATTTTTGAGTCGGTTCGTCTGAGCGACAGGTATATTACCGACCGTTATTTACCCGATAAATCCATTGACGTAATGGATGAAGCTGGTGCCAGAGTGCATCTGTCTAATATTACAATCCCTGAGGAAGTTGTTAAAATTGAAGAAGAAATTGATAAAGTCAGGCTTGAGAAAAATTCAGTTGTGAAAAATCAGAATTTTGAAGAAGCCGCTAAACTTAGAGATAAGGAAAAGAATCTTCTTGCAGAACTGGAACAGGCAAAGTTCAACTGGGATTTGAAAAATCAAAATACCTTTTATCAGGTTGATGAACAGGATATTGCCGATGTGGTAGCAATGATGACGGGAATTCCGGTAAATAAGATTGCGGAATCCGAAACGGAAAAACTTGTGAAGATGGAAGAATATCTGAAAAAAGTAATCATCGGTCAGGATGAGGCGATTGAGAAAATATCCAAAGCCATCAGAAGGGCAAGGGCAGGCTTGAAAGATCCCAACAGACCTATAGGTTCTTTTATTTTCCTCGGTCCTACAGGTGTCGGAAAAACGGAACTCGCGAAACAACTTGCGAGATTCCTGTTCGATTCGGAAGATGCATTAATTCGTGTTGATATGAGCGAATATATGGAAAAATTCAACGTTTCAAGACTCGTAGGTGCCCCTCCGGGATATGTCGGATATGAAGAAGGCGGTCAGTTAACGGAAAAAGTCAGAAGGAAACCATACAGCGTTGTCCTGCTGGATGAAATCGAAAAGGCTCATCCGGATACGTTTAACATTCTGCTTCAGGTTCTTGATGACGGACTTCTCACTGACGGGCTTGGTCGTAAGGTAGATTTTAAAAATACTATTCTTATAATGACTTCAAATATCGGAACAAGGGACATAAAACTGGATAAAGTATTGGGCTTCTCGGATTCGCAATTTGAAAATCAGTATGAAAGGATGAAAGGTGCAATTGATGAGGCAGTCAAGAAAGTATTCTCTCCCGAATTTCTTAACAGAGTTGATGATTTTGTGGTATTCAAACAACTCGCACGTGAAAGTCTGTTCAAAATTGTTGATATTGCCATAGTGAAATTGATTGAAAGACTGAAACACCAGAATATAGTTGTCGAAATAACCGATGAAGCGAGGGAATTCCTCGTTGATAAAGGATTCGACAAAATATACGGAGCAAGACCGTTGAGAAGGGCAGTCCAGAAGTATCTTGAGGACCCACTCAGTGAAGAAATTCTCAGAGAGAAAATTAAAATCAATTCAATCGTAAAAGTGCATTTAAAATCAGGCGACGAGGAATTTTCATTTGAAAGCAGACCGGTAGAAAATAAATTGTCGGAACTCAATAAGCAAAACATTGAAAAAAATATCACTCCAAATTAATTATTCGCTGTTAATAAATTTTACAAACGATGTATAACAAAGGACCTTACAATGCCTGCATAACTGCTGTGAGTCATTATTTCCCGGAAAAGGTTATACCCAATTCCTATTTCGAAAGTTATCTTGATACGACTGACGAATGGATAATAGAAAGAACAGGTATTAAGGAAAGAAGATATCTTGAAGATGACCAGCCGGCGTCATATGCCGCTTGTAAAGCGATTGAAAAATTGTTCGGTAAATTTAATGTGAACCCCGAAGAAATAGATTTATTGATTATTCCTACAGTCTCTCCGGATATGATTTATCCCTCAACTGCCTGTATAGTTCAGGATAAACTCGGAATGAAAAATTGCTGGGGTTTTGATATGCTTGCAGCGTGTTCCGGCTTTATATTTGCTCTGATGTCGGGTGTTCAGTTTATTCAGTCCGGTGCACACAAAAAAGTATTGGTGGTCGGTGCGGAAAAAATGTCTGTTCTGGCAAATAAAAATGACAGAAATACCGTTGTTTTGTTTGGTGATGGTGCCTCTGCCGTGCTGCTGGAACCGACAACCGATAAGTCTTCAGGTATTATAGATGCCATATTGCGTATTGACGGAAGCGGAGGGAAATATTTAAGACAGCCTGCGGGCGGAAGTTTATATCCTGCATCTGTTGAAACCGTTACTAAAGGAATGCATTACATTCATCAGGACGGCAGAGTAGTCTTTAAAGAAGCGGTTAAAGGTATGGCTGATGTATCACTGGAATTAATGAAAAATAATTATTTAAAATCAGAGGATATTGCATATCTGGTTCCCCATCAGGCGAATTTAAGAATTATTCAGTCAACTGCTGACAGAATGGGCTTGAGCAGCGATAAAGTTATGATTAATATTCATAAATACGGAAATACTACTTCCACCACTATTCCGTCCTGCTTGTCAGAATATTATGAAGAAGGAAAACTTAAAGCAGGTGATAATCTTATTCTTGCGAGTTTTGGCGCCGGTTTCACTTGGGGTGCAGTTTACCTCAAATGGACAATTTAATATGATATTAAAATCTATTTCTAAAATAAATGTCGGTCTTAAAATTATCGGTAAAAGAGATGACGGTTTCCACGAAATTGAAACTATATTTTATCCGTTGAATTTCTATGATGAAATAGACCTGAAAATTAAACCATCGCAGAAAAAATCCAATACACTGTTTATTAACTCCAATAATCATTTTCTGCCGAAAGATAAATCCAACATCTGCTATAAAGTTATAGCAAATTTCTTCAGGGAGTTTAATATAACGGATTTTTTCAGTATTAATATTTTTATAAATAAAAGGATTCCCGTAGGCGGCGGATTGGGAGGCGGTAGTTCGAATGCCGCTTCAATACTGAAATATCTTATTAAATATTTCAGAATTAACATAAAGAAGTCTGCAAAAAGCATTCTTAGTGTAGCCGGTTCAACAGGTAGTGACGTGCCGTTTTTCCTTATTGGCAAACCCTGTTATGCGGAAGGTAAAGGCGAAAAATTAAGAATTCTGAAAAATTTCCGTCTGAATTACAGAATACTTATTGTTACTCCCGCAACCCATGTATCAACGAGATGGGCATATGACAGTCTGAATCTCAATCCTGGTTTTTTTGCAGAGAAGAAACTGAAAAATGTTACAGAGTTTGATTTTAATAATAAGAATTTATTTGTTAATGATTTTGAAGAAATAGTATTTAAGAAATATGCCGAACTGAAGGATATTAAAATGAAATTACTCGATTACGGCAGTATTTTTGCATCTTTATCAGGCAGCGGGTCAACTCTGTACGGTCTGTTCAGGGATTCGGAAAAAGAATTGCTCTTCAAATGTGTAAGTTATTTTAAGGAGAAGAATTACTTCTGTAAAATAATTTAATCAAAAAAAAAGGTCACTTTTTACAGTGACCTGAAAAATTATCATATCAATGATATTTTCTCAATAAATTTAAATCTTCAATAATCCCGCTATTTACATTTCCGGGTTATTCACTGATATTTAAAAACTCACTTTCAGATTAGCAAACGGTGTCAGGTTATATCTGAAATCAGACATCGAGTAAATATATTTAACATTTACGGAAGTTTTAACTTCCAGAGATTTATTGAAGATACTGACCGACCATACTGCGTCTGCGGCACTAAGAATGTGATTTACTATAACTACTGTTAGCGTCAGTGAGCCGTTATTGTAAAAAGTGTTTGCCCTTTCTCTTTCATTCATATAAAAATCTACCTGAGCAAGTTTGAAAGTCTGAAAATTATTTTTAGTAACACCGATTGCTTCAGACCATCCCGATACATAATTCTGATATTTACCTATTACTTCATAGTATTGCTGGTCACCAAATGGAGGTAATTTATGTGAAAAACCCGCGCTGTCTTCACATGCGTTAATCTGCTGTCTTAATATTTCTAGGTTCTGAAGATTCGGGTCTATAATTCCTGAACCCGGAAAACCTTCGGTTTTTAACCAGGATGCATATTTCCTTACACTCCAGTTATCGTTGGCATACTTCCTGTATATATCTGTCTGGTCATCACCTTTTTTCTGGAATATTGCGTATGTTATCCATAAACCTGCTTCCACTCCGAGAAAAATCGCGGATTTTACATAGTTCTTTGCGTAAAATTGTCCCGTGCCCGGAACAATTGCGGACAATGCAGCGGCAAGTATCGGATTCTTTTCTTTATCGCTGTTAAATAAATTTATTTTTTCACCGGAAAATTTATTTTCAGTTAATCCTGTAACCTTCTCACTTCCTATTACATTTTCTTTCAAATCCATTAATCTGAAATCACCCGATGGGATGCTCATATCTTTATTTTCGATTATGTCCTGAGCAGACAATGTATTACACGTGAAAATGATAACGAGTAATATAAGAATTTTGTTTTTCATGTTAATAATAAATTTTGTTTAAAAATAATGCATTACCCGGAAGATAATTTGTT
>CAYWMV010000066.1:0-10530 GCA_964459055.1 uncultured Ignavibacteriaceae bacterium | reverse complement strand
CTGATTATTTTTATAATCTTTAAATCATCATAAATCTGATATACTAATCTGTGCTAAATATTGATTTACCCGGAATATGTTCCGGATAAATCCCCTATAAGTTTTTCAAAAGAAGAAGGTTTTTTATAAGGATTATCTTCTAAAATTTCCAGTAAACTCCGGACTTTCTCTTTTAGTCCTGCAGTTTTTATTTTCTTTGCATCCCGCTTTGCCTGAGATGTATAAAGTAACTTCCAGTTTACCATACAAGTTTATCTGAACATTTTTTAACAGGCGTTTTCATCCCTTTAATAATAGATTCCCTCATTCCGGGAACAGATAATAAATATCAAGTCTCCTGTATTGCACTCCAGGCCTCTTCCGAAATTAAGACTGAATTTGCCCTTTTCCCGGTAATATGAACCGGTTCGCTTGATTCAGCGGTTTCGTCTATTAATTTGTATAAATTGCTTCTCGCTATTGTCGCTGTTATTGTTTTCGTAATAATTGAATATTTCTAAAGTAAACGCACGTAATAATGTACGTGTTGTCAAGGTAATAAATAGTGAAAAATTATATGATAAAAATTAAGCATGTACAATAACATACTATAAGAATTACAAATCGCATAAAATGTTATTTATCATTGCATATATCATAATTATGATATAATTTTGATATAAATATTAAAAATTATGCCTATAATAAAACCAATATCCGATTTAAGGA
Source organism: uncultured Ignavibacteriaceae bacterium (assembly GCA_964459055.1). GTDB lineage: Bacteria > Bacteroidota > Ignavibacteria > Tepidaquicellales > Tepidaquicellaceae > Tepidaquicella. The sequence goes on along the minus strand of CAYWMV010000066.1, from coordinate 9,822 downwards.
ATAAATCAAATGAAATATCCAGACTTGCGCGTAATTCCGACGAACCGATTTTCATTACGAAAAACGGAGAGGGTGATTTAGTCGTGATGTCAATGCCTCATTATTCCAGGATGAAATTAAAACTCGATTTAATTGCAAAATTATCGGTAGCGCAAAATCAAAAAATTTCAGGAGACAAGGGGAAAACAATTAAAGAGGTTATGAAAAACATAGGAAAAGTAATTAATGAAAAAAAGTAAATACGAGATAAGATTTCTTCAAATAGCCGAAGAGGATTTTTCTGAAATCATTTCCTACATTGCTATGGATAGTCCCAAATCTGCTGCCAATCTTGCAGAAAAAATTGCAAAAGATATTGAAATCTTATCATATAATCCACAACTTGGGAGAGTGCCTTCGGATGAAGACATTAAAATATTAGGTTACAGATATTTAATTGTCCGGAATTATATTGTATTTTACACAATTGAAGATGATAAAATTTTCATACACAGAATTCTGCACGGTGCAAGAAATTATAAAGAATTACTTTAATATTAAAACAATTAAATTGACTATTTAATAATGGAAGAGAAAAAAAACAGCGTTACATCCCCCTCGAATTTTATCCGGGATATAATAGATGAAGATTTAAAAACGAACAAACATAATCAGAAAGTGCATACACGGTTTCCGCCGGAGCCGAACGGATACCTGCATATAGGTCACGCAAAGTCAATATGTTTAAACTTCGGAATTGCAAGGGATTACAAAGGACTTTGTAATCTTCGTTTCGATGACACCAACCCCGAAAAAGAAGAGGTTGAATATGTTGAATCAATCGAGGAGGATGTAAGGTGGCTGGGATTCGACTGGGATGACAGGATGTTTTATGCTTCCGATTATTTTCAGCGGTTATATGATTTCGCAATTCAGTTAATAAAAGACGGAAAGGCATATATTGATTCTTCCACTGTTGATGAACTGAAAGAGCACAGAGGAACTATAATGGAATCAGGTAAGGAATCACCTTATCGCAACAGAACGACAGAAGAGAACCTTGAATTATTCACGGCAATGAAAGACGGCAAGTTTGAAGACGGAACTCACACACTCCGTGCAAAAATTGATATGGCTTCTCCCAATATGCTTATGCGCGACCCTGTAATTTACAGAATTAAAAAATCTGACCATCACAGAACAGGCGATAAATGGTGCATTTATCCTATGTATGATTATGCACATCCGCTTTCCGATTGGATCGAAGGAATAACTCATTCAATATGCACACTTGAATTTGAAGTTCACCGTCCTTTATACGACTGGTTTCTCGAAGCACTTAATCTTGAAAATCGTCCCCAACAGATAGAGTTTGCAAGACTGAATCTCTCATATACAATAATGAGCAAGCGGAAACTTCTTGAACTCGTTCAGGAAGGATATGTTTCAGGTTGGGATGACCCGCGAATGCCGACTATTTCAGGACTTCGCAGGCGAGGCTACACTCCGGAGTCAATCCGTAACTTTGCAGACAGAATCGGTGTTGCAAAAAGAGATGCTCTGACGGATGTTGCATTACTCGAATACAGTTTAAGGGAAGACCTTAACAAACACGCCTCGAGAGCAATGGCGGTTCTGAATCCCCTGAAAGTTATAATTACAAATTTCCCAGACGATAAGACAGAAGAAATGGAAGCGGTAAACAATCCTGAAGACAGTTCAGCAGGAAAAAGAAAATTACTCTTTTCCAAAGAAATTTACATCGAACAGGATGATTTTCAGGAAGTCCCGCACAAAAAATTTTACAGACTCTCACCGGGAAATGAAGTAAGATTAAAATATGCATATATTATTAAGTGCGAAGATGTAATTAAAAATGAAAAAGGCGAAATAACTGAACTTCACTGCACATACGACCCGGAAACAAAAAGCGGGGGCAGCAGCACAAAAAAGGTAAAAGGAACGATTCACTGGGTATCCGCAAAACACGCTGTTAAAGCCGAAGCAAGATTGTACGACAGATTATTCACCGTTGAAGACCCGTCTGCAGACCCCGAGAAAGATTTTAAAGAATTTATCAATCCGGATTCCCTGAAAATAGTAAGCAACTGTTTCATCGAACCTGAACTCGGCAAAGCAAAATCCGGCGATAAATTTCAGTTTGAACGGCTTGGTTATTTCTGTGTTGACCCGCTTTCAACTGAAAAATTAATTGTCTTTAACAGAACTGTTCCGCTGCGGGATACCTGGGCGAAGTTAGAAAAAAAGTAAACAGATATTAACAATAATTATATTTTTTAAAAAATGGACAAAAAATACTTCATTGACCTATTAAAATACGATAAATGGGCAAATAAAATTCTTTCAGGATTTTTAATGGATAATTCCATAACAGGCGGCAAAGAACTCGAACTATTTTCACACATTTTTAATGCCGAAATTATCTGGTTTAAAAGAGTACAGGGGGATAAAGAATTTCCGTATCATATGGAAATTCACACACCCGAAGAATGTGAAGTACTTCTGAGTAATATTAATAAGAACTGGACGGATTTAATCAATTCATCAGATGAGCAACTGCTTACCGGAATTATTGAATATAAAAATATTAAAGGGGAACCAATGAAAAGTGCCGTATGGGAAATCCTGGCACATATGATCAATCACTCTTCATATCACCGCGCGCAAATAGCAATGCTGATAAGACAGAAAGGAATGAAGCCTCCGGCAACAGATTTCATCGGATACTCAAGACAAAGAATTTATTAATTATAAAATTCAATAATGTCATTTGAAGATGATTATTTAGACGTGCTCCAGAATCTGGAATATATGATTGTAGATACATACAGAGAGAATAACGATTTATTAGATTTTGATGTATTGATTGTTCTCGACGCAATTATGAATTTTTACATTTCCGGAATCAGAGGTGTGGAACCGAGAAATTTCAATCTTTCCGGAAAACAATCTGAATTATATCGAGCGGTAAAAGAAGTTGCAGATTATCGTATTACCGGTAAAACAACGGATGATGAGGGTAATGAATATGAAATAGAGCCGATTACGGTGAACGAACTGCTCGATTGCCTTAAAAGAATAAAAAAATCAGTACAATTCTGGACGAAAGAAATGGGAAGACAGGGATACCTGAATTATGTTTCGAATTTTATTATTTAGATTTTAAAACTCGCAAGTAAAACCAAAATTCATATTCCGATTAGGGGCGGCAATACGTTCCAGTTCCTGATAAAATTCATCAAAGATATTATTCACTGCCGCATATACAGTAAGATTATTACCGAACCTTTTGCTGAGTTTTACATCAAGAACAAAAAATGATTCAGGTTCTTCATATTTATAGAACAAAACTTCCTCTACCCTGCTTACCAGTCTGCCGCTAGAATATAAGTTAAATCCTTCATACACTAAATTAACACCGAAATTAAAAAGATGTCTTGGTTTATATGGCAGAAAATCATCCTGCCTGTTCCCGGATAAATCCCTTGCATCAACATAAGTATATCCTATATCGAACCTGTATTCCAGTGATTTTTCCGCCAAATTAAAGTAGTGGGCATAATTCAGAGATGTTTCAAATCCCTTTATCTGCGAAACCGCAATATTGCGAACCTGAAAAGGACCAATGGCGTTTACACCGACATTTACATATTGTATCAAATTATCGTAATAATTAAAGTAAAGAGCGAAATCAAAACTGAATCTGTCTTCATATTGTTTTCTAAGACCCAGTTCAAAAGAAAACATCTCTTCGGGTTTTAAGCCGGGGTTATAAATGAATTCAAAATTTCCGAATAATTCCCGTTTGAAATACAGTTCTGCAATTGACGGAGCACGGAATGCCCTGCCGGCAAGGAATCTGAAAGATGTATTATTAAAAATCTTTGAATCAATATGAGGCGAATAGAGAATGGAAAATTTCGGACTTAACTGAAATGTTTCCTTACCTCCGGTGAATTTATTGTAGTCAAATCTGGCGGCAAAAGTTGAACTGAGAATATCAGGTTTAATTTTCCAGTTATCCTGTGCAAAAACTCCGAGATTATACTGCTGCTGATTTCCGTATAAAATATCGGCAGGCGCGGATTTGACAATATTCCACTGAACATCGGTACCTGCTATAAAATAATTTTTATCACCAAGATTAAAATCAACCTGAGAAATATTTCCGAAATTATGAGAAGTTATATATGTGGTAAAAGTCTGCCCCGGATTACCAAAGAGAAATGTTACCGGATTAACGGGATTATATTCCGAGATGCTGTGCAGTTTATAATAATAAAATCTTGTTGAATATTTTGATATTGAATTCGGAATCGCATTATACTGAAGATCAAAACTGACTGTTTCTTTTCTTATTTTATCATTAAGCAGATTTTCAGAAACCTTATAAGGTTCCGCAGGTTTTCCGGGATCTTTTCTCCAGTAATGAGGATAGCCGGCATTCGATTTTGTATACTGTGCAGTTAGTTCAAGGTCGCGGTTACCAAACAAATTAAAAGTGAATTTTCCGAGGCCGCCATAAAGATTAAAATCTGTCTGCTGGGCATAGCCGTCATTTCCTTTATAATTTAAATTAAGCAAGTACGAAAACTTCCCAACCGTATTACTGTGCAAAATATCAGCACCTTTAAATGAACTCAGCCTTTCAGTATATCTCAGACTTTCCGGCAATTTTTCGTAGAACCCATAACTAAAGTTAAACGAAGTAAAAGGCTTATAAGTTGGTTTTTTCGTTATAACGTTTATCACTCCCCCTATTGCACTGGAACCGTAAAGCGAAGAAAATGCACCCTTTACCACTTCAGTTCTTTCTATTACCGAAACCGGTATTAACGACCACAATGCACCTTTTGAATCGCCTGTAAGGCTCGGTCTGCCGTCAAGCAGGAGAAGCACTCTGTTCCCGATTCCCCCTCCCGCAACATCGGAACTGCCTCTTATTGAAAGCGAACTGACATTCAGTCCGCTTGTCCGGTTAATGCCTATACCCTGAACTTTTTCGAGCAACTGGTCGAAAGTAAAAATATTTTTCGATTTGATATCCTCTGCATTAACCGTCACAAGCGAAGAGGGTGTTTGCCGCAAAGTTACTTCGGTCTTTATAGCAGTAATATTAACAGATTCTATTTGCAAATCCACCTGAGAAATGTTTATAATTGTTTCCTTCTTTTCTCCGGACACGATTGTTATTTCCCCGTAATAATCCGAATATCCGATTCGCGAGACGGACAATTCGTATTTCCCGGGTATTATATTCTTAATTTCAAATTTACCCGACAAATCCGTTTCTGCCGAATACGAATTATTAAGATTACTGATTTTGATAAGAGCGTATGTAACTGTTTCGTTATTAGTCTTATCAACAACCAGTCCGTAAGCAGAGCCCGCTTTTTCCTCCGCTGAAAGTCCGGATGCGAAAATCAAAAAAATAAATACTAATTTTTTTATCATACCAAAATAATCGAACATCACCTCCCCTGAGAACGGTGATGCATCGGAATAAAATTTCAGCATTAATTAAAATTTATAAATTCTTTTTGTTGTATCAGCCCAGGAAAGGAAATTAATATTTTCAACTCCTTTGTTATCCGCAACAGTTGCTTTCTGGATAGATGTGCTGAATATGCAGACGGGATTATGAGATGTGTCACATCCAAGAATGCCGAGTCCAAGTACGGAATTCCCCGGTACATAAGGGAGTCTGACAAATGCAGTAGTTACAGCATAGTTTCCGGTATTCACACCGGAAAATTTGTATGATGCTTTATAAGTATTATCCGGTTGCTTTGCAGGCTTGATTTTCAATGTTGAAGTTGCGTTACCGACAGGGGGCCATGAGGCAAATAAATTAATGCTGTAATATCCCGCCGTAGTATCGGTTATTATTAAATTACTGTCAGACTGAACGAAAGTAACCGTCCCGCTGACCGTATTATTTTCCGGTCCTGTCAGTCCGCCGGTCGGATTTTCCGAATCACTGCAGCCGAATATTGCAATCCCCGTTGTTAATACAATACTAACCAACAAAATCCATAATGATTTTAACATATTATTTATTTTTGTTTACCTTAACACGTAAATATATCAACAATATTGAAATATTATAAATTCCTCTGAAATAATTATTTCATTTAAAGAGCCGAACCGGTAAATATTGATAAATTAAATCCGGATTCCGAAACAATAATTCCCGGAAAGGATTAAAAATATCAACTGCAATAATTTGATTAAATCAATTTAAAAATATTTTTATTATATTAAGAAAAAAGTAAAATGAAATATTTATTATTTTTAATTATGATTTTCACGGTCAGTTTCAGCTGCGGCAACACACAGGAAAGCAACTGGAACTGGGAAATTCTGGAATATTCGTTTTGGAGCGGTCCGGTTTCACCCAAATATCAATACAGTTACAAAATACTAATCAATTATGACAAGTCTGCTTTTCTGCAGTATTCGGTTCAGGGAACGGAAAATTCCGAATATACATTTTCAATATCGGAAGAGCAGATGGAAATGCTTCAAAGAAAATTAAAGGAAAGCAGAATTTTCGATGATGATATTCCGTCTCTTCCTATAGAAGAAATTCCCGACGGCGGTTCAAACGAATCCGTCAAAATTATAATCCCTAATTCCGACCCGGATTTAGACCAGCCGCCAAGAGTAATCAGCAGCCCCGTTTATCCTCAGGAACCTTACAAGGCAAATCTTGATAAATTATATTCCTTCATAAACGAACTTGTTCCTAAATATATAAAAGCGGAGGCTGAATCAAAAAGGCTCAATAATATTGAAAATCTAAAATAAATTCATCATGAAGCATACTATTATATTATTTTTAATTGCTTTTGCAGGATTCAACTGCAGTTCTTCACAGCATTATACCGAATGGTCTGTAGTACAACTTAATCACGAATCCGGACCAATTGCTCCCGAATACCAGTATTCATACTCGATTACCGTTAACTGGAATAAAACCTGCGAATATTTATATACATATCCGATTGGCGGAGAAAAGAAACTTCAATATCAGTTCTCAATCAATAACGAACAATTCGATGGTCTTCAGGAAGCAATTGAGAAGTCGAAACTCATAGGCAGGGAAATCCCAAAACTTAAAGATGAGGAAATTCCTATCGGCGGTTCACTGACCAATGCAAAAGTAATAATCGTTGACCCTGACCCGAATTCCGACAAACCTCCGAAAGTATATGAAAGTCCGTATTTTCCTTCAAAAGAATACAAAACAAATTTAGAATCATTATATAAATTCATCAACAACCTCGTTCCGAAGGACATTATTGACAAAGCTGATACAGAGCACAAAAATTATCTTAATACATTACAGGATAACTGATTTAAACATAATTTTTTCCAAATCATTCACTGGCAAATATTCCCGGTAAATTTATTTTTCGGATAAATGCCTGCTTATCGAGTTTACACAAAACAAACCGGAAAAGTTACTGAACCAAACTTCAGAACTACAAACCGGAAATTTTCGACTTAATTTTAAATAAACGTATCCGTATTTTTGATTATCTTTATTAATCAAAAAAAATCGCATGCTGAATTTAAAAGGTACTAAAACAGAAAAAAATCTGCTTGATGCTTTTGCGGGGGAGTCACAGGCAAGAAACAAATACACTTATTACGCCGAAGCAGCAAGAAAAGAAGGTTATGAACAGATAGCCGCATTTTTCGAAGAAACAGCCGAAAATGAAAAATCACACGCAAAACTTTATTTCAAACTTCTGAATCAACTCGGAGCAACAACTGAAAATTTAAAACACGCCGCAGAAGGAGAAAATTACGAATGGACGGATATGTATCCGAGAATGGCAAAAGAAGCGGAAGAGGAAGGATTTAAAAATATAGCAAACTTATTTTCAAGAGTTGCCGAAATCGAGAAGAAACACGAAGAAAGATTTAAAGCACTCATAGAAAATATTGAACAGGGAAAAGTGTTCAAGAGAGACGACAGTACAGTGTGGATTTGCCGTGTTTGCGGACATTTACATTACGGTGCAGAACCGCCGAGAGTATGTCCCGCCTGTATGCATCCGCAGGGATATTTCGAAATGTATGTGAAAAGTTATTGATAATTTTTTTTATTCACTTTCATATTATTTCCTTATCCGATGAACGTATTATTCGGGAATATATTTTAAATGTTCAGTTTTGAGGTCCAAGGTTTCATGTATCATAAAGATATAAAGTTCATCGGATGAGAAACTTTTGTTTCGTCTCTTCAAATTCGTTCATAATTTCCCGGAGTATCTCTCCAGCAGGTTTAATGTCTTTTATCAAAGCAGATATCTGACCGATTTCAAGTTCACCTTCATCCATATCACCTTCGAACATTCCTTTCTTCGCACGCCCTCTGCCGAGAATAGATTTCAATTCCTCCGCTTCGGCTCCCCTGTCTTCGGCTGTTTTGATATCCCGGTAAAATTTATTTTTTATCAACCTTACAGGAACAACCTTTTTCAATGAAAGAACCGTATCCCCGTCTTTTGCTTCCACAACTTTATTTTTGAAGTTAATATGTGCGGATGATTCAACGGAAGTAACAAAACGGCTGCCTATCTGCACACCTTCGGCACCAAGAACAAAAGCCGCCAGCATTTGCCTGCCTGTTCCTATTCCTCCTGCGGCAATTAACGGCAAATCAACAGTATCCCTGATTAACGGAATCAGAACCATAGTTGTTGTTTCCTCGATACCGTTATGCCCTCCTGCCTCGAAACCTTCGGCGACGATTGCGTCCACTCCTGCATCCACACATTTCTTTGCAAATTTAGCATTTGCAATTACGTGAACAACCGTAATTCCGTTTTCTTTCAATAAAGGAGTAAATTTTGCCGGACTTCCCGCAGAAGTAAATACAATTTTTACATTATGTTTCAGAATCAGGTTAATATGTTCATCAATTTGCGGATAAAGCAAAGGAACATTTACACCGAAGGGTTTATCCGTTGCTTCCCTGCACTTAACTATATTTTCCTCCAGAACATCGGGATACATTGAGCCTGAACCGATTAATCCAAGCCCGCCGGCATTACTGACAGCAGAAGCGAGTTCCCAGCCGCTGCACCAAACCATACCTGCCTGAATAACCGGATATTTAATCCCAAATAGTTTTGTAATTCTGGTTTCCATATCAGTCAATTTTTTTTATTTCCATTTCACCACCCTTCTTATCGAACACTTCATATCCTTTATCTTTTATTTCAGCCCGAATCGTATCCGCCAGTTTGAAATCCTTATTTTGTTTTGCCGTCTTTCTCTTTTCAATCAGTTCATAGATTTCCTGTGGTATTTTATCCTCTTTTTCTGCAAGAACTTCACCTAACTTCAGACCTAATACTTTATCGAAATCATTAATTAAAAATATTTTTTCACCGGGTTTTAAATTTTCATTTTTCAAAACTTCCCAGAGTAGTGCAAGTCCTTCGGAAACATTTAAATCATCGTTTATACTGTCGGTAAATTTGTTTTTATATTCTTCAGTCATTTCGGATTGTATTTCTTTTTCTGCGGATAGTTTTCTGACTTCAGATATTTTTTCTTTAAGGTTATTAAGACCGTTTCTTGCAGCATCAAGATTTTCGAATGAGAATTTGATTTTTTTTCTGTAATGAGTCATGAGGAGAAAATACCTGTAATCCATCGGCGAATATCCTTTTTCGATAAGAACCGGAAGTCTGAGAAATTCATCTTTGGACTTGGACATTTTCCCTTTTTCTTCAATCAGAAACTCCCCGTGAAGCCAGTATTTTACAAATGGTTTTCCCGTACATGCTTCCGCCTGTGCGA
>CAYWMV010000065.1:0-10930 GCA_964459055.1 uncultured Ignavibacteriaceae bacterium | reverse complement strand
AACGCCGACAAGCATGCCCCCGACCCTTACGACGTGCGGCACCGGATCGACGACCTGTTCGCGGACGACCTGAACACCTTCATCGAAGCCCGCGAGAGCATCGCGCACTCCCACGGCCTGGCGGCCTACGCCGAGGTAATGAACTGCTTTGCCGCCGGAGAGCGATACCTCAACCGCGTCTGGTCGGCCTCCGCCGACGGGTATATCGATGAAATCAACGACTACCTGGACCGGGCAAGAGAACAGTTCGCCGCCGGCCTGGAAAAGGTCCTGAACCTCCGGGCCAAACCCGGTCTGGCATGACGTCAGCACATAGGGCCCGTTCACATCGGTTCAACAACGATAACCGGGGTTTTGCCGACCCCAATCACTCGCTCGTTTTTGTGTCTTCCGGGAACAAAAATGACGGTATCCGGCGGATAGTGCCGTCGGCCTTCACGCAGGCTTGGAGAATTCAGATAAAATTAAAATAATCGGTACCAACCGTAAAGCAAACTTTCAGTATGTGATTTTAAAGAAGTATGAAGCGGGTATGGTGCTCCTCGGAACAGAAGTGAAATCGCTGCGTGAAGCAAAAGTTAATATGCAGGACGGATATGCAAAATTTATTGATGACGAATTATGGCTTATTAATTGCCACATCAGCGAATATAAATTCGGAAATATTAATAATCACGAACCGTTAAGAAACAGAAAGTTATTACTGAATAAAACTGAACTGAGAAAAATTAAAGCACAGTTGCAGGAAAAAGGTCTGACAATGATACCGCTGCGTATGTATTTTGTTAATGCAAAGGCGAAAGTTGAACTTGGAATTGCTAAAGGAAAAAAATTGTACGATAAAAGAGAAACAATTAAACAACGCGAAACTGAAAGAAAATTAAAAAGAATATAAAATGTTAGGTACTGTAAACGAACAAATGGACGTTCTTAAAAAAGGAACTGTCGAAATTATTCCCGAGAATGAACTCGAACAGAAAATTGCAAAATCCATCAAAGAAAAAAAACCTCTGAATATAAAACTCGGCTGCGACCCGTCAAAACCTGATTTACATATAGGGCATGCCGTAGTGTTAAATAAATTAAGGGAATTTCAAGATTTCGGGCATACGGCAATTTTAATTATCGGTGATTATACTGCAATGATTGGCGATCCCTCGGGAAAGAAAAAAACCAGACCGCAACTGACATTTGAGGAAACGCGTGAACACGGTAAAACTTATTTCGAACAGGCTTCAAGAATACTGGATAAATCAAAAACACAAATTAGATATAATTCCGAGTGGCTGAGTAAACTTACTCTTGAAGATTTAATAAAAATTATGAGTAAATTTACCGTTCAGAGAATCCTTGAAAGAGATGATTTTACAAACAGATTAAAGGAGCAGACTGAAATTTCACTCCATGAAATACTGTATCCGATTATGCAGGGTTATGATTCCGTCTTCATAAACGCAGATGTTGAACTTGGCGGAACTGATCAGAAATTCAATAACCTTGTCGGCAGGGATATGCAGAGAAGGTTTAATAAAGAACCTCAGATTGTCCTTCTTATGCCCCTTCTTGAAGGAACTGACGGAAGCGAAAAAATGAGTAAATCACTCGATAATGCAATCGGCATCACAGATCCACCGAAAGATATTTTCGGAAAAACGATGAGTATTCCTGATTTGTTGATTTATAAATATTTTGTTCTCGGTACACGGCTCAAACCTTCCGAACTTCAGGAAATAAAATCATCGCTTGAAGATGAAAATGTAAACCCGCGAAATATAAAACACCGGCTTGCACACGAACTTGTTAAATTATATTATGACTCCGAAACAGCGGATAAAGCACGCGATGAATTTGATAAAATATTCGTAAAGAAGGAAATTCCTGATGATATGCCTGAATACACACTTTCTCAAAATGAAGTTAAATTGATTGATTTGATTTATGATTCAAAACTCTCGGATTCAAAAGGAAATGCAAGGAGATTAATTGAGCAGAGCGGAGTTAGTATTAACAACGAGAAAATATCGGACATAAATTATGTGATTAAACAAAAAAAGGATTTTGTTCTAAAAGTTGGAAAGAAAAAATTTTTAAAAGTTAAAATAAATTAATTTTTATTTAAAAATAAATATTATAACTTGCATAGTATCTTAAATGATGAAAGGAGATTGAAATGTTCAGACCGACAAAAATATTTTTTACTAAAGGTGTAGGACGCCATAAAGACTATTTACAGTCATTTGAACTTGCTTTAAGGCATGCAGGCATAGAAAAATGTAATCTTGTTATGGTCTCAAGTATTTATCCTCCCGGATGTAAAAGGATTCCAAAAGAACAGGGAATTGCTATGCTTGAACCGGGGCAGATTACTTTCGCTGTTATGGCAAGAAATTTTACCAATGAACCGAATAGATTAATAGCAAGTTCAATCGGAGTTGCACTTCCCTCCGATGAAAGTCATTACGGATATATCTCTGAACATCATCCTTTCGGACAGACTGAAAAAGTCACAGGCGAATATGCAGAAGATCTTGCTGCATCAATGCTCGCAACTACTCTCGGCGTCGAGTTTGATCCCGAAACTGCATGGAATGAAAGAGAAAATCTTTATAAACAAAGCGGAAAAATATTTAAAACATTTAACTATACACAATCTGCAGAAGGAGATAAAACAGGGTTATGGACTACTGTTCTTGCTGCAGCAGTTTTTCTTCCGTAAAAAAATAAGATTATATATTCTCCAGCTGTACTAGCTGCCATTTGAAATCATTCAGATTGAATGATAATTCACATAGTACACTCTGTTTTTTGCACAATACCGTGAAATGATATTCAAAACTGTTTCCTGACGGTATCTTCCAGTATGAATTCAGACGGCTGACGTTGTATATGCTGCTGTTCCATCGGAATCTGACAACCTCAATATGCAAATTGTGAAAGTAAGCGATTACATCAACTGTTTCGTGTATTTGTGTTTCCATAGCATATACCTTAATAATTTATGGTATAATAAATTAAGGTATATTTTTTTAAAAGTCAAGGCAGGTATCTTCGGAGGAGATACATCTAACAGATATTATAAAATTTAAATATCTTTACCGTTGTTAGCAATTTATGAATTTATTTTAATTCAAATTTTCGTCATTTTAAATTAATTATAAAATTCAATGGAAATCGATTATAATAAATTACCCGGATTCAACCGTCTTTTTACGGATTACATTTATGACTTTAATACAATTTCTGCTTTTTTTGAGCATAAATATGACGAAGCGCAGTCATTTTATAACGCTGCAACAAAAAGAAAAAGCCTTTATTCTGTAAACAGGAATGACCTTTCTGGAATACTCAATGAACAGAATAAATCCTTTAATTCGTCGGAAAAAGCATTTGCCAACATATCAAAGTTGAAGTCGGAAAACACTTTTGCCGTTGTTACAGGACAGCAAATAGGGCTTTTAACCGGAAATATTTATACAATAATCAAAGCGATAAATGCTGTTCAGCTCTCTGAGTTCCTGTCTGACAAATTTCCTGAATACGAATTCATTCCGGTATTCTGGCTTGAATGTGAAGACCACGATTATCCTGAAATAAATAATATTAATGTTTTCGATAAAAATAATAATCCCGTAAATCTGAAATATTATGCAGGAGGCGGCGAAAAAGAAAAATATGTGCAGCCGGTAGGCACGATAATTGCAGATGAAAATATAGGAAAATTTATGGATGATATGTTTGAAAATTTGCTTAGAACGGAATTTTCCGGAGATTTAAAATATTATTCCATGCGGGCATATACAGAAGGAATTGACCTAAAAACATCTTTTGCGAGATTCTTAAATTATATTTTGAAAGATAAGGGTCTGGTTTTCATTGACCCGTCCGATAAAGAAATCAAGCGGATACTGCTCCCTGTTTTTGAACAGGAACTTACTTCTTATCCGGACGGATGCGAACTTATGATTGACACATCCGCAAAACTTGAAGTGCAGTATGAACCTCAGATGAAGCCGAAACCTGTAAATATTTTCTATATTTTTGAAAACGGGAGATATCTTTTAGAACCTTCACAGGGAAACAGTTTCTCTTTGAAAAATCTGAGGAAAAAGTTTGAGAAACAGTTCATTATGGAAGAATTGCATGCGCATCCGGAAAATTTCAGTCCCAATGTGGCGTTGAGACCTGTTTGTCAGGATTTTGTTCTTCCTACAGCAGTATATATAGGAGGACCTTCGGAAATTGCATATTTTGCACAGTTAAAATCCTTTTACGGGTTTTTTAATAACAGTATGCCGGTTATATTCCCGAGAACATCCTTAACCGTTATCGAGAAAAGAATTAATAATTTTCTTCTGAAATTTGATATTTCCTTCGAAGAACTATTCGACGAACATACGGTTACCGTAAAAATCATGAAAAACATCAATGAAATTAATGTTGACGATGTTTTCTCCTCATTTACGGGTTCGTTTAACGGACTTATTTATGAGACAGGTAATGAGATAAGAAATATTGATAAGAATCTTGAAGTGCTGTTCCGGAATAAATCGGTAAAATTTCTTGAATCACTTTCACCGGTAAAAAACAAAATCATCGAAGTACAGATTAAACAAAATGAAAATACCGTTTCAAAACTTAAATCAATTGTTTCAAATGTATATCCGGAGAACAATCTTCAGGAGCGTCATATTAATATAATTTATTTTCTGAATAAATACGGACCCGGATTCATAGATGTACTTTATAATGAGATTGATTTGTTTGCAAAAGGTCATCAAAATATACTAATCAATCAGTGAAAATAAATTCGGAGAAAAAAAATAGCTTCCTCGTTTTGCGTTTGTCCAGTTTCGGAGATATTATACTGACTTTTCCGTTTCTTAAAGAACTTAAATCTGCGTTCCCGGATTCACGCGTAGTCTTTCTAACTAAACTGGATTACAGGGAATTGCCCGAATTAAACCCGTATATTGATGAAGTAATTTACATAAATAATGTTCATTTATCCGGAATCAGAAAAAAAATTAAGTCCGGAAAATATGATTATGTTTTCGACCTGCATAAAAACCTTAGAAGCATTTATCTTACATCCTTGCTCGGAGTAAAAGTTATCAGATACAAAAAAAATAATATCAAAAAATATTTACTGGTTAAATTTAAGATTAATTTCTTTAAAAATATAACTCCGGTTTTCAG
Organism: uncultured Ignavibacteriaceae bacterium; assembly: GCA_964459055.1. Classification (GTDB taxonomy): domain Bacteria; phylum Bacteroidota; class Ignavibacteria; order Tepidaquicellales; family Tepidaquicellaceae; genus Tepidaquicella. Next base: position 5,734 of record CAYWMV010000065.1, on the reverse strand, counting down.
GAAATATCTTAGGACACTCGACGGTTTAACCGCTAAATATAATGAATCCTTTTCTTTTACCGAATTGAAATTAAACGGAAATCGCCCGATGGATAAACCGTATATAGTTATTTCGCCTTCCTCAAAACATTTTACTAAAACATACCCGAAAGAAAAATATCTTGATATAATTAACAGGAATAAAGATAAACTTTTTATTTTAACCGGCTCTGCCTCGGAAACAGATATGAATATTTGCAGTTATCTGAAGGAAAACAGCGGTAATACAGTTAATTTATGCGGCAAAATGAGTTTTCCGGAACTTGCAGTTTATATTATGTATTCGGAATATGTAATTTGCAATGACAGCGGTATTATGCATCTCGCTGAAGCATTAAATAAAAAGGTATATGCATTTTTCGGCTCGACTGTTAGGGAATTCGGATTTTATCCGCAATTGACGTCTTCTGTTGTTTTCGAAAATAAAAATCTTAAATGCAGACCGTGTGCAAGAAGCGGCAAGAATAATTGTCCGGAAATTCATTTTAAATGTATGCTCGATATTAATCAGAATATTTTATGAAAATCATACTGAAAAAAAACGAACACAGAAGAATTATAGCAGGTCATCTTTGGGTGTTCAGCAACGAAATTGAATCGGAAGAGGAATTCCTTGTAAACGGCTGTATAGCGGATTTATATTCACATAATAAAATTTTTCTCGGCAGGGGAGTGTATAACAAAAATTCTCTTATTTCATTCAGACTTTTATCCTGTATCAGGGAAGATATAAATAAAGACTTTTTTACTAAATCATTCAGGGTTGCCGGTGACAAGAGAAATAAATTCTTCAGCGATAAATATTACAGATTAATTAACGGAGAAAGCGATTATTTACCCGGCTTGATTATTGACAGATATAATGACTGTTTTTCCGTACAGATTTTTTCACTAGGAATGGAAAATCTGAAAAACATTATTATCGATGCCCTTGTTGAATTGTTTTCTCCTTCCTGCATCGTCGAGAAAAATAATTTTGAATACAGAAAACTTGAAGGCCTTGAATTAAAGGAGGGCATTTTATACGGGAGCAAAGATAGCGAATTAACTGCGGAAATTGACAATATAAAATATCATATTGATGTTCTGAAAGGCCAGAAAACAGGATTTTATTATGATCAGAGAAATAACAGACTGAAAATTAGAAAATTTATAAAAAGCGGTGATGAAGTTCTTGATGTTTTCTGTAATGACGGCGGATTCGGATTGAATGCCTTATATGCAGGAGCGTGTAATGTTACCTTCATAGATTCTTCCGATTTTGTACTGTCGAATACTGAACTGAACTGTAGAATTAACAAATTCTCCAATTTTTCAACTGTCAAGGGGGATGCTTTTAATATTTTAAACAGATATGCCGAAGAAAAAAGAAAATACGATTTGGTCGTTCTTGACCCTCCTTCATTTACAAAAAGCAGGAAATATTTAAAAACCGCTGAAAAAGGCTATATTGATATCAATTCGAATGCAATGAAAATTCTGAAAAATAATTCTGTTTTGATGACTTACAGCTGTTCACATCATATAAATGAAAAAATCTTTTACGGAATACTCGTGAAATCTGCTGATGAAGCAGGAAGGAAAATTGAAATAATCGGAAGTTCGGAAATTTCGCCCGACCACCCGGTTCTTCCCCAAATGCAGGAAACTGAATACCTTAAAGGATATTCTGTTCTTGTAAATTAAATTCTTTACAATTTCTTAACAGTAAAAAAATTTTTATTTTTGTAATTTTAATATTAAACTGAAAAAAATAGATAATAAACAAAATACTATACGAAGCAGAAAAAAAATCTCGGATATAATTTTCGAGAATATTACTTTGCTGTTTTCATTGTCAATAATTTTCATTGTACTGCTGATAATTTTTGAAATGTTTAAGGATTCGGCGGAATCAAGGAATTTGTTCGGCTGGGGATTTATTTTTAAAGATGACTGGGACACCGTCAATGAAAGTTACGGTGCTTTATCTTTCGTCTACGGAACAATTGTTTCTTCAATAATCGCATTGCTGCTTGCTTTGCCAGTAAGTATCGGTGTTGCAATTTTTCTTTCGGAACTCTCGAAAGGTGCTGTCAGAAATACAATTAGTTTTCTTATTGAAATTCTTGCTGCTATTCCGAGTATAATTTATGGATTTTGGGGGATATTTGCACTGGCTCCTTTTATGAGAGAAAACGTACAGCCATTTTTGCAGTCTGTACTCGGATTTTTACCTTTTTTTCAGGGTAATATTTACGGATTCGGAATGTTAACCGCGGGAATTATTCTCGCTATTATGATTACTCCTATTATTACTTCAATAACAAGAGATGTGCTCAGGGCTATCCCTGTTGCTCAGAGAGAAGCTGCTTATGCACTCGGTTCTACAAGATGGGAAGCAATAAAAATGGCACTCCTCAATGCAAAAAGCGGTATTCTAGGTGCTACTGTGCTTGGTCTTGGAAGAGCAATCGGTGAAACAATGGCTGTTACTATGGTTATCGGCAATCGTGCACAGATTAAAGCATCCCTTTTTGAACCTGCATATTCAATGGCTTCGGTTATTGCTAATGAATTTGCTGAAGCGTCCGGTTCGCTTCATATATCAGCACTTATTGAAGTGGGATTAATTCTTTTCGGGGTGACTTTTATTATTAATTCGCTTGCAAGATTTCTTATATTCAGTGTAACTTATAAACTGGATAATAAATAATATGGACAGAAAATTATTATTGTTAAATACCGCTAATCTGAAAAGGAGAAAAGTAAAAAATTTTCTGATGATTGTTTTCTGCTTGTTTTCTACCGTCATTACAATTTTTCCGCTCGTGTATATTTTCTTTTATACTACCGGTTCCGGACTTTCCGCAATTAATCTGGATTTCTTTATCAGTTTACCTAAACCCGTCGGTGATTTGGGAGGAGGAATGGCGAATGCTATAGTCGGAACGCTAATTCTTGTTGGTATTGGATCGCTGTTTGGAATTCCAATTGGCGTTCTGTCAGGAATATACGTGTCAGAATATTCAGGCAGTATAATGGCAAATATAATTAAATTCGTAACAGATGTCCTTAGCGGTACACCTTCAATTATTATTGGAATATTTGCTTACGGTTTAATCGTTATTCCGATGCAAAGATTCTCCGCTCTTGCAGGAGGCTTTGCTCTTGGAATATTGATGATTCCGACAATAACAAGAATTACTGAAGAAATGCTGAAACTTGTTCCGCAGACACTAAGGGAAGCCTCTTTAGCCCTCGGTATATCAAGATGGAAAACAACGCTTAGAATTGTTCTTAGAACCGCATCGACAGGAATAATAACAGGAATACTGCTCGCTATAGCCAGGGCATCAGGGGAAACTGCACCGTTGCTTTTCACCTCTTTCGGAAATAATTTCTGGAGTACGAGTCTTGACCAGCCTATGGCATCTATTCCTGTTATGATTTTTAATTATGCAATTTCACCATTTGATGAATGGCACAGAAAAGCTTGGGCAGGAGCATTTGTATTAATTTCGATCGTATTTGTTGTGAATTTAATCGTTAGAATAGTTACAAGAACTAAATATAAAGCAGGTTGAAAGATTCCGAAATGAAATTAAATATCTCTTCAGATATAGTTGAAACCGGATTAAATGAAAATGAAATTTTAACGAAATATGTAGTTAAAACAGAAAATCTTTCGGTTTTTTTTAACGGAAGACCCGCAATACGAAATGTAAATATCGGCTTTCGCAAAAATAAGGTAACTGCAATAATCGGTCCGTCCGGATGCGGTAAATCCACTCTTCTGCGCTCGCTTAATTTTATGCATGACCTAACTCCAAAATCACTCGTTACAGGTAAAATTTTCTTTAATGAGAAAAATATCAATGAATACAGCAGTGTGGAACTGAGAAAAAGAATCGGGATGGTATTTCAGAAACCGAATCCGTTTCCTACTTTATCAATATTTAACAATACAATTGCAGGATTAAAATATACATCAGGGAAAAATAATCATAATCTGAAGGAAATTGCAGAAAAAGCATTAATTCAGGCAGGACTCTGGGAAGAAGTAAAGGACAGATTGAAGAAATCCGCTTATGAATTATCCGGAGGACAGCAGCAGAGACTTTGTATTGCAAGAACTCTTGCCGTTTCACCTGATGTTATTCTTATGGATGAACCAACAAGTGCTCTCGACCCGATATCAACCTCGGTAGTCGAAGAAACAATATTCAAACTGAAAGAAACTTATACGGTTGCGATTGTTACTCATAATATGCAGCAGGCGGCAAGGATTAGCAATTTTACCGCTTTTATGCTATTGGGGGACCTAATTGAGTTCGGAAAAACAAGAGATTTATTTATCAGTCCTGACAAAAAACAGACAGAGGATTATATTTCAGGTAGATTCGGATAACTTCGCCAGTATATATGAAACATTTTTAGGGGAGTTTTGTTTAAAATATTAAATGTTTTTTAAATTTGTGTTCCATAAAAAAGTATAGATTTTTATTCTTAAATATATTATTTTCATAAGATTTATAAATAAATCATAAAGGTAAATATAAGAAAAAAGTGGAAGAAATAATTATTGAAATACCGGAAAGAGACACTGCGAAAACGAAGGGAATCAAATTCGTAGCCGTATTTCCATTTATTTTGTTTCTTTACTTTATTGCAGGTGTATCAAACGAAGCAGGAAGAAGTTATGATTTTGAAAAATCAGATGGATTTTCGGAAATTACTACAAATGGTGATTCATCAGTTTTCTCAATGAAATACAATATCCTGTCAGAAGAAGATCTGTCAGCAAAACTTAAAGATACTGTTTATACAACTCTTGATTCATGGCTGGAACTCAGAATCGACCAACAAATGGTTTATCAGCACTGGCGCGACGGAAGAACAATGCGATATCCCGTGTCAACGGGGAATAGATATTTATCGAGAAGTACCGATTCGAAGCCGGGGCTCTTTGTTATATTCTATAAAAATGCACATCATCAGTCAACTCAATACAACAACGCCGATATGTATCACTTCATGCCCTTCAATCAGGGTGTGGGTTTTCATTCTATGAACGGAACAGGGTATTATGCAGCACTTGGAAAATACCCCTCTTCCCACGGATGTATCAGAATGAGACACGAAGATGCAAAAAAATTATTTAACGATTCTCCCATGGGAACAATCGTATTAGCGCACAACGGTTATACTGCAAGAACAGTAGGTTTCGCTCCAAAAGATTACGTTCCCCCGCAGGAATATTCCAAAGAAGAATTTAAATTAATGCTTTCCAGGAATTTATACAATATTTTGAATGGGAATTATTACACAAAAGAAAGATATTATGTTGTAATAGACCCGAAATTTGTACCATCGTCAGGAATATATATAAGTTATAATCATAAAATACCCGAAAGACAGAATCTGCCTAAAACAATTTACACGATTCGTTATTTAAATAATGACAGGCTGAACGATAAATCTTACTACTACATCGCCGCTACAGAAGTTACAGGTGACACAAGCATCGTTGATGAAAATATATTAAATGACGAAAATTTAACCGTCGAATATACTGTGCCTGATTTTTCCGATGAAGATTTAATAAAAAAATATTTCAGAAACCCGATAGGTATTCTTCCTTATTACGGACCAAATAATTAACAAAATCTTAAATTCAACATTAAAAAAATTCCGATAAAAAGATTTATTATTT
>CAYWMV010000064.1:8868-11272 GCA_964459055.1 uncultured Ignavibacteriaceae bacterium | reverse complement strand
GAGCAGTGATGCTGTTCCTCCGCTCGACTGGCTTGTCCAGTTTAATCCGCCGTTTATGGTTTTAATAATTACACCGCTCAGTCCCGCCGCATAACCCGTGAACCGGTTTACAAAATGAAGTGAATATAAATCTGTTGTTATTCCCGTTGTCAGTTCAGTCCAGTTAATACCGCCGTTTACTGTTTTAAAAACCCTGCCTTTACTTCCGCAAAAATATCCTGTATCACTGCTTACGAAACTGATGGAATTAATTGAACTTCCGTAAGGAAAATTCCAGTCGGGAATGTTATTCGAATAAACAGTCCAGTTAACTCCGCTGTTTGTTGATTTTATTATTGTTTTTCCGCCTCCGCAGGCATAAATAATATTTGAGGAAAGAGTCTGTACTTTCAGAAGGGGATTCGGCTGTGGATATGGATTCTGCAGGACCCACTGACAGTAGCAATTATGAATGATGAATGATGAATTAAGAATAAATAAAAGCAGAAGAAAAAAAACTTTTTTAAATAAGGTTTTTATAAGGTAATTATATATAAAAGGGAAAATGTACCTTTTGTTATTAACTACAAATCCTGTTTCCATCATTTACCCTCCAAGGTAAATTTTAAAATTAAGTGATATTATTTTTGTATATAACCCGCTGATATTTATAAAGACTGTAAGAATCCTTTTTATCCCAACTCTGCAAGTCTATTCTGCTGATGAAATTTAAATATTATATTTAATTAAAGCAATTATATTTTAAGTGTTTAGCGAAAATAAGCAATCCTTATACGTTAAGCTACGGAGATTGTGCGAAAACGGATTGTAAAGCAGTAAAAAAACGCAAAAACCTTCCCAAGCCGGAGCTTGGGAAGGAGTATTTTCAAGTTTTCAAACAGGCTCCTACGCTCATGGGATGAAGGGATTTTTTTCATAGTGAAAATTTTCGTGTAGTCAAGCAGTAAAAAACCGCAAAACCTTCCCAAGCAGGAGCCTGGGAAGGAGTATTTTCGAGTTTTCAAACAGGCTCCTGCGTTCATGGGATGAGGGAATTTTTTTCACAGTGAAAATTTTCGTGTAGTAAATTTGAATTATTAATGCGATTTTTACTCAGGAATAAGAATGAAAACGTTTGAAAATATAAAAGAGGGTTTAATTTATTTCAAACATCTTACATATATTTTTGTCTTACTGCTGATTTTCTTTATAATATCGGTCGCCGGGTACATGATTATTGAAGGATATAATTTCATTGAGGCGTTTTACATGACCGTAATATCAATAACAACTGCCGGTTATATGGAAGTACATCCTTTATCGGATGCGGGAAGATTATTCACATCATTTGTATTACTGACTAATATCGGATTATTCTTTTACGGTGCAACACAAGTGGCTGCACATATAATCGAAGGAGAGTTCAGAACATTTTTTAAACACCATAACGTGGAAAAACAAATTAATAAACTCGAAAATCACGTAATTGTCTGCGGTTACGGAAGAACCGGAAAGCAGGTATGTCTTGAACTTCAGGCAGACGGGATTCCCTATCTGGTTATTGAAAACAGGGGAAACGTGATTGAACATATTAAAAAGGACAATGTGTTATTTATCAACGAAAATGCCACCGAAGAGGAATCGCTGATAAAAGCAGGAATAAAAATTGCAAGGGCTATTGTCACAACACTTCCCAACGACCCGGACAATGTTTATGTAGTTCTGACTGCACGGGAAATTAATCCGAATATATTTATTATCAGCCGTGCTTCAAGTGAAGTTTCAGAAAGCAAGTTAAAGCGTGCAGGGGCAAATAATGTTATTATGCCGGAAAAAATCGGCGGGGCGCACATGGCGGCTCTTGTATCTAAACCCGATATACTTGAGTTTGTTGCAAAACTGACAGGTCAGGGTTCGGATATCAATTTAACATTTGAAGAAATTTCTTTAAATAATATTTCTGAAGATTACAAGCATAAATCAATTAAAGACCTGGATTTCAGAAATAAAACGGGGGCAAATGTAGTCGGACTAAGGCTTCCGGACGGTGATTATATCATCAATCCTTCTCCCGATACCGTTATAAATCCCGATACAAAACTTGTTCTGCTCGGCTCCGATGAGCAGATTAAACAAATGAGAAAATTAATTTCGGAACTGTAAACCATCATTACGCATTCGGAACACTGAACACACTGACTAAACGGATTAACACAGATTTTTTTTACATTTAAAAGCCTAGCCCTACGGGCTTACGACAGTCTGAAAGACTGACCTACTTTTTAAAGCGCTCGTGGGATAAAGAAAAATTTTTGTGCTCTTAGTGAAAATTTTGTGACTTTAGCAGTAAAAAGCAAATATGATTGATTTTTTAAAAAATAATGAGGAAATTGACGTATCTTATAAGAATTAATAATTATGAATT
>CAYWMV010000064.1:0-8768 GCA_964459055.1 uncultured Ignavibacteriaceae bacterium | reverse complement strand
ATAATTATGAATTAATAACAGGTGTTAAAATATAAAATTTTAAAAATGAAAAAGATAATATTTGCGATACTGATAATAATGTGCTGTTTGCCGAATGCACGGGCGCAGAATGATGTTACATTTCTTTTTGACAATTCGGGCAGCATGCTGGGTTATTACACAGATCCGTCGAGCACATTCAAAATTTTTGCAAAGGCACTGATGAAAAACACGACCGGCGAAAATGACGACGTCAGAGTTTTTCTATTTAACAAAACCGAAGAATTTCGCGGATTGCTTTCACCACAATTATTATACAACGGCAAAGGAAGCGGATTAATTGCGGATAAAATTACTGCGGGTTTTGCGAATGCAAGAGGACGGGATGATTATTATGCAAATACCGATATGATAGAGGCACTTGATAAAGCGGTATCGGGTATCCGCAGCGGAAAAGGTATTATCTGGCTGATAACGGACAACATAAACGATATTGCGGGAACCGGCGATTCATCTTATCTGAATACGCTTGATTTCTACAGAAAATTAAGAACAGACCCGAACATCAGAAAAATACTTTTATTTCCCATACCGGAAAAATTAGCCGGTTCGAACTATCTTTCATACGGATACGTAATATACGGAATTGTCTATTCCTATACGGTTTTGACACAACCGGAACTGGAAGGTTACAATGAATATTTCAAAACTGCGGGGATTAAGCAAAAACCTCTTACCCTGAAACCGCTTGATATCGGGACAATAGTATTATATCCGAAAAGAACACAAGGAAAAGTTGTACCCGGTAAATTATACTTTGACGGAAAGACTTTAAGAGGTTACGGTTTCGAAGAAAACGAACCCGTAAAAGAAATATTTCCTGATGTTGTATTAAAATCAAATTTATTTCCCTATATAATAAGAAGTGCAAAACTGAATGTCAGACTGGAAAATTTTGTTTCATCGGACTATTCGGTTAAATCTCTCGGCACACAGACAATAAATCCTTCAACAGTGAGCAATGTTTCTCCCGAAGGGGAAGTAACCGGATTTTCTGTGACATTCAATATGCCGGAAATATCACCAAATTTTTCTTTCAACACAATTTTCAAGGAGGATTTCACGGTAGGAGGAAATCTGATTCTTGAAGTATCGAGCGTTGACATTCTGCTCGACGAAAAATATATGGAGAATTTCAAAGAACTGTTTGCCCTAAACAGCATTCCTGAAATTTTCCAGCCTGTACTAAAAGACAAGAAAATAGAATCGAAAATTCCGCTTGAGATAAGAATAAATTACGGGCAATGGAGAATTTTCGTGTTAGTCGGACTGATAATTCTATTAATAGGAGTCCTATTAACATTTTTCATCATGTTAACAAGAAAGAAAGGTTACATTGTCAAAATCAATGAAGCCGAGGAACAGACGGTTTTCATTTCGGCAATGTCTCCGCACACCGTATTCACATATGATTCGCCGGAACTAGGAAAAATAAAAAGAACTATTTCGGGAAGATTAAAATTCATATTTTCAAAGTCAACATTGCACCCAAATACGATTATAAGCATAAGCGAAGGAATTCCGTTTGAAATTGAATACGGCGAAGCAAAAGGCAATTCAATTACTCTGACGGTAATATCGGCAAACAAAGATAAAAGCGGTTCAGGTGAATCTGACAGCGAACTCGGAAAATATTATTGATATTATGCGGTATCCCGGGTTGTTATTATTTAAGGGAAAAGGCGCTTTTAAGCAGGTTCCGGTTCTGGGAGTACTGAAACAAGTTCAGGATGACAAGAGAGTTCATTACGTATTCTGCAAGTTGATAATAACACTATTTGTTTTAATTGGATTTTTAGTATCATTTAAAAGTGTATCCGCGCAGGAAAATCCGAATTATAAATTACTCAAAAAGCAGTTTACATTCCTCGACACTGCAATAACGACAGGTGATAAATTTTTAATTCCCGCATCAGACTCAATTGTCGTTTCCGATATAAATCTTCAAAGAAACGATGACTATAAAATTGATTACAGAAACGGGAAGATAACATTTGCAGGTGGTTTATTCGTGAAATATTCGTTAGATACAACAAGAATATACGACATTTATATTTACTATAATTTATTTCCCTATAATTTCAGAGATGAGTATTCAAATTTTGATATCATAGTAGAGCGCGACACAGTTACAGGAGACACAATCCGCATAGCAACAACTTCAAAGGATTTCATAGGAAATTTATTTGAAGGTACGGATTTAGAAAAATCCGGTTCAATATTCAGGGGAATAAATTTCGGTTCAAACCGCGACCTCACATTAAACTCGGGTTTCCGTCTGCAGATGAAAGGAAAACTTGCCCGTGATGTTGATATAACCGCAGCACTAACCGATGAAAGCACACCGCTTCAGCCGGAAGGAAACACGTTAAAACTTCAGGAACTTGATAAAGTTTTCATTGAACTGCGAAGCAACAATATTATTGCAACACTGGGAGACATAGACATTAATTTCGAAAAATCGGAATTCGTAAATTTTAACAGAAAGATTCAGGGTGCTAAAGGGTTCGGAGATTTCAATTTTTCAAATATAACTTTAACGGGCGCCGTATCAAGAGGAAAATTCAATTCAAACACTTTTAACGGCAGTGACGGTGTGCAGGGTCCATACAGGCTTGTAGGTGCAAATAATGAAGTTAACATACTTGTATTATCGGGAACGGAAAAAGTTTATCTGGACGGAATCCAGATGACAAGAGGCGAGCAGGCGGATTATGTAATAGATTACGCTCTGGGACAGATTACTTTTACAAACAAAAGACTTATCACGAATACTTCGAGAATCATCGTGGATTTTGAATATTCCGACAGGAAATACAGCAGAACGCTGCTTGGAGCAAACAATAATTACGATTTACTCAACAAAAATCTTAAAATTGGATTTTCATACGTAAACGAAAGCGATAATGAAGATAAAACTATTGATTTCACACTAAGCGATTCGGACAGGGAGATATTAAAAAACGCCGGCTCGGACAAATTAAAAGCAACCAAATCAGGTGTGGTTCTTGCCGGACTCGATTCGCTCGGAAGGAGTCTTGGGCAGTATGTAAAGAAGACAGACTCAACGGGTTACGTTTTTTTCCAGTATCTTCCGGGAGATACGGGGGCGGTTTACAACATTACATTCACTTATGTGGGAGCAGGGAACGGCGATTATTCAAATGTAAGTTATCTCCGTTACGATTACATCGGGAAAAATAAGGGTTCATACGCACCTGTAATATTTCTGCCTGTTCCGACATCTTATCAAATTGCAGATATAAATCTTGAATTTACACCCGGAAGAAATAAGGATTTCTTCTTCAGACTGGAATCGGCATACTCGAATTACGACAGAAACAAGTTTTCCGATATTGACAATTCAAACAGCGGCGGTGTTGCGGTTTTTGGAACAGCTGCATTCAGGAAAAATAATTTCAGACTTTTCGGACGCAACTTTAAGAATATGGAAGTAAGTTATTCACAAAGGGTAATTAATAAAACATTCTTCTCGCTTGACAGAATTAACGCAGTTGAATTCAACAGAAACTTCAACGTTCAGGATTCGAGCGAGGCAACCGAAGACCTCAAAGAAGGAAACTTAATTATAAATCCTTCAGAGATAATATCCCTAAAAGCAAATTTTGCAAATTTAAAAAGAGGAGATTTTTTCAATTCGTTCAGGTCGATTGCTTCCGTCGAATTCAACAACACCATTTCCGATACAACAAATCTTCCGAAGATTAAATACACATTTGAAAACATAAGCAGCGATTTCAAACCTCTAAATCAGAAGGGGAACTGGCTAAAGAACACGGCATTGCTCTCTTACAAACTCGATTTAAAAAAGAACGTAAGAAATCCCGCGAATATAATTTTCAACTTTGATTACACGGGTGAAACCAAAAAAAATTCGGTGTTTTCATTCGCAGGGGACAGTTTATCGGCTGAAAGTTTTGCATTTCACGAACTCACACCGAGAATATCTTTCAACAATATTTACGACTTTAATTTTTATGCCGAGTTCGGTTACAGAAAAGACGACATACCAAGCAGAGGAAACCTTGTTACACTGTCAAATTCATATACAAAAAAATTCGGTGCGGGTTACAGCGGTGTGAACTGGTTTTACACCGTGTTTGATATAGCGATAAGGGACAGAAAATATTCAGATTTTGGTCTTGTAACCAACAATACCGACAACCAGACAGTACTTGTTAATTCACGCACGAGATTTTCCCCGCTGAACAACGCAGTTACACTTGACCTGCTTTATAACATAACAAGTGAAAGAACCGCGAAAGTTGAAAAATTATATGTTCTGGTACCTGTCGGACAGGGAAACTATATTTATCTCGGAGATTTAAACAACAACGGAATACAGGACGAAAACGAATTTCAACTTGTCAACCACGACGGTAATTACCTGAAACTTAACATTCCAACCGACCAGTATTTTCCGACAGTTGATTTAAAAACTTCCGCAAGATTTTATACGAAACCCTCGAGATATTATTACATGACAGGAAATACCTTCCTCGACGACATTTATAACAATTTATCGGCAGAAACATTTTTAAGAATAGACGAAAAGAGCAAAGACCCGATTACCGATAATTTATATTTTCTGAAATTCGGCTCATTTCTCAACGATTCAAACACGCTTTCAGGTTCACAATTAATACAGCAGGACATTAATTTTTTTGAAAACAATCCTCAGTATTCGCTGAGGCTCCGATACATTCAGCAGAAAGGATTCAACCAGTACAGCAGCGGAAATGAGAGACTCCTGAACATACAGCGCTCGGCGAAGTTCAGATTCGGACTGACGACCGACATAATTTTTCAACTTGAATATATCAACAAGACGGACAGAAACACGGCACCTCCAAATTCAATAAGAAACAGAAATATCGGTTCGGACGGATTCATCACAGACCTTGCTTACAAACCCATTACCGAAATAGAGAGCGGACTCGAGCTGAATTTCACGCGTGCAACAGACTCATATCCGGTAAATGCAACAAGGGCGGATATTAATCAGCAAACTCTCAGATTTATATATTCATTTGCAACTGTCGGAAGGCTGCGACTCGAACTTGAAAGAAGCGAAATAGTATTTAATCAAAGTATTTTAACATTTCCCTATGAACTGACTTCGGGAAAAGTAGAAGGCAAGAGTTACTTCTGGCGGGCATTTTTCGATTACAGCATAAGTAAAAATATTCAGGCGAACGTAAATTACGACGGAAGGGTTGAGGGTTCACGCCGGGTTATACATACAGGAAGGGCACAGGTTACGGCGTTCTTTTAAGTGACAAGCTTAACGTAACAAGTGACAAGTTATTTTAGATGATTCGTTTTACCGCAGTTCTTCACTCAGAAGTTTATTATTTCTCGACATCCGGTTCGAAGAATACCCAATGAATATCGGGATTTTTCTTTCTAAGGTCAGATTCGCAGGCATTTATTCTGCTTACGAGTTCTTCGGTAGAATTAACTTTTTTCATTTTTGCTTTTACAGCGACCATTATATCAGGACCTAACTGCAGTGTTATCAAATTAAGTATAGTATCTATTTCAGGTCTTGCCTCCAAAAAATTTTTTATCTCTGTACAAGTTTCGTCATCAGCACTTTGTCCGATTAATAAATTTTTAACTTTTGCCGCAAGGAAAATGGAAATTGTAATCAGTAATACACCGATTCCGATACTTCCCAATGCATCGAAAACAGGATTTCCCGTTATGATGGAAAGAACTACGGAAATAAGTGCAAAGGTAAGACCAAGTAATGCGGCAATATCTTCGCCCAGAACTACCACAAGTTCACTTTTACGGCTGTTTTTATACCACGCCCAGAGAGACATATTGTATCTCAACTTATTGATTTGCGTTATACATCCGTAAAGCGAAGCCGCTTCAAGAATTAAACTGAATGACAAAACAGCGACAGCAATTAAGGGATTTTTAAGCCCTTCGTGCGAACTGATTTTATGTATCCCTTCATAAACCGAAAACAAACCACCCATACTGAATAACAGAAGTGCAACTATGAATGACCAGAAATATATTTCCTTTCCATATCCCAGGGGATGTTCACTGTCAGGTATTTTTTTTGCCGCTTTTAATCCAAGAAACAGGAGTCCCTGGTTACCACTGTCTGCATAGGAGTGGATTGCTTCAGCCAGCATCGCTCCGGAACCAGTTAATACAGCAGCAACCGTTTTAGTAATTGCTATTCCAAGGTTTGCGAGCAGAGCAAAAAAAATTGATTTTACCGATGCACTCTGATGTGACATTTTCGAACGATATTATTCGTCAGATAAAAATTTCTCAAAACATAATTTACATCTTTAAATTCATAAAATAATCTATTATGAAAAAGGCAAAAATTAATTTCGAATTCTTACAGATAAGAGATCGTCCTTTAACATTTGTCTTCAAAACATATTATTTTGCGATTTAAATCTCTTTTTAATATGTTATTTTGCGATTCAAATCCCCTTTTAACATGTTTTTCCATTAATCTAAAGTGAAAATGTGAAAAACCGCTGTCAAGTCAATATCAATAATTTGCTGTGTAAGATTTCCGCAGAGATGGTTGTACCTCAATAATTCCCCTCCTCCAAAAACCCCTTGACTTTAAAAAATTAATACCATATTTTATTATGGTATAAATAATTAAGGTATGGATAAGCACAGTTCATTTTTCTTTATTTCCCGTGAGGGAACGCCGGAAACGGAGACATTCAAAAGGGTAAGGTTACTGCCGATGTATTCCTATCCGCATTTCAAGGAATTAAACTATAAAATCACCGAGCATAAAAACCGGTATTTCATACATCTCGATTTCGATGCGTTCTATGCCCAGGTGGAGCAACGTGACAATCCGAACCTCCGCGGAAAACCTGTGTCAGTCGGAGGCACTTTAGACGGCAAGGGCATTGTAATGACAGCGTCTTATGAAGCCCGGGCTCTTGGGGTTGACACTGCAATGAGTGTCTACCAGGCAAAAAAAATCTGTCCTGATTTGATTTCCATTCCCTGCTACGGTCCTAAATACGAAGCTATTATGGAACATCTGATGGGGGCGCTTCGCGAATTTGCGCCTGAAGACTGCATCGAGCAATACAGCATAGATGAAATGTTTCTGGATTTATCTCAGGTTGTACGAAATTTTTCCGATGTATATGATATAGCAGCCGGAATAAAATCCCGTATCAAAGACCTTGAAAATCTCACTGTATCGCTCGGCTGTTCATACAACAAAACTTACGCCAAAATGGCAACAAAACTTCAGAAACCGGACGGATTAACTATTATCACACAGAATGACAAGCATAAGATATACAGACTTCCCGTTAAGAAAATGTGGGGTATCGGCAGACGAATTGAAAGAAGGCTCGGTATTTACAATATTTTCACAGTCGGTGACCTTGCAAATACAGATGAATATTTACTGCGGAAGGAATTCGGGGTTAACGGGATTGTTTTCAAAAAACTTGCGAGAGGCGAAGATACTTCGGAAATTTACAGGAAAGGACGCAAAGAAAAATCTCTGAATCATCAGCATACGCTTTCAAAACCGATTTACACCGATTCCGAAATGAAATCCGAAATCCGCAGAGTAGGCGAATATCTCTGCCGCAAAATGCGCGACAAGGAACTTGTTGCGGGACATTTGTATTTTGTAATACGTTATGAAAATTTGCGGTACGCAGGAGACGATATCCGATTAAAAACATATACAAATGACGACAGGGAAATTTATGATTATGCGGTGAAAGTTTACAAGCGCCTGCCGCGTCCGAAAAAGAATATAAAAGCACGAATGCTGGGAATGGGTGTGTTTGATTTGCACGATGACATCCGTTCGGCAAATCTCTCTCTCTTCGGTGATAATATTTATCTACCCTACTATGCACTCGACCAGATCAAATACAAATACGGTGAGAAACTCATTCGTGTCGGAGTCAGCACTTAATTATATTTTCGAAATAACAAATCGTATCCTGGGATAACTCATACAAAATCTAACACTATCATTAAAATAGTGATTGTAAACTTACAGTTAATTCAATTTTCCTTGTAATGCATTCATCATTTTAATATTTTGTTTCATTGTTTTACAAGACTTTTTTGTAAAGATTGATAATCGTGTAAAACAATTTCTGATACTGCCTGTTGTTGTACTGGTTAATCCGCTGTTTTAACTGTTGTTTTTTTCAGGAAAACGTTATTAAATTTATGTTTAAGTATTTATTTTTAATTGTTTTTGTTTTTCAATCTGTCTTACTTTCACAAGAGGTCAAAAATATTGCAATAAGCATAGACGACCTTCCCACTCTTTCTCACAGCAAACTGACTGAACAAGAACAAGTTGAGTATTTTAACCGTGTTCTTGAAGTGCTCAATAAATACAGCGTTTTCGCCAAAGGATTTGTTGTCGGAAATTTAGTAAAAGATTTTAATTCATATTTAATAGAAAACTTTATTCAAAACGGTAATTCAATCGGCAGTCATTCTTATTTTCATTTTGACATTAATAGTGTTTCTGCGGCTGAATTTATTGAAGATATTGTCAGAAATGAAAGGGTACTATGCGAATTTACTGATAATTTCAGATTTTTCAGGTACCCGCTTTTACATACCGGCAATATACAGGAGAAAAAAGATTCTGTTGAAATGTTTTTATTACAGAACAATTATATAATTGCTCCCGTAACAATTGATAATGATGATTATCA
>CAYWMV010000063.1:0-11320 GCA_964459055.1 uncultured Ignavibacteriaceae bacterium | reverse complement strand
GGAAGTAAAATTTATTTTCAGGGTAGGACAGTTCTCTGGACTGTCGAAATCCCGCAGGGATTCGAAAGATAAATTATTCTTTTTTTTCTCTCTGGAATATCGAGAATGTGATTGTGAAATATCTACGAGAAAAAATATCTTGCGTCTTCCCTGTGGACGATGATGGCGTTTGTTGATTGCTCTGGTACCATCTGAAATTCTTCGGTGAGAGTTATCCCGATTCTTTCGGGTTGTAATATCTTAAATAATTTTGCGTTGTCCTCAAGCGACGGACAGGCGGAATATCCGAATGAATATCTCGAACCGCTGTAACCTTGCTGAAATATTTTCTTGATATCGTCGCTGTCTTTGTCTGCTATTCCGAGTTCTGTTCTGACCACTTTGTGCCAATATTCGGCAAGTGCTTCGGCTGTCTCTACTGAAAATCCGTGAAAATATAAATATTCCTGATACCTGTTTTCGTTGTAAAGCATTTGTGCATATTCCGTTGCAGCTTTCCCGACTGTTACAATCTGAAACGATACGACGTCAATAATTCCTGACCTCACAGGTTTAAAGAAATCGCTTATGCAAAGGTATCTGTCTTTTTTTTGTCTCGGGAATGTAAACCTTACCCACTCTTCGAGATTTTCTGTTAAGATTTCGGAACCCCAAATATTAAGTAAATTCGATTCACTTTTCGGTTTGTATATAATCAAATCTTCTCCGTCTGAATTGCAGGGGTAATATCCGTATATTACTTTCGGCACGAGAAGATTTTCCCGCTTTGCCTGCAATTTCAATTCGTTGAATTTCGGAATTATTTCTTCGTTAATCAGTTTATCGTATTCCGATTCGGGCTTGTTCCTGTCTTTGTAAACGTTCCAACTGCCTTTAAATAAGGCAACAGTGTTTATGTATTCGTAAACCTTATCGAGCAGTATGTTATCAACAATTTTTGTTCCCCAGAATGGAGGAGAAGGAATTTTAATTTCCTTACTTATTCTTTCGGAAATTATATTTGTTATTTCTTCGCCTGATTTACTGCTCTTGACTGAATCCCTGTTGTCTCTGTATATCTTCAGTTCGGGTTTTATTCCGCTTTTTCTGTAATCCATTATTGTCTGCATATACTTCAGTCCGTCGAATGCATCGTTAGCGTAAAATACCATATCATTATACATTTCTCTTAATTCCCCTTCGACGAATCTTTTGTTTAATGCCGCACCGCCGAGTATTACCGGTATCTTCATTTGGCGCTCGTTCATTGTTTCAAGGTTCTCTTTCATTATTGCGGTCGATTTCACGAGCAGTCCGCTCATTCCTATAGCATCCGCATTTTGCTCTGTATAAGCATTCAGCATTGTTTCCAGCGGACATTTTATTCCGAGATTTATAACCTTATAACCGTTATTGGTTAAAATAATATCAACGAGGTTTTTACCTATATCGTGAACGTCTCCTTTTACTGTTGCAAGTATAATTACTCCTTTTGAGGAATCCGTATCTACTTTCTCCATAAACGGTTCAAGGTAACTGACGGAGGCTTTCATTGTCTCCGCCGACTGCAGAACAAAAGGTAACTGCATCTCGCCTGTTCCGAAAAGCACTCCGACGGTCTTCATTCCTTCGAGCAAAATATTGTTTATGATTTCAATTGCCTTGTAATTTTTCAGTGCCCTGTCAAGGTCTTTGTCAATATCCAGTTTGTCGCCGTCTATTATTCGCCTTTTTAATTTCTCTTCAATTGTCAGATTTATATCCGCTTCGGCTGATGTTTTTATTACTTCCTTCTTATCGGAATAATAGGCAATCAGTTCGCTTAACGGGTCGTATGTGCATTTAGTTTTTGTCAATAGTAATGAATTTTTCTCTTTGTTTGTTTATATATCTCATTAAAATAAAACCTGTGCCGCTTATAATAATTACCAGAACTAATTCAATCAATCCTATCGTATTAATTTCATAAAAAACTTTTATAAGATTAAACAATCCGAAATTAAAATTAATTGCAGTTAAAATGAAGAAAAATAATATCAGACCACCGCCGTATAAATAAAATATAAATCTCTTCGCAAGCGTGTAACGGGAAACGATTATGAAGTTGAAAACGGACATGATTATCAAAATGGACATCATCGTGAAATATATTAAGTGAATGTCATTCAATCCTGCAACGCTCATTACAAAATATCCGATGTAACTCATACCTGTTATGATTGCCGCGGAAATAAGAACGTATGACAGAACATCGGGCAGGAATTTCTTGACTTTGCCGGTATTTAGATTTTTTAGTGTAATGATCAGAGCGGGAAGACCTATTGCAAATATGTTCAGAAGCGATACTCTCCTCGGTGTCAGAGGATAAATAAACGTGATATAGGATAATATCGTAAGGTAAATTACAATGAAATTTTTTGTGAGAAATAATTTTGATACCGAACTTACGGAATTGACTATTTTATTTCCTTCATCAAAGATTTGCGGAAGAAGTGAAAATTTATTTTTCAGTAATACTATATCGGCAACTTCCTTTGTTATTGCACTGCCTTCTTCCATCGCTATTCCCATATCCGATTCCTTGATTGCAGGTAGGTCGTTTACTCCGTCTCCTATCATTGCGGTATAAATTTTCTGGCTCTTCAGCGTCTTGATGATTTTCAGTTTGTGCTCGGGCATTAGTCTCGAGAAAACTTCTTTTTCATTTATTACTGCTTCAAGTTCTGAATCGGGTATATTATCAAATTCTTTTCCCGAAATGAATTTATCTTGAGGAGCATCCCATCCGATTTCCCGCATTATCGCTTTTATTGATGCGGATGAATCTCCCGATAATATCTTGAATGTAATTCCGTTGTTTTTGAATAATTTTATTGCGTCGTAAACATCTTCCCTTATTGTGTCGGAAATCGAAATGATGCATAACGGCTCTGTCGAAAAATAGTTTGATTTATCTTTTAATTTTTCGACCTGAGTTTCACCTTTTACAATTCCGAATAATAAATTCCTGTATATTTCCAGTTTGTTATCAGTGAATAATTTTGAAAGTTCTGATTTTGAATTATCGGCTGCTCGTTCCTCGAGTATGTCATAGGCGCCGAGTATAAATATTTTTTCTTCATTTTTATACCTGAACTGAATTGCACTGAACTTCGTCGAGGAACTGAAGGGGAGTTCATCAATCTTTTCGAAACTGCCCGAAGCGGGATATTCTTCAAGTGCACGGGAAGTAGCGTTTTTTTCTATTGAAGAATGCGCAAATGTTCCTATTATTAATTGCAGTTCATCTTGTGAATATGTATTTCCTGAAGGTGTAAGTTTTGCAACCTTAAGTTTATTCTGCGTTAATGTTCCCGTTTTATCCATACAGACAACCTGCACATTTGAAAAGGATTCAACGGCATTCAACTTCTGTATGATGGCACCGATTTTACTTATTCTGTAAACTCCCAGTGCATAAGTCACTGATGCGGTCAGTATGAGTCCCTGCGGGACAAGTGAAGAAAGTATTGTTGCAATCTCCCTTACAAAATCAACTTCGGGCATATCTGTGTGGCTGCCCACAATAATTTTTATTATTACGAGCAGTAAAGCGAGTCCGAAAAGGAATTTCAAAAAAAAGTTAAGTTGCTTCTGAAGCGGAGTCAGTGTGAATTTATATTTTTTTGCAAGATTCGTAACTGAAGTTGCATAACTTTCATCACCTATTTTATCCGCAATTATATATCCGCTGCCGGCAACACAAAAACTGCCCGAAAGCAGTTCATCATCTTTCTCTTTAAGCACGGGTAATGACTCGCCTGTCAGCAGCGATTCGTCAATTTCAAGCCGGTCTGATTTGACCGCTTTGCTGTCAACAACAATCTGGTCTCCGCGGCGGACTATTATTAAATCGTCTTTTACAATTTCGCTTTGCTCGATTTCTTCTTCCCTGCTGTTTCTGATAACGTTTATTTTTCTCTTAAGTAGAAGATTTACTTTGTCCAGCGCTCGCTTTGCTTTTATTTCCTGATTTATGGCAATAAAAGTATTTATTACGGCAACTGTCATAATGCCGATGGAGTCAAGTAGTAATCTTGAATCGGAAGTGCGGATATAAAAAATTAAAACAAAAATTATTATGCCGAATATAATGAAATTGAAAAGTGAAAAAATATTTTCTATGAAGATTTCCCTGACAGTTTTTGTCTTGGTTTTGGAAACTTTGTTTACAAGCCCGGCTTTGATTCTGTCCTGTATTTCAATGTCGCTTAAACCCTTGAACTCCATACGAATTATTTAATTTCTGATGCGGCTGCGACAAACTCCCTGAAAATCGGATGAGGTCTAACAAGCCGTGACTTGAATTCGGGATGAAACTGTGATGCGATGAAAAAAGGATGCACAGACTGCGGAAGTTCAATCATTTCCACTAGCGAGCCGTCGGGCGACATTCCCGAAAAAATCATTTTATTATCGGATAGGATTTTTCTGTATTTGTTGTTTACTTCAAATCTGTGCCGGTGCCTCTCGTTGATAAATTCTTTTTTGTAGCATTTGTACGCAAGCGATTTTCTTTCTACTATGCAGGGATATAGTCCCAGTCTCATTGAGGCGCCCTTGACTTTGACGGACTTCTGATATTCCATAATATCTATTACATTGTGTCTCGTATCTTTGAACTCTTTCGAATTTGCATTTTTCAGTCCGCAGACGTTTCTTGAGTAATCAATTACGGCGCATTGCAGGCCTAAGCATATTCCGAAAAACGGAATTAAGTTTTCGCGTGCGTATTTAATTGCAAGGATTTTTCCTTCGATTCCTCTGTCACCGAATCCCGGGCATACGAGCAGACCTTTGACTCCGTCAAGAATTTTATCAATATTCGTATTATTTTTCTCGAGTTCCTCCGTATCTATCCATCTAAGATTCACCTTTACATTGTTAAAGGCGCCCGCGTGAATGAATGATTCGGTGATACTTTTATAAGCATCGGGGACTACATTATATTTACCTGCAATTGCGATTTCAAATTCCTTTTTTGGATTGCTGATTTTATTGACTATTCTAGTCCATGTAGTAATATTTGGTTTTCCCGTTTTTAAATTTAGTTTCTTCAGGACTATTTCATCAAATCTTTCCCTGTGTAAATTCAGAGGTACTTCATATATCGAACTGGCATCAAGGGATTCCATAACGGATTCGGCTTCGACGTTGCAGAATAATGCAATTTTCCTTTTCTGGTCGTCTGATAATTTCCTTTCGCTCCTGCAGAGAAGTATGTCGGGCTGAATCCCGATTTCAAGTAATGTCTTTACCGAATGCTGCGTCGGTTTTGTTTTCAGTTCGCCTGCAGCGGCAATATAAGGAACTAATGTAAGATGAATGCATAATGAATTATGTTTGCCCACTTCAAGCATATATTGCCTGATTGCTTCGAGGAAGGGGAGAGATTCTATATCACCGACGGTCCCGCCTATTTCGGTGATAATTACATCGTATTTATTTTTTTCCTTTTCTGCAATTTGTCTTATCCGTTTTTTAATCTCATCCGTAATATGAGGAATTACCTGAACAGTCGCACCGAGATAGTCACCTCTTCTTTCTTTTGTTATTACTTCAAAATACACCTGACCGGATGTAGTGTTGTTGTCTTTCGACATATTGTCGTCGAGAAATCTCTCATAATGCCCTAAATCCAAATCGGTCTCCGCACCGTCGTCCGTTACGAATACTTCACCGTGCTGTATCGGAGACATTGTGCCGGGGTCAACGTTTATGTAAGGGTCGAATTTCTGTATCGTTACTTTCAGTCCTCTCGATTTTAAAAGCAATCCTAAGGATGCAGATGCGATGCCTTTCCCGAGTGATGAAACTACCCCGCCTGTCAGAAAAATGTATTTTGTCTGTTTCAATTGTGTCTCCTTTTATAATAAATTTTTATCTTTTTTAAATCAGAAGGTGTATCTACTGATATTGAATCTTCTTTTACTTCAACAACTTTTATTTTATAACCGTTTTCGAGTATGCGAAGTTGCTCGAGTTCTTCCGATATTTCAAGTTTTGTTCTTTTCATCTTTGCGAATTCAAGTAAAAACTTTTTTCTGTAAACGTAAAGTCCTATGTGCTTGTAATATTGTGCTTCGTTTCTGGGGGAGGGAATTACCGAGCGTGAGAAATACAGGGCATTATTGTTTTTGTCAAAAACTACTTTCACTTTGTTTGGATTTCTTATATCCGCGGAATTTTCTGCTTTTATTGCTATTGTTGAAACTTTTATACTGTCGTCATTCAGCATAGGAGCAATTGCTTTGTCAATGTTCTTAGCATTTATAAACGGCTCGTCTCCCTGTATGTTGACTGCAATATCACATTTTATTTTTTCAATCGCCTCACAGATTCTGTCCGTTCCGCTCTTATGTTTCTTTGATGTAAGAACTGCTCTGCACCCGAATTTTGTCGCTGCTTCGAAAATTCTTTTGTCGTCGGTTGCAATTATGATTTCATTTATTAATTTCGATTTCATTGAATTTTCATATACCCGCTGAATCATCGGTTTTCCGAAAATATCCGCAAGAGGTTTCCCGGGAAACCTCGTCGAAGCATGTCTTGCAGGAATTACTCCTATTACGTATGGTTTTAAAATTTTCACTTTTTTATTACTTTCGGTACTTTGAAAAATTTGTCTGTCTTTGAAAGTGCGTTTTTTAATGCTTCTTCACGTGATATCGTTTCTTTCGGTTCGTCATTTCTGAAAACATTCTCCGTTTCGTTGATATTTTCAAGCGGTTCAACATTGTTTAAATCAAGTTCGTTGATTTTATCCATATAATCGAGAATTCGGCTCATATCTTTCTGAAGTTTCCTCTTCTCTTCTTCGCTGAATTTAAATTTTGCAAGTTTCGATATTTTATTTACATCTTCTGCTGAAACAGGCATTTTCTATTATTTGTATTTTTCAAAATTTGAAACTATTGTATTTCTTAAATTTTCAAGCAGTGATTTATCTTTCGTAAATTCAACCGGTTTATCTATGATTACTTTCACTTTCCCGGGATTTATTCTCAAAGTATTTTTTGGAAGTATGTTATAACTGCCGATTACGGTTACAGGAACAAGTCTGCATTTTGTTTCTTCCGATATTATCGTCATGCCTTTCTTGAATTCGTGAATTATGCCGTCGGGACTTCTTGTGCCTTCGGGAAACATTACTACCGATATATTTTTTCTGATTAATCCCGATGCATCCTTCAGAGACTTCAATGCGCTTCTGACATTTATTCTGTCAATCGGAATATATTTACCCAGATACATTGCCCATCCGAATAAGGGAATCTTGTTCATAGATTTTTTATAAACGAATCTGATATTGCTCGGCAGTGCCTGCATTAAAATCGGTATATCGAGATAACTCATATGATTGGATATAAACAGATATGGTTCTTTTTTATTTATTTTTTCCTTCCCGCTGCAATCAATTTTGACGCCTGATGACAGCATAATAGATTTAGAAAATATCTTTGATAATCCAAAAACCATTTTTCCTTTGAAATCAAAAGGAGATACGATTAACGTCAATATTGCAATCACAATAGCAGTTAAAACTATACCTGTTAATCTTAAAATATGCAAAAATTCTTATTTTACTATTTTAGAAATCGCTTTAAATTCTTCTGTCCCGCTCACTTCAAGATGTTCAAATAAAATTGATTCGTATGTTGTAATTATTGCACCTTCCGCTCTCATTCTTTCAACTGCGATTTTCTTGTCATTCGGATTCCTCGATGAAACGCAATCCTCAACCAGAACCGGGATGTACCCTTTCTCAAGCAAATCAAGAACCGTCTGCAATACACATACGTGGGATTCTATACCGCAGATAATAATATATTTCTTACCTGCAGCGGATAGTTTTGTATCGAAATCATTTTGTCCGCAGCAACTGAATGACATTTTCTCAAGATGCCTGTAATCTCCGAGTGATTCCTGAACAGGTTTGATTGTAGCACCGAGTCCTTTTGAATATTGCTCCGTGACTATTATTTCGATGCCCAGTATCTTTAAACCTTTTATTAATCTCGATACTTTTTCCGTCAGAAATTCATTTTCATAAATAAACGGGTACAGCCTTTCCTGAATATCAATAACAACAGCAATTGTATTTTCTCTTTTGATTCTCATAATAAATGTGGATAGTGAATATTATTATGCAATTTATAAAATTTTTACCTTAAATATTATTCAATTATAATATTATATTTACATTCATGTATATTGTAGGACAGTCTTCCAGACTGTCGAAAGCCCGAAATGCTTGGCTTTTACTTTCGTTACTACGCTCCGGAATATTTGTTAACACTACAAGTCAAGCTTCTTGTCATTCCCGCGTATGCGGGATTCCATTACTCTTTGACATTTTTCTGGATTCCTGCTTTCGCAGGAATGACAATCCGGTAGTTTTTACACAGTCGCTCCGGCGTAGTGACGGTTTTGTTACAGACCATACGGAGTCAAAAAAGTTTTAACTTCTCCGCCGGAAATAAAAAATCTTAGCGTCTTTGCTTCTTTCCTTCATTGCGTGAAATGAGTAATGTATGAGAATATAAAAGATTTCAAAAGTATATTTTTTTAAATGTTTATATAAAAATATATTTTAAGTATTTTTAAGAAATAAATCCGGAGATAACTGATGGAAGAGAAACGCGAAAAATGGGGCTCGAAACTCGGAATAATTCTCGCTGTTGCGGGCAGTGCCGTTGGACTTGGAAATTTTCTTAGATTCCCCGCAAAAGCTACACTCAACGGCGGCGGTACTTTTATGATTCCTTACTTTGTAGCACTCCTCCTGCTTGGAATACCTCTTATGTGGGTTGAATGGACTCTCGGAAGATACGGAGGTAAATTCGGTCACGGTACCGCACCCGGCGTTTTCGATTCGTTTAAAAAAAGCAGGATTCTGAAATATCTCGGTATATTCGGAATTATCGGTCCTTTCCTGATTTTGATTTATTATATGTATATTGAATCCTGGACCCTCGCATATTCTTATTTTTCGTTCACGGGAGTGCTCTTCCACGCTGCTGACCAGGAGTCAATGAAAAATATTTTAAACTCTTATCAGGGAATTGCTGAAGGCTCTCCGATATGGCCCGCTTTTATTATCTTCTGTGTTACTTTTATAGTTAACTTCTATTTTATTTACAAAGGAATTCAGGGCGGTATTGAAAAACTCTCTAAATGGGCAATGCCGACTTTACTTATTATCGGTATAATTTTAGCGATAAGGGTTCTCACGCTCGGCACGCCGAATCCCGCTCTTCCTGACCAGAATATTTCTAACGCACTCGGCTTCGTCTGGAATCCCGATTTATCACAACTTACTAACGCAAAAATATGGCTCGAAGCCGCAGGACAGATTTTCTTTACTCTTTCCGTTGGTATGGGCGTGATTCTGACTTATGCAAGTTATCTTGATAGCAAGGATGATATTGTTCTTTCAGGGCTGTCTTCTTCTTCCGTTAATGAATTCTGTGAAGTCATTCTCGGTGCCTCGATTATTATTCCCGCTGCCTTTGTGTTTTATGGAGCCTCCGGTGCTCTTGAAATTGTTCAGGGCGGAACATTTAATATGGGCTTCGTTACTATGCCGCTGATTTTCGAAAAAATGCCGCTTGGTTTTATTTTCTCGGGATTATGGTTCCTGCTCCTGTTTATCGCAGGTATTACTTCGTCCGTATCTATGATACAACCGACTATGGCTTTCCTCGAAGATGAATTCGGTGTCAGCAGAAAAAATGCAACAATTACACTTGGAGTAATTACATTTCTTGCGAGTATGCCGGCAATATTTTTAATTAAATACGGCGTGATTGATGAAATTGATTTCTGGGGCGGTACGGTTGTTCTGATATTGTTTGCAACTATTGAGATTTTTATATTTTTATTTGCTTTGAAATTTGCAAAAGGATGGAAGGAAATGCAGGTCGGTGCATTGCTGAAAATTCCGAAAATTTATAAATTTATTATTAAGTACATAACCCCCGCATTTCTTCTGATATTGCTCGCGGTCTGGACGTATCAGCAGTTCATTCCTACAATATTTCTCGAAGGAGTGAGCGATGAAAATAAACCTTACATCTGGGGTGTCAGAATAATGATTTTTGCGATTTTTTTGGCGCTTGTTGTGCTGATAAAAGTCGCCTGGAAAAAAAGAAAATTTAAGGAGACAAAAATATGACTTTAGCCGGATTTATCTTTATGGCTCTGTCCTGGGGCTTTATTTTGTTTTTGGTGGCTTATACGTTTTACAGGATTTTTACTACCGGAAGTAAAGATTCAATTGGACCGAGAGATTTGGGAATCTGATTTATGAATCTTTGCTATTTTGTTTCGGATTTGCATGGGAGGTATGAACGCTTCGAAAAACTTTTCCGTTTCGTTAAATCGGAAAAACCTTCGGCACTTTTTATCGGAGGCGATATCTTTCCCCACGCAATGAATATTAAAATGAAAAACGGAAATGCAGAAGATTTCCTAACGGACTTTTTGATTTGTAATCTGCTGGATTTAAAAAAAACGCTCGGGAATGATTATCCTGAAATTTTTTTAATTCTTGGTAATGACGATGGCAAGTTCAGGGAATCTGATATTATTGAATATTCAAAGGAAGGTTTATTTCACTATATGCATTTTGAAAGGAAATCTTATCTTGGATTCGATATTTACGGATATAGTTATATTCCGCCGACACCTTTCCGTCTGAAGGACTGGGAAAAGTATGATGTCTCGCAGTTCGTTGACCCGGGCTGCTCTGGTCCCGAAGACGGCTGGCATTCGCAGGAAGTAAATAAAGATGAACTGAAATATTCTACAATCGCGGGTGATTTAAAATCTTATATTACTGAATCCGATTTGAGCAAAACTGTTATATTGTTTCATTCTCCTCCTTACAACACAAATCTTGACAGGGCGGCTCTCGACGGCGTGATGGTTGATTATGTCCCTGTTGATACCCATATCGGCAGTATAGCAATAAGAAAATTTATTGAATCCCGTCAGCCCTATCTCACTCTTCACGGTCATTGTCACGAATCATCGAGATTAACAGGTGAATGGAAAGACAATATCGGAAATACTCTCTGTCTCTCCTCTGCTTATGAAGCCCCCGCTCTCGCAATCGTAAAATTTGATATTTTTAATCCCTCTGCCGCCGTAAGAGAAATCCTCTGATAGTAAAAAAATAATTTTGATTGGATCCCTAACCCTATCCCTATTCTTAATTTTTAATTTTTAATTCATAACCCGGACAAGCCGGAACCAAACTACTTGTCCGTTCCGGAGAGTCTCCCGAGTTCGCCCTAGC
>CAYWMV010000062.1:0-11947 GCA_964459055.1 uncultured Ignavibacteriaceae bacterium | reverse complement strand
AATTCTATCTGAATCTTCATTGGTATTTCACTTTTGAACTCATTATTCATTTTCTTATTAATTCAGTTTTTAAAAATAGTTGTTTTGAAATGATGTAAATATTTACGAAACAAGGTATTATTCTTTAAATTGTCTATTAACAAATTTAACATTATTTTTATAAAAAATGAAATCCAGAACGTCAGTAAATACACCGGAAAACACTGCTGAAGAAGACAAAGATTTTATCTCTCTTATCAGACCGAAAACATTTGAGGAATTTGTAGGTCAGGACAGGGTAAAGGAAAACCTGTCGGTTTTTATCCAGAGTTCTAAAATACTGTCCGAACCGCTTGACCATGTTTTGTTTACAGGACCTCCGGGTCTCGGAAAAACAACACTTGCGCATATTATTGCAAAAGAATTAAACTCTTCAATTGTAACCACCTCAGGTCCTGTTATAGAAAAGCCCGGCGACCTTGCAGGAATGCTAACCAAACTTTCACGCGGACAGATACTTTTTATTGACGAGATTCACAGAATTCCGAAAGTTGTAGAGGAGTTTTTATATTCGGCTATGGAGGAATACAGGCTGGATATTATGATTGACCAGGGTCCGGCTGCAAGAAGTATTCCGATTAAACTTGAGAAATTTACGTTAATCGGTGCAACCACGAGGCAGGGCTTGCTGTCTTCCCCCATGCTTGACAGGTTTGGAATTACATCTCATCTGGATTATTATTCTGTGGATAATCTTGTTGATATCGTCCGGCGTTCGGCTAAACTGCTGAAAATAAAAATAGACGATTCCGGTGCGCTCGAAATTGCCAAGCGCAGCCGTGCCACTCCGAGAATAGCAAATCGTTTACTTAGAAGAACTCGGGATTTCGCGGTCGTGAAGGGCACGGGAAAAATTGATTATGAAATATCGCAGTATGCGCTGGAATCTCTCGGAGTGGATGAATACGGGCTTGATAAAACAGACATTAAAATACTCGAGGTGATTGTTCATAAACATAACGGCGGTCCTGTCGGTCTTTCCACTATTTCGGCGTCCGTTTCGGAGGACCCGGGAACAATCGAGGAGGTGTATGAACCTTTTCTTATTATTGAAGGTTTTATTAAAAGAACACCAAAAGGCAGAGAAGCAACTCCGCTTGCCTTTAAAAGACTCGGTGTAACTAAAAAGAGAACAAAAGACGATAATCCATTGTTTAATAAATAAAATATGAATAAAACACTGAAAGAAATACTGATAATATTTATTGTTGCACTTCTATTTGCTCTTATTATTAATGCTGTAAATCCTAATGGCGTTGCTGTAATAGCAGATTCGAGTATGTTTGAAGTTGATTCATCAAAAACAATGAATGTTTCGGACATTAAGAACAACCCTTATGATACTACGGGAAAAAAACTCAATATTTTTTCTACAACGGAAAAAACAAAAGAAGGATTTATAAAGCCTCAGAATATAGCTCTTGCCCAGGCAAAGGCACTTTTTGACATAAACGGTCTGTTTATTGACGGCAGAAAGCAGGTGGATTTTGCCGCAGGTCATATTAAAGGTGCAATTAATATTCCGTATGAGGAGTTCAGGGAAAAATCTACGGAAGAAAAAATCGAAATGATGAAAAAATTCAATAAGGAAGGTATTATTGTGTGCTACTGCGATGGCGGTAACTGTGATACAAGCATTGACCTTGCGTATGAACTGGCGAAAATTGGATTTAACAGCGTTAATATATATCTCGGCGGTTTTGCGGAGTGGGAAAATGCGGGATATCCCATTGAAAGATAAAATTTGAGAAACCATGGAATTTATTAAGAATAAATATTTGCAGATTATACTAAGACTCGTACTCGGCGGACTTTTTATATATGCATCCTATGATAAAATTATTAATCCGGCTGAGTTTGCTAAAGCAGTAAAAAACTATGATATGCTTCCAATTGCACTTGTGAATATACCGGCAATAATATTACCCTATCTGGAATTTTTCACGGGTTTGTTTCTTGTAATCGGCGTATGGAAAAGAGGAAGTTCGGCAATAATTATTATTATGCTTCTCGTATTTCTCGTAGGTCTGATGCAGGCATATGTAAGAGGTCTGGATATAAACTGCGGTTGTTTTTCCCTTGAAAATTCAAGTTCAACAAGCGATATTTTAGTTCGTATAATTGAAGATATTTTAATGTTAGCCGCGGCAGTGTTAATATTTGTAGGTTCGGCGGTTAATAAAACTAAAAACACTGAATTTCAATATGAAACAGTTAATTAACAGTAAAACAGCAAAAACCCTGTATTTTATAATAGGTCTGGTAATGATTGCGGTGATTATGGTCTTCGTAATAAATGACTCAAAAGTTTCTGCATACCAGAAAGGACCGAAAATAGTCTTTAAAGAAACTGTCCATGATTTCGGAAAAGTGCCTCAGGGTCCCTCGCTGCAGTATAATTTTAAATTTTCAAATAAAGGCAGCGGTACGTTAAAAATTGAAAGAATTCAGACTACCTGCGGATGTACTGGTGCAACAGTAGGTACAAAAACAAATTATGAAAAAAATGAAAAAGGCGAGATAAAAGTTGAATTTAATACACAGGGTAGAGTCGGTCCTCAGGAAAAAGGAATAGTGGTGTTTACAAACGACCCGAACAATATGGAGGTAAGCCTTAAAGTAAAATGTGACATTGACCCGAATTTGAATTATTAAAAAAATTTTTTAGATTAGATCTCGGGCGGTTCAGTTCAGTTTGAATTGAACCGCTTTTTTATTTAGTCGAAGAGATGCATCGGGGGCTCTTTTTGCAGAAGTTTTGTTTTTTTGTTTTTCCATTTTCCGCGCCTGAACCAAACGAAAATCAGAATACCCTTGAGAAATACTGTGAGCGCAATTCCAATCCAGATACCGATTAAACCAAAATAAACCGATAATATACCTGCAAAAGGAATTCTCATAATATTAATGGAAGTGCTTATTACAGCCGGCGGTATAGAATCACCCGCTCCTGCAAAAGCACCGCTTAATATAACTTCAACAGCGGAAAAAATTATTACTACAGCGGTAATTTTATTAAATACGGAAGCAGTTTTGATTACATCAATGTCTTTTGTAAATATGGAGGCAACTTCCATACTGAATATAAACAACAGCAACGAATAAATAATTATAACAATACTTCCGTATCCGAGAGTTTTCATTGCAAGTTTTTCCGCACGTGCTGTATCATTCGCCCCGACTGATTGTCCTGTTAATATTGCCGCCGCAAGTGAAAATCCTACGGTTATCTGATATGACAGGGATTCTGAACGGTGACTTATTCCTACCGACGCAAAACCAACAGTTCCGAAATCTGAAATAAACCTCGCGAGTATAATATATATAAATGAAAACGCCAGACCGTTCAGTGATACGGGTAATCCGATTTTTACGGTTTCTTTAATTATGCTAAAATCAAGTTTGTATTTTAATAAAGGAAGAATAAGTTTTCTCCGGTAGGCAATGATAATTCCCGTTACAACGGAAACGAAATACGAAATTAAGGTTGCAATGGCAGCGCCTTTCATACCGAATTGAAGAAATCCGTCAACACCGAAAATCAAAAGCGGATTCAGAAAAAAATTCAGAACAAGGGCAATTAAAAGTAGCCAGAAAGGTGTTCTGGTATCACCATATCCCCTGAATACAGAATTTACCGTTGATAGTAAAATAACACAGGGCAGCCCGAATAAAAGTGCAGTAAGGTATTCTCGCGACAGTACCGAATGTTCCGCACTCAGATTCATAACACCGAACAGAACCGGAAGCAGCGGTATAATAAGTAATCCGAGAACGAAAGAGTAAAAAAATGAATTTACTAAATTCAGAACACCTATTTTTTTTGAGAGAATAAAATCTTTTGCTCCGACAGACTGAGCTACAAGAGAACTGTTTCCCGTGGATATCAGGTCTCCCAGTTCCAGAGTTCCCCAGACAATAAAAGCGGCTGCGGTCAGTGCCGCGAGTTCCGTACTGCCCATTTTTCCTATCCAGAAGGCATCAATAATAATGAAAAAAGACCGAAGAACCGTCTGCAGCACTGCGGGCAGAGCAAGATTTAATATTGTTTTTCTGTCGGAACTCATTTAATAAAATTTTTTGTGTTAATATTTTAAACCTTTTTAATTATACATATAATTTTTAAATTCATAAAATTATATTATAATTGCTTTAATAAAATGAAAAAATACATAGATATTGCACTAAGCGAAATATCGAAAGGCAATTTCGATAAAGCAATTGAAATAAGCAACAGAATAATAGAAGAAGAACCTGCCAATCCGGAGGGATTCGAATTAAGGGGGGATTGCTATTATCATATGAAAAAGTTTGAACAGGCGGAGATTAATTACAATAACGCTGCGGAACTTGCAAAACTTAAAAATAAAAACTACGCATCGCAGCTTTATAATAAAAAGGGAATCACGCATTTAAAACTGAACAATTACAGGGAAGCATCTGAAGATTTCAGGAAAGCCGTTAAACAGGACCCTGAAAGTTTTAAGGCATTCAATAACCGGTCAAAGGCACTGAGACTTGCCGGAGAATACGAAGATGCAATACTCGAGGCAACGAGAGCAATTAATTTAAAACCCGATTTTGCGGAAGCATATAATAACCGCGGAAGTGCCTATTTCAGTTTGTCCCGTACCGAAGAATGTATAGAAGATTTTACCAGAGCATTGAAGTTAAAACCGGGTTATGCAATTGCATATTTCAACAGGGGTGCGGCTTATTTCTATCTGAAAAAAGATTATCTCGGAGCAAAACTCGACTGGGAAAAGGCAGTTTCCCTGAATCCTTCCTATGATTCGGAAGTCAGAGAAAAAATTGAAGCCATAAATCTTGCTTATGAAAAACTTGCAGAAAAAGAAGGCAAAACACTTCCTGCAGAGGAAAAGAAAAAGGAAATAGTTACTCCGCCTGAGTTTAAGACAACCGATGAGTCGGAAAGAGATATATCAATAAGTGACGGGGAATATTTGAGCGAGGGCTTGGATAGTCTCAGACCGCAGGAAGAAACTTCAATTCTGGAGTTCGATAAAAGATTAATTGAAGATGAAAGGCACTTCACGGAAGCACGTGAGGAAAAAACGCAGCAAAATGTTGTTGATGAATTTCTGAAGGAATACGGAACCGCAAAAAGTTTATCCGATTCGTTTGAGGAAATTGGAAAAAAAGAGGTGATAGAGGAAAAAATTCCGGAACCTAAAAAAGAAAAATATCTTGACCTCGATGAATTTATAAAAGATAAGCACAAAGATGCAGGGGGTGAACTTCCGGAAATAAAAATTCCTGACGAACTTGTTAAACTTCATTCTGAAATTAATGCCCCCACGGTTCCGCCTCCTCCGGTACCTGAATTAACAGATGTTGAAAAAGAACCTGTTCACGAAAAACCTGTTCATACAAAAGAAAGATTAATTGACCGGTACGCAAAGGAGTTGCCGAAAGAAAAAGAAAAGAAATCGGGCGGATATAAGTGGGTGTTTATTCTTATAGGAATTCTGGCATTTGCCGTTATCGTTATGGCGTTAATAACATCCGGAGTGTTTGACAAAAAGAAAGTTGAAGAACCGGTTATCCCGGCTTCCGATACTCCTAAAGTTCTTTTTATGATTAGCGAGAAATCCGAAGGTGATTCCGTTAAGTTAACTCTCGAAAAAGCATTTGAAGAGAAACTTATTTCAAAGGGACTCGTACTTGTGGAAAATGATTCGGGATTTACTTTTCAGACAGGTTCATTTAAAGATAGTGCCCTTGCGGTTAAAAAAGCGGAACAACTTGAAGAAAAGGGATATGAATCTTATATTGTCAGATTT
Source organism: uncultured Ignavibacteriaceae bacterium (assembly GCA_964459055.1). Lineage (GTDB taxonomy): Bacteria > Bacteroidota > Ignavibacteria > Tepidaquicellales > Tepidaquicellaceae > Tepidaquicella. The sequence continues at coordinate 6,104 of CAYWMV010000062.1, read as the reverse complement.
GAAAAAGACAGTAATCAGGTGTTATACCGGGTAAGATTCGGAATGTTTGAATCACTTGATGATGCGGATACAGTCGTTTCACAATTTTAATTATGTAATAATTTATTATAGTTAACAAACTATGAGTTTATTAAACAAAATATCGTCAGATACGACCCTGAATAAAAAAGTCACGGAAGAATTATTTATTCGGATTTTTGATGTGATTAAGGATTTGATTATTAACAGGGAAGAAGTTGTGATTGATAATTTCGGGTCTTTCAAAGTCGAGAGAAGAAAAATTCAGACAATGGTTGACTACAACAGAAAGGTTGTAGTTCTGCTTCCACCGAAAGATAAAATAATTTTCAGTTATACAAACGGAAGCACCCGGGGAATTCCCCCGGTTCAAAAGACTACTGTTTTTTCATCAAGAAAAATAGTTAATATAGTGTCCGAAAGTTCGGGAGTTGATGAAATTGCTGTTTATGAGTTTTATAATATTCTGTTTGAGGTAATAAGAGAATATCTGGACGGCAAACGTAACATCAATATAATCGAGTTCGGGAAATTTAAAGTTAACCGGAATGATAAAATCAGTTTCTCACCTGCCAAAAAATTTTCCGATAAGGTTAATTATAATTTCAACAATCTGAAGGCTCAGATTATCAGAAGTCTGAACAGGGATGAAATAAAAAAACTTTACAGAGAAAAACCGAAGTATGCGGAAGACGAAGACCTTCAGCCGGACGAGACAATTGAAGTTGAAGAACAACTGACCGTAGGAAAAGAAGAAGAGGCTATAATTAAAATTGAAAAACCTGTTGAAAAAGAACCCCCGAAAAAAGATTATACTCCGCCGAGTATAGTTAAAGAAGGTTCGCTGAAGACTACGGATGTATTTGAAGATAAGGTGAAAACGCAGAAAGAAATACAGGATGAAGAGCCGCAGTTAAAAGAAAGAATTGAATCTGATTTCAGTATTATTGAGGAAATGTTCAAGGAAGATACTGTGGATATGCCCCGGGAGATTTTTAAAGAAACCGACCTGGATATTATTTTAATGCAGGATACAGAGGAAGCTGTTGAGCCGGTAACCGGTGAAAAACCGGTGTCGGAAATCGCAGCACCTCCGCCTTTAGATAAAGTAATCACCCCTGAAGTTAAAACACTTCCGCCTGTAGAAAAAGAGATAAAACCCGTAATTCCCGAAATAACAGAAAAAGAGATAAAAGAGGAACTGTCTGTTAAACATCCGTATTACACCCCAACTGCTGATTCACCTGCAACGGAAAAAATTTTATCGGATTTTGAAGATAAAGTAAAATCATTTTTAAAACAGGCAGCCGAAGAACGCGAATCTTATGAAAAAGAACTTACCGGAGTAAAACCCCCTGAAAAAGAAATCACATTGCAGGATATGACGGGTATTCCCGAACCCCCTGCGAAAGAAATAATCGAAAAAGAAAAACCGGAGGCTTCTCTTGTTACCGCACTGGATAAAATAATTAAAGACGATGAGGATGACATTGAAATAGCGGAAATTAAAACATCAGAGGATTTTGTTATCCCTGAAAAACTTAAGGATATTCCGGAAAGCATAATAAAGGAAGATGAGATAGAATCAGCAGGTATAACCGGCTTGAAGGATACGGTACTTATTCCCAAACCTCCCGCCGAAGTTAAAATCCCGGAAACGGCAGAAGACTTTGTTATCCCTGAAAAACTTAAGGATATTCCGGAAAGCATAATAAAGGAAGATGAGATAGAATCGGCAGGTATAACCGGCTTGAAGGATACGGTAATTCTTCCTGTACCCCCCGCAGAATCTCCCGCCGAAATTGAAATCGCTGAAACAGAAGAAGACAATATACCCATCAGTGAAGTTTATAGAAAACTGAAGGACAGTTATATGGAAGAAGCGGACGGGAAAATTTCTGAAGAGCCGAAAGAAATTGAACCCGTGATTGCCGGAAAATCAGAAAATATTACAATACCGGAAATAGAAAAATCTTCTGTAACTCTACAGCAGGAAAAAGATACAGTTTCCGGAGAAATTAAAGAAGCCGTATTTAAGGATATTAAATTGTCCGAGCCGGAAATCAAATTACCCGAAGCGGAAATCAAATTACCCGAAGCGGAAATTAAATTACCCGAAGCGGAAATTAAATTACCTCCTCCCGTAATTAAATTCACGGATACGGAAAAGGATTTCAAATTAAAAGAGGTAGATAGTTATACTGAGGGTCTTACTTACGAGGACAAGAAAAAAGAGTTTGAAAAAATAATGCAGAAATATTCCGACGAATTTAATGCTGATGAAATTACGAAAAAAGATATTGAAGATATTAAGGCAAGTGAAATAATACCGCCTATTTCAAAACCTGTTGAAAAGGAACCCGAGTTACCTTTTAAATCCCTGGATGAAAATGTAATTCAACCTGAAAAAGACGACACACTTGAGGATTTAAAATCATATATAAATAAAATCGGAGAAAAAAAATCACCGGAACCGGAACAGAAAACCACAGAAGATGATTCGCTCCCCTTTAAGAAAGTTGAAGATATTGATTTGCCTAAAAGTATAGATGATTATTTTGAAGAAATAGAAGAAGAATTTAAAAAGCGAAAACAAAATAAAAATAAAGATAAGCAATAATTCAATTAACCGGTCAAGCCGAACTAACAATAGTTTTAATATCCCGTAGTGATTCAATAACGGTAACATCAGTATAAATGTTCGTATTATTTTCCCCGTCTGAAAAACTTAATGATTATTCCCGCTGCTGTTATAATTAATGTAATGTAAATCGAAATTTTTCCGGCGTAATCACCGTGTAATGTGTAAAAGGTTTTTTCGCTGCGAAGACCTATATTTGTGATTATCTCAGCTTTTTCGTTTATATTTGTTTGTTCATATAAATTACCGTAAGGGTCAATTACACCTGATATACCCGTATTGGCACTCCTAACAATCCATCTCCTGTTTTCTATTGCCCTTAGCACTGCAAACCGGTTATGCTGGTATGTTCCGGGAAGTTTTCCCCACCAGCCGTCGTTTGTTATTATCACACTGAACTCCGCTCCCTTTTTTACGAACTTTGAAAAGAAATCCGGATAAATTGATTCATAACAAATTGCAACATTAAATTTTAATTTATCATTTAAATAAAAAATTGTAGTATCGAGTCCGGTCTGATAAGAACTTATCCCGACACCCCACGAAATCAGATTTTTTAAAAATTTTAATTTTTCCTGATAAGGCATACGTTCGCTTCCCGTGACGAGTTTGTTCTTGGCATATTTCTGATATGTATTTTCATTTAATCCTTTGACGAGCAGTGCTGCCGAATTAAATACATCATAATAATTCCCGTTTGATAATTGCCTGGAATCCGGTCTGATACGGGCGGAATCTTTATAAATTTCAAGGTCGGGAAAACCGATTAGCACCGGTATTCCTGTTCTTTCAACAGCATCTTTCAGAGGCTGAAGTTTATCCCTGAAACTCGGATGCAGCAGATAAAAAGTTACAGCAGTTTCGGGAAATACAATCATTTCTACGGAAGTGTCTTTCGCGGCAATGTTATTTATTGACTCAACATAAGTCTGAATAAGGTCTGATGATTTCGTTCCCCACTTTACCCACGGATTTATATTCGGCTGGATTATCGCAATTTTGACAGTATCTGAATTTTCGTTTTTAGTATATAAAAACTCGGCTTTTGAAAAATGTGTATAAAAATTCGGGGAAGTGAATAATATTATAATCAGAACAGCCGTTGTAAGAAGTTTACGCGATAAAACATTTTTTGTATTACCGGAAGGACAACGCAGAAGATAAAACATGTAATAAAATAATGCACTCAGGGATAATGCCCATATTGAAATTCCGAATACTCCCGTGATATCTGCAAACTGAATTTTTTCGGGGAGAGTAGTAAAAGCATTCCCTGTTGTCAGCCAGGGAAAACTTACTTCTGTAAGAGACATGAAAAACTCGTATGCGATAAAAATAAAAGGAAAAAATATCAGAGCGAAATTATTTGGAGTGTCTTTCCTGATTCTGAAATTACGGAATATAAAGTAATAAAAAAAAACGGGAATCAGATTTATAACACAATGGATAAGAATAGTAAGCGAGCCTCCTAATATCAGAAACCTGTCTGCACTTTCTCTCATACCGCTTAACGCAATCCAGGAAAGCGCAATCAGTTCAAAAAACAAAAATATAATATATGACCTTATAAATAATTGCCTGTAACTTCTTGCGTTGTGTATGATACCGGCAAATATAGCATACCCTATGATGACGGTATAATTTAAATTGAAAGGGGGGAATGCCAGTCCCATTAATATTCCTGTTAGTGCACACAACAGGAAAACCTTAAAGCGGTTTCCGGATTTATTTTTTTTTATATCATTAGATTTTTTTATATTCAATCTTCAGATATTTATTTAATAAAAGCCAGAGTTGAACGATAATGAATCCGATTAACATTCCGATAATTATCCCTCCGAGCGTGTCAAACGGATAATGAACCCCGACAAAAACTCTTGATATTGCAACAAGAAATCCCCCGCCGTATAGAGCTATTCTGTATTCAGGAAAAAAATGCCCGAGCATTGCAGCACCCGCGAAATGATTGACTGCATGCGAAGAAGGGAAGGAATATGAACCCGTGCAGTTAACCAGCAGACGAACTCCTTCAAGTACATTACAAGGACGGACTCTTGCAAAAAAATCTTTTAATATCGAACTGCTTGTCTGGTCGCTGACTGTTATGGTAATTAATATTAATATTGCAGCAATTTTTCCTCTGGTTCCGCCGTTGAAAAGCATAGCGAACCACATAATGACGAAAAAAATAAACCAGTGCTCTCGTTCGGTTATAAATGGCATAAGTTTATCTGTAACCGGATTCGCAAGTGTTACGTTTATGAAATAAAATAATTGTACGTCAATATTCTGTAGAATCTCTGGCATAAATTATCTGTATATTAAGGCGGTGCTGTATGCGGCACACCCCTTCTTCTGACCCGTGAATCCCAGCCCTTCCGAAGTTGTTGCCTTTATTGAAATGTTTTGAGTCTTAAGAATTTGTGAAATGTTCTGTTTCATTGCATCGGTATAACTGTATATTTTCGGCTCTTCAAGAATAATCATTGAATCTGTATTTACTATTTTCCATTTACCGGATTTTAAAAGTTTAAATGTATTTTTTAGTAAAATTATACTTGATATATTTTTGTATTTCTTGTCCGTATTTGGAAACTGATGACCTATATCTTTTAATCCTGCCGCACCGAGTAAAGCATCACATATTGAATGTAAAAGCACATCCGCATCCGAGTGTCCTTCCAGTCCTTTTTTATAAGGAATTGTAACTCCTCCTAAGACTAATTTTCTATTTACGGCAAATCTGTGCACGTCGTAACCAAATCCGACTCTGTAGTTCATATTTGTAAAATTTCATTAAAAATAACGAATAATTAATATAGTGACAAGTGACAAGAAACACATAGCAGAGGATGATTGGTAAATAACAAATTCTTACCATTTATTAATATATTATTATTTGTATTTCACAAGATGGGATCGATTTTTCTCATCCAATAAACTTGTTCATCGGATGAGTCGGAATTCCGAAATCTTTGTGAGTCTGTTTACTTGTTCGGCTTGGCGAAATCCGCAGTAACTGCGTTCTGAATACGTAATACTAACCTTGTCACTTTATACTTGTAACTTTTTTTGCCATTTTACGCAGAATTTATAAACTAATGAAATAATTTCTGAATTACTGAATGGCTAATTCGGATATGCCAGTCTTTCAAGCCAGCCGAGTCCCTTTTTACCGATATAATTGTCTTTAAATTTATAAACAGGGTCTTTCAGGGCATCCTCAAGAGTTATGAAATTCCAGTTATTGGTTTTATACCAAACTATTAGTCTTTCGAGATAAAACGAATTAATTAAACTTGAATGAATCAGAAGTATCTGATTCACGGAGCGATTAAACAATAGATGTGAAAGACTGTCGTAATACAGAGTTCTGCTAATCATATGCTCTGTATATTCTTCACCGATTTGTTCCATAAGTAACGTATCATTAATTATATAAGCA
>CAYWMV010000061.1:0-11997 GCA_964459055.1 uncultured Ignavibacteriaceae bacterium | reverse complement strand
CAGTGACAAGTGACAAGTTGAAAGTAACAAGTCAAGCATTACGAATTTGGCACGCTGATTAACGCTGATTAAACAGATTAACGCAGATTTTATTAAGATATAAAAACATTTTGGTTCTGGCTTGGCTTGGTTATTCCATTAGTTTTTAAATTCTGCGCAAACCGGCAAAATTTATTAGACCGCGGAAAACGCGGATTAGCGGAACATCGCGGAACACCAGCATTACGCATTAGATACGCGGATGGACACGGATTGAAACGGAATAACACGGAACACAACAGTTAAAAGTAACAAGTTGAAAAGTGACAAGTCACAAGGTAAGCATTACGAATTTGGCACGCAGATTACGCAGATTAACGCAGATTTTATTAAGATATAAAACATTTTGGTTCAGGCTTCGCCTAGTTATGAATTTTGAATTAAGAATTTTGAATTAAGAATTTTTGAAATGTGATTTTTATATTTGTTTTTTCTGTTCAGCTCATTTAAATAGAAAATACTTACAAATTTCACTTTCACTTCAACGATTTTAAGTTATAAAAATTATAATATTTAAATTGCGAACAGATTATTTTCATAAAATATATCGTTTGTTTTGTTTAATTTTGTTATATACAATAAATTAAAATCAAAAATTATGAAACCGCTAAAAATTACCGTTCTGCTGCTAATTTCTTTTTTTATTCTGATTCCCGCCTATTCTCAGCAAGAAAAAAACAAAGGCGAATTTATAGACAGATTCAGTCCTTATTATGACGAAATTCAAAAGAATGCAACCGAATTCAAAACAGACCCAAAAGAACAAAAAAAGATTTTTAAACTTGATTTTTCGGGGATGGATATCCCGAAAAACCTGACGGACTTCACGTATCAGTGGTTTAATGAGCCGATTAATCAGGGATTAACGGGAACGTGCTGGTCGTTCTGTACAACTTCCCTTTTTGAATCTGAAGTTTACAGAATACACAAAAGGAAAATCAAACTATCACAAATGTGGACAGCATACTGGGAATATGTTGAAAAAGCCAAGGGTTGGGTGAAAGCAAGAGGCAATATGCATTTTGGAGAAGGTTCCCAGTCTAATGCCGTCAGAAGAATTTATGAACAATACGGTGTTGTTCCTTATGATATATTTACGGGACTAAAACCGGGACAAACTGTATATGACCACGGAAAATTGTACAGTGAAATGAAAGCATATCTTGAAACCGTAAAACGTGACAATGCCTGGAATGAAGAGCAGGTTGTAAATACAATTAAGACAATTCTGAATTATTATATGGGAACACCACCGGAAAAATTTGATTTTGAAGGTAAAGAATACACTCCGAAAGAATTTCTGAAAGAGGTTGTTGATTTAAATCTTGGTGACTACATAGATGTAATATCAATTCTCGAGCAGCCTTATTATCAGCAGGTTGAATATACAGTCGCCGATAACTGGTGGCACAATAAAGAATATTACAATGTACAGCTTGACGAATATATGCAAATAATAAAAAATGCAATCAGAAACGGCTATACAATGGCAATCGGAGGTGACGTATCAGAGACAGGTTATGATTCAAGAAGCAAAGTGGCAATCGTTCCGACTTTCGATATTCCTTCGGATTATATTGACGAATATGCGAGACAAATGAGATTTGATAATGGCACTACCGGAGATGACCACGGTATTCATCTGGTTGGATACACGACCCGAAACGGAAAAGACTGGTATTTAATTAAAGATTCGGGTTCCGGCGCGAGAAATCTGGAACCAGTTGGGTTTTATTTCTATCACGAAGATTATGTTAAACTGAAAATGCTTGGCATTACGATTCACAAGGACGCCGTTGATAAGAATATTCTTGCAAAATTCAGGTAAGCATTAAATAAATCATTGCGAAAATTTTTGCAGAGACAGAAATATATCTGTCTCTGTTTTTTTTAGAAACATTTTTATTTAATAATCGTATATTTAAATAAAAAAATGAAAGGAACGCCATGAAAACATTAACAAAAATTATCCTTGTCCTTTTCGGTGCTTTCTTAATCACCGGAGGGTTATCTGCTCAAAATACAATTTTTGAAAAAACATATGACACTGAATCCAATAAAAAACTGGATTACAGTATCATTGCAGGAAATATTAAAGTTCAAACCTGGGAAAATAATCAGGTTAAAATCACCATTAAAGGTGATGACAAATTTAAAGATATCCTTGATATCGAAGAAGGAAATTCGGGCGGGAATATCAATGTTAAGGTAAAACTCGAAGAAAAGAACAGTAACGGTAATGTCAATCTCTCCTCTGAAATATTAGTCCCTTCAAACTTCAACATTGACATCAAAACTGCCGGTGGTGACTTACTTGCTGAAAATATAAACGGGAAAATAGATTTTAAGACTGCAGGCGGAGATATTAAAATAAACAATACAAAAGGCGAACTCGATGTTAAAACTGCCGGCGGAACTATCTCGGTTAATAATCATTCGGGAGATGTTGATGTCAGTACAGCAGGAGGAGAAGTGGACATTATATCTGCTGACGGCGAAATAAAAGTATCTACTATGGGCGGAAATGTTGATGTTGTCTATTCCGGGGAAAATAAGGGAATAAAATTAACCACGATGGGCGGAAATGTTGATTTGAAAATTCCATCCGGTACTAAAGCAGATTTAAAATTAAATACAATGAGCGGTGAAATTAAAGTAGATTTCGACTTAACGAACGAAAAGAAAACCGAGAATACTCTTAAAGGTCAGATTAACGGCGGAGGGGAAAGCATAAAGTGCAGTACAATGGGCGGGAATATTACAATTCATAAATAAAAAAACTGAATAAAGCGGAGGCGTATATTTTACGCCTCTGCCCATTTCATCATTCTTTTATTATCTATAAAACATATATTTTTTTGAACTTTTTACAATAGGTATTTTGTTCATAAAGTAAATTCAACTTTAAAATATGAACAAAATCTACAAAAATCTAACAGCAGTAATTGCCGTATTTTTATTAATTGTCGTATCAACTGCCATTGTATATGCTTATTCTACAGGAATTACAGGCAGGACAAAGAAATCTGCAAGTGCAGGATGCAGCTGCCACTCGCCAAGCTTTTCTGCTTCAACCACAGTTACTATTACAGGACCCGATACATTGAATCCGGGTCAGACTGCCCAGTTCACTCTGACGGTAAGCAATTCGTCGCAGGCAGGAGCAGGGGTTGATATTGCCGTTGACAGAGGTTCTCTCTCACCTGCAAATAACCAGTTGCGCTCACAGGACGGTGAACTTACACATAATTCACCTATAACATTCGTCTCCGGTACGGTGTCAGTACCATTTAGTTATACTGCTCCTTCAACAACAGGGCTTGATACAATTTATGCTACGGGGAATGCCGTGAATCTTAACAGTAACTCGGGAGGTGATTTATGGAATTATGCAGCCAACAAAAAAATAATTATTTCCAATACTTCATCAATCAGGGAAATTTCAGCAAAACATCCTTCTGATTTTGAACTCCAGCAGAATTATCCAAATCCTTTTAATCCTGTAACGAAAATCAGATTTGCAGTCCCTGTAAGTTCAAATGCGACTTTAACAGTCATTGATATTTCCGGAAGAATTATTAGCGAATTATTTAAAGGAAATATTAAAGCAGGAAATTATGAATACACCTTTGACGGTTCAACTCTGTCGAGCGGAATTTATTTTTACAGACTGCAATCGGATAATTTCAGCGAGATAAGAAAAATGACACTTGTGAAGTAATAATAAAGTTCAAAAAGTTATTTGTTTTTACTAAATAAATCCCTGATCCGGTCAGGGATTTTTTATTTTAATCTTAATCACCGGCAGAATTTCAGCCACAATTCCACTCTTTTGTATCTGATATTTTTTTTGTAATTTACGTTAACAAAAATAAATAATATGAGAAAAATATTATTAACACTATTTGTTTTATGTTTTTTCAGCACTTCGGTTTACAGCCAGTCCGGCTGGCAGACAATTAACAGCGGAACTGCATCTTATTTGTCTTCAGTTTTTTTCATTAATGAATCAACCGGCTACGCCGGAGGAAATAGCGGATATCTGGCAAAAACCACAAACGGCGGTTTGAACTGGACAGTTCAAACTACGGGAATATCAGGATTTGTAAGGGAGATTGAATTTCTTGATTACAATACGGGTTATTTCTGCGGCGACAATGGTGCTTTAAGAAAAACAACTAACGGCGGTCTGAACTGGACTGCTCTTTCCCCGGGTGTTAGTGTTACAATATATTCAATTTCCGCACCTTCACAAAATATTCTGTATGGCTGCACAAATCAGGGAATAGTTATAAAATCAACTGACGGGGGAAATACATTTACAAATTTAAATGTCAGCACAAATTCATTACTGGCATTGGATTTCAGTTCGAACGATACAGGCTATGTATCGGGACAGGGCGGAGTAGCATACAAAACAAATAACGGCGGACTGAACTGGACTACGTTAAATTTATCCACGGTAAATAATTCCTGGGGAATTCACGCTATATCAAATAATACTGTTTTCATATCGGCAAATTACGGCACGATAAGAAAATCAACAAACGGCGGAATTACTATTACTTCTTCATATGCTGAGGGAGCAAATCTGAATACAATTTTCTTTGCTACAAAAATGATCGGTTACGCCGGCGGGTCAGGCGGTGCATTAATTAAAACCTTAAACGGAGGTCTTACGTGGGAGTTGATGAATACGGGAACAACACAGTCAGTTGAAGATATTCATTTTGTAAATGCAAAAACAGGATTTGCGGTCGGAGGCAGCGGACTGATAATGAAAACCACTGACGGCGGTGATAATTTTAATCTGAAAGTTATTTCTCCGAAAGGCAGGGAAATCTGGGCAGGAAATTCATATAAAAAGATTATCTGGTCTAATGCTGTTTCAGGAAATATAAAAATCGAATACTCACTGAACAACGGAAGTACATGGCAGTTAATATCGGATTCATATCCGGCTGATTCAAGTGAATATAACTGGCTTGTTCCTTCTACACTTTCAAATGACTGCAGAATTAAAATAACAAGTCTTGTTAATCCATCAATAAATGCGACAAGCGAAAATAAATTCAGAATTAACTGGGATATTTATGCGTGGCTGTATTCACCGGAAATATTGTATTATAAGTTTAATGACGGCGTAAATACTACTCCGAACTACGCAGTATCTGGTTACGGAATCGGAAATGCATTAATAACCGGGCATACATTGCAAAACGGAGGGATGGTTGACAGTGCACTTGTCGGAGGAGGGGGAACGGGAAGTGACCATTTTGTGAATACAAAATGGGCGGCGAGTTTGCCTCAGACCGGATGGACAATCGGATTCTGGGTCAGCAATATTTCTCTCGGAACGACTCCTACAAATGCCGTTTATCTTTTCGGAGATGTATCTGCAAACAATTTTCGATGTTACTACGGCGGCAGCGGCGGTATGGGTACGACTGACACGGCAATAATGCTCAGATGTACGGGAATGTCCGATGTAAGAATTCCTGTTGTAAAAGGTCTTACGTATTATATTCACATTGTATATGACCCTGCTGCATCGGCAATTAAGGTCTATAAAAACGGTTCTTTATCATTAACAGTTCCGCAAAGCAGTTTTCTTGTACTCGGAAACGGACCTTTTCTCATCGGGGCACATTCGACTTTCGCTTCATCACTTTCGCAGAATATGAAACTCGATGAATTCAGAATTTATGACAGAGTGCTCGGTGCACCCGAGATTGCTCAAACGTGGAACTGGACATTGCCGTATTTTATGACTTCTATAAAAAATATTGGGACAGAAATCCCGGAGGAATATTCTCTGGAACAGAACTATCCAAACCCGTTCAATTCAATTACAAATGTTAAATTTAAAATTGCAAATTCAGGAATGACTACATTAAAAGTTTTTGATTTGCTCGGAAAAGAAGTAGCGATTCTTGTAAATGAAATATTAAAGTCCGGAACTTATTCGGTTATGTTCGACGGAAGCAATCTGGCAAGCGGAGTGTATTTTTACAAAATGCAGGCAGGAAATTTCATTGAGGTAAGGAAAATGATTCTGACGAAGTAAGTTAAAAGTTTTTAAAGTTCATAAAGTTTATAAAGTTCATAAAGTTTATAAAGTTCTTAAAGTTTATAAAGTTCTTAAAGTTCTTAAAGTTCTTAAAGTCCCGACAAGCCGGGATCTATGATTTGTAAAGTTTAAAGTTCTTAAAGTTGATAAAGTAATTAAATAGTCTGTTCACTCTTTCTAAATACTTTTGCTAATTCTTTATGTTGATTATTGTAATAATAATTATTACATTGTATTAAATATTATTACAAAATATGAGAGAAATTCTAACAATAAGTATAAAGCCCGCTCTAAGAAGCAGACTTAACACTGTCGCAAAAAAATATAAATTATCTAAAAGTGATATTGTTAATGCCGCACTCGAAAAATATCTTGCAGTTAAAGATTTTCAGCAGGTAAGAGAAAAACTTATTCCTTATGCAGTAAAATCCGGATATTTAACAGATGATGACATTTTTAATGACAGAAATCTGAAATGAGAATTGTTTTTGATACTAATGTTATTCTTTCCGCATTTTTAACTGAAGGTCTGTCAAATAGAATTTTCGAACATTGCATTGTGCACGATAATATATTCATTTCAGATTATATAATATCAGAACTTGACAGAATTCTTATACGTAAATTCAAAGTAGAAATCAAAGACAAAAATCTGTTTTTTAAATACATCGATACATATTTTTATAAAATAAAACCAAGAAATAAAGTCCCTGATATCTGCAGAGATGCTGATGATAATAACATACTTCAAATTGCCGAATTCACAGATGCAGACTACATAATAACGGGTGATAAGGACCTGCTGTCTTTGAAAAGATACGGAAAAACTGAAATAATATCACCAAGGGAATATTATACTAAGATTATAAACGAAAAATTATAATATCTGATAACAGGCGGGTATATAATACCGATACAACGATTTAATAAATGAAAACCAACTGTACTTTCTAATAAGACTGCGAAGGTAATTACATTTAAAAACGTCCTTATTATTGATGGACGATACTTTAACACAGGAATTAAAAGCCGATACATTGATACCAGAGAAAATTAAAGAGGAACCGCAATTTTCTTTAACGGAAATTGTTGAGTTATATCAGGTTAAAGTACGAGGCATCTGTATGGGATTCCTTAAAGACAGGGAGGAAGCCGAGGATACGGCTCAGGAAGTATTTATAGAGATATACAAATCACTTAAGAATTTCAAAGGGGATTGCGCATTATCAACATGGATATACCGCATTGCAACTTCAAAATCAATCGACCTGATAAGGAAAAAGAACAGGAAAAAAAGATTCGCGATATTTAACAGGAACATTGAACCGGATGACACGGGAAACAAAGACAACAGCAACTTTGGAATTGATATTGAAAAAAGAGAAAGATTTAACGCATTATACAAAACTCTTGCTATGATACCCGAAAATCAGAGGATTGCACTGACATTAAATAAAATTGAAGGATTCAGTTATAAAGAAATTTCCGAAACTATGAAAACCACAGCCAAGGCAGTTGAGTCATTAATCAGCCGGGGTAAAGCAAATCTTAAAAAGAAACTTAATAAGCATTACAACGAACTTTTTTCTTAAAGAAGGATATTATTAATTAAAACGTCTAAACAATCGGATGAAAGAAAAAGAAAAAAATATCGAAATAACCATGGAACTGCTTGAAGAAAAAATTTCTCCGGAATATGATTATTATTATCAGACGCGGCTGACAGCAAAATTGAAAGAAAATTTAAAGCAGGAAGAAAACAGATTCGGACGGATTTTAAAACCCGCACTTATTATTGCATTGGTCCTGTTAAATATTTTCACGGTTTTATACGGACTGAATAGTTCAAATACTGACGCAACTTACAACAGACAGGATTTAATCGAAGTAATAAGCGATGAAGTATTTTACTCGGCAGAAAACTCAACTTATTAAATATATGGACGTATTCAAACAAAACAAAATTTTAATCCGGATTATAATAATCCTTGTAATTATTAATCTGGGAACGGTAGCAGGGATGTGGATTTCTCATTTAAGCAGAAAACCTCATCACGAGATTTTAGTACATCAGCCTCCTCATCTTCCGGATAGAAAATCACCCGGAATCGGCAGATTTGAAATGCTGGGATTAGAATTGCAGTTTGATGAAGAACAGATGAAAAAATTCAACGAATTCAGGACGAAACATCAAAATGAAATGAAAAACTTCGCCGACAAGATAAACGAAAAAAAGAAACAGATTCTTTCGGAAATTTCCGTGCCCGAACCTGACACGGTAAAGGTCGGAACATTATTCACGGAAATCGGTCAGTATCAGACATTAATTGAAAAGGAAATATTCAACCATTTTCTCAGGATAAATATGATTTGCAATGATGAGCAAAAACTAAAATTGGAAAAGATTATAAAAGATATTTCAGAACCAAAATTTCCTCCTCATCCGGCTCCTCCTCCGGAAAAAAAATAATTAAATTCCCCGCTTTTCCTTTGAATAACGAAAAGCGGGGAAAATAATTTTATGCAAACAGCAAAAGGCTTCCCGCCATAACAATCATTCCGCTTATCAGTCCGTAAATTGCTATATGATGTTCACCATATTTTTCCGCAGTTGGAATCAATTCATCCAGAGAAATAAAAACCATAATTCCCGCAACAGCCGCGAATAAAATTCCAAATGTAAATTCATTAAAGAACTGAAGGAGAAGAAAATACCCTATTATCGCACCTATCGGCTCGGCAAGTCCGGATGAAAATGAAAGCAGAAATGCTTTCTTCTTACTGCCCGTAGCGTAATACAACGGAATAGAAACGGCAATACCTTCAGGGATGTTGTGTATTGCGATAGCAAAAGCAATACCAATTCCGAGTGCGGGGTCTTTAAGACCTGCGGTAAATGTTGCCAGTCCTTCAGGGAAATTGTGAATGCCTATTGCAAGTGCAGAAAACAATCCCATCCTTAAAAGATGATTTTTAGTTGAACTGTTTAAATCCGGTTTATTTAACTCTTCAATGTCCTTCGGCTCGTGCGGGTTTTCATAAGACGGTACAAGTTTATCAATTATTCCAATCAGTGCCATACCGGCAAAAAACGAAACTGTCGTTATAACAAAACCGTTAAATTCACCCGCTGCCTCGCTGAGATTAATCCGTGCTTTTGAAAATATTTCTACAAAAGATACGTAAATCATAACGCCTGCTGAAAATCCGAGTGACCCTGAAAGCAGTTTAGTATTTGTTCTTTTTGCAAAAAAAGCAATAGTGCTTCCTACTCCCGTCGAAAGCCCGGCAAATAAAGTTAAAGCAAATGCAAATAATACATTATTGTCCATAAAATATAATAACGGTTTTTATTTTACCTCCCAACCGTAATCAATATAATCCCATTTCACGCTCTCTCCCTCAACCGATATCAGCATAAAACCTTCTTCAATATTCATATTTGGTCCGTTCCACCATTTCCCGCAAACAGCACCTCCCGTAAGATATCTTGTTCCATAGATAAAAATATCTTCAATGTAATGAAGATGTCCCTGAAGAACAAGTTTAACATTATATTCCCTGAAAATTTCAACGACTTTTCCCGAATTAACAACCGCATAACCGCTGTCGTTAGGATTCAGCGAACCTCCGATAACCTGACCGAATATTGTAACAAGCGGAATATGAATGGATGTTATTACGGGTTTATCCTTTCCGGTTTTTTCAAGATCTGTTTTAAGCCATTCAATTTGTTCCTCATCAACATATCCATAATATTTTCTTTCGTGTTTTTTGAATCCTATACCGTCCAGTACTATAAAGTGATAATTCTTATGGTCAAAACTGTAAAACCTGTCGCCAATCCTTTTTTCAAAATATTTTTTTCCGAACCCGGGATGCGACTCATCCACGCCGCTCTTATCGTATAATCCGAATACATCGTGATTTCCCATAGTCAAATAAACGGGCATATCGAAAAACTTCAGCATCGAATCCAGCAGATTAAACTGCAGTTTAGTTCTTTCAAAATCCTGCCCAAGGGCATCTCTTATATTATCTCCGCCGAATATAACAAAGTCCACTCCGAGATTATTAACACTGTCAATTGCTTTCTTAAATCCGTCGGGTGCATTTTTTTCGGGTTGAAGATGTATATCAGTAAAAAATGCAAACTTAAAACTGCTGTTTTCCTGACCGAATAAAGAATATGAAATTACAAGAAACAGAACAATTAAATATTTTTTCATATTGAATAATTTATATAATATAACAATAATAATTTGATAAATTAACGTTATTAAAAATTAATTTATCGGGAAAAAATCATCACCCTCCGTTCACAATATTTCAGCAACTCACCAGGCAACTGTTATTATTTTACACTGACATATATTTTTATAATTCAGAATATATAAATATTTTTACATACTTTCCGAAAATATATTCGCAGAACGGAAAAACAATAATCATAAAAGGGCGACGGGTTTCCTGCCGGCATAACCCTCGCTCAACCCGTGCCAGAATTCAATCGTGGATTCCCCCAATTCATAACACAAAAACACTTCCTCTCCCGAACTCCTAATGTGCGGAAAATCAATAAGACCGTAATCGAGATTCTTAATCTGAATACCCGATTGTATTATAGAAGAAATCAATTCCGTTATTTCGTACATTTCTTCAGGATAATCACCGTCACCGTTTTTCCCGAGATTCCCCATAAAAAAATACTTTTCTTCGGAAATCTTTTTATTGTCGAGTATTCGTTTTAAAATTGAAATTCTCTTTAATTTCGGAATTAAGGAAATTAAAATATTTCTTGCTTCATTTAATTCAAAATGTCTCGTATAAACCAATTTTATTTTGATTTTTTGAGTTTAAAATAAACAGTGGTTCCGATGCCCTCTTCACTGTTGACGTGAAGTTTTGAATTATGCCTGTGTATAAATTCGTTGCACAGCAGCAAACCCAGACCTGAACCTTTTTCGTTTCTTGTCCCAAGCGTAACATAAGGAAGTTCAATTTTAAAAAGGCTTTTAATGAATTCCGGTTTCATACCCACACCCGTATCACTTACCGACACTTCATAATAACTGTTTTTCTCCTCGGCGCTGAAGATTATGCTTCCGCCTTCACTGCAGTATTTAACTGAATTTGACAGTAAATTGTGAAACACGGAACGTATCATATTGTCATCGGCGAATACAATACTGTCTTTTTTTATGTCATTAGCAATATTTATGTTTTTTGCTACCGCATCGGATTTCAGCATATTAATAACAGATTCCGCTATGTTGAAAAGGTCAACTTTTTCGGGATTAAAAAGCAATTTTCCCCTCTGAATTTTCGACCACTGCAACAAATTTTCGATTGTATTATAAACCGTTTTTAATGCCCCGTTAATTACTTTCACGTAATTATGTATATCCGACCTGCTTAATACGGGAAATTCAATATCCAGATTTTCCGTGTAGCCGAGAAGTCCTGTGAAAGGTCCTCGGAAATCGTGGGCAACTATCGAATAAAATTTTTCCGTACTGCTGTTATATTTCTGAATTTCATCGGATAATTGTTTCAGTTTGATTTCTGATTCCACTTTCCCGGTGATATCAACCGAGATTCCCAGAACTTTTTTTATATTTCCCGCTTCATCCCGGACAGGTTTAACCGCCGTCAGAAGATATTTTTCATTTCCCGCTGATGATATTATGCGATGAGTAATTTCTTCCGTGTTACCTTTTAATATGCTTTCCTGAATTTTCTTTATGTGTTTCTTTTCTTCGGCAGGAATGAACTTCAGAAATTCTTCCGGATTTCTGATTTTAACATTACCGTGAATATCATAAATCCTGTTTATGCCTTCCCACCATTCCGATTTCTTTGTTAAATAATCATATTGCCAGTAGCCT
>CAYWMV010000060.1:0-12659 GCA_964459055.1 uncultured Ignavibacteriaceae bacterium | reverse complement strand
CATTTCAATTTCGGGAATGAGGATCCGGAAGATATAGCACCATCAGTAAACAATCACGGTAGGGAAAATCAGGCGGATACAATCCCGCCGGCAGGATTTCCGTATCCGACAATGTTCAATTTTAATTATTCCGGAACAGGCGGTATGAACGGTGGGACCTTAGGTGCAATGTGGTTCAACGGAAAATATTATTTTAATAGGTGGAACAGTACATGGATATACAGATACAACGACAACGGACCCGGGGGAGGACCCGGAACATTATTCGATTCAGTTACATATATTGGTAATTGCCGTGACCTGACATCTGACGGAACTTACATTTACGGCGGACCTGCTAATACAACTCTTTACAGATTTTTGCCTAATACTATGGGAGTAGTGAAAACAATCACTCTTGCAGGAGGTAGCACGAGAGCTTTAGCGTGGGACCCGAACAGGAAAGGTTTCTGGAATTGTGATTATTATAGTAATATTTTATTACATGATACAAACGGCGTTTTATTGCGAACAATAACTTCGTCTATACCCGGAAAATTCGGAATGGGATTTGACAGTACTTCCTCATCTGATTCAGCTTTTCTGTGGATTTGGGCTCAGGATACAAGTTTCTTAATAAATTCATTGCATAAAATTTACTTAGGAACCGGACTGCAAGTTGCACAATGGAATTTTAATTTAACCGGCTCTCATATAGGAGTAGCAGGAGGTGCTGAAGTATTAGTAAAAAACAGTAAATTGATGCTTCTTTTAAATTATCAGAATTATGCATTAGCCGGTTATAAAATGAAAGACATTCCGGTTGCCTCAATATATTACAATTTTAATAACGGAACATCAGCAAACTCGTTCCCGTTTAACATTTCTAGCGGGAAAGCGGTAAATTCATTGTTTCTTGCAGGGGAAATTAATCAACCGACTCCAATCCCATCGGGATATTCTTTTGATAAAGTATTTTTCCGGACTTCTAATGCAGGAACACGAACTTATACAAATCTGCATATTCTTCTTGCGCAAAGTACAATCACGACTTTTACTTCGGGCGCCTTTTATTCCGGTCCTTATGATACTGTTTTTCAGTCAGCCTCAACAACGTTATCGAGTACTGCCGGCGGCTGGATGGAAGTAACTCTGAATCATCCTTTTCCTTATGACCCGGCAAAGAGTCTGATTTTATTCGTGGGACATTGCGGTGCAACCGGTTCAGGCGGCTCGGTTTACAATACCGGAGGAATGTCGGACATCAGGAGAATCTGGTCAGTCGGCGGTTGTCCGTTCGTACCCTATGCCGGCGGAGATGCAAGTTTATTGAATTTCGGTGTGCATATAATTCCCACGGCTTTAAATCCGCCGGAAAATTTATACTTCAAGTTCGAGAATAACCCCACCCCTGCATCTACTCCAAATTGTGCGGCTCCCGGTGTCGGCAATACCTTCGCACCTATGTCAAATGTTACATTAGGAACAGGAGGTCAGTTTGATACCTGTTTAGTCGGTACGGGTTTATCAAATTCAGGTGTAACAACAGGCTGGAACTGGAACACAGGAACTTCAGGCTGGACAATAAGTATGTGGATACAAATTCCCACATCATCTTCAAGTTCTGCATATTATCTTTTCGGAGATGCGGGAATAAGTTTTAGATGCTATCATAACGGCACGGCGGGGCAGAATAATCTCATTTTAAGAGGGACAGGGATAACTGACGTAAATGTTACGGGTATAGGTCCGGCACCAACTGTTGTTACTTTTGTTTGTCAGCAGGCATCCACAACTCCTTATGTAATAAAAGCATATAAGAACGGAATTCTCTCAAATACAGTTTCGCAGTCTAACATTAATTTAACTGCAGGAACCGGCTTCAAAGTAGGCGGATATTCAACTTCCTCCGGTTTTATCGGTAAAATGGATGAGTTCAGATTATATAACCGGGCATTGACAGATGAAGAAGTTTACTCTTCAGTTTATCAGGATATTCCCTGCGGTATTCTGACAAATTACGGAAATAACAATTTTGAAGTTCCGAAGAATTATTTACTTAACCAGAATTATCCGAATCCGTTTAATCCCGTAACGAAAATCAGCTTCAATATACCTGAAACGGGAATTGTATCGCTGACAGTTTATGATATTTTGGGAAGAGAAATTGCAAAACTTGTCAATGAAACCAAACCGGCAGGAAATTATATAGTTGATTTCGATGCTTCGAATCTTTCAAGCGGAATTTATTTTTACAAACTTGAAGTAAACGGATTTAAGGATGTGAAAAAAATGACGGTGCTGAAGTAAAAAGTTTATAAAGTTCTAAAAGTTTATAAAGTATCAACGGATTGGGTGATTGGATGATTTGGTGATTGGATGATTGAGTGATTGAATGATTGGATGATTGGGTGATTGGATAATTGGATGATTGGGTGAATGATACTTTTTTTGGAATAAGAAATATTGATTTAAAAACTAAAATATAAAAATTATGAAAAAGAAAATTTTCATTTCGGCATTTTTAATTTTAACTGTTGTACTTTTCACATTGAACATTGAAGATTGTAGAGGGCAGTGGGTCCGTACAAGCGGACCTTACGGTGCAGATATTACATCTTATTGTTACACTAATTACGGTACTTATCTTTTTGCCGGAACAAATCAGGGAGGTGTTTACCGTTCATCAGACAACGGTGCATCATGGTCTGAAAAAAACAACGGATTACCGAGTCATAATATAAATTCTTTAGCGATATTAAATACAACTACTCCTAACTATTTGTATGCAAGTATATATGGGACAGGAGTTTTTCGTTCTACGGATTTCGGAGAAAACTGGATTCCTGTAAATAACGGTTTAACAAGTTTATTTGTTAATGCGCTTTTAGTTTACGGTCAATATCTATTCGCAGGTACACAAGGTACCGGCGTATTTCGCTCAACCAATAATGGCGAAAACTGGACAGCCGTGAATAGCGGAATAACACATTTTTATATTCAATGCCTTTCGGCTACAGGTAATGTTGTATATGCCGGCGAAGCAAATAACGGAGTGTACAAGACAACCAACTTCGGAGCAAACTGGACTTTAAAATTCAGCGGTGGATGGGTCAGTAAATTAATTTCTTACGGCTCTTATGTATTTGCCGGGACAATAAACGGTATATTCCGTTCTACGGATTACGGAGAAAACTGGTCTTCAGTAAATAACGGATTTTCGCCTGACTTTATAACGGCTTTACAGGCTTCGGGTACTTATATTCATGCGGGAATAATGACTCAGGGTATTTACCGTTCTTCAAATAACGGCAATAACTGGACGCAGGCAAATTCCGGAATATACAATTTGCAAGTTAATTCATTCGGTTCATCGGCAACATATATTTTTACAGGGACAAACGGCGGCGCTTACCGTTCAAGTAATAACGGTACAACGTGGCATCAGGTTAATAGCGGTATGAGAAGTGAATTTGTGAGATCATTTACTCTTACAAATAATAACTATGTTTTGGCAGGTACAAATTGCGGAGGCATTCACCGTACTACTAATAACGGCGATAACTGGACTCAGGTAAAAAATCCGACAGGTTACGCTGTAAAATCTCTTGTAACTTCCGGTACCAATACATTCGCAGGGACTTCTGGAGATGGTGTTTTCAAATCTTCGAATAATGGCAGTTACTGGGTTCAGGTTAACAACAATTTAAGTGATTTATATGTAAATTCTTTGGCAACATCAGGAATTTACTTATTTGCAGGAACTCAAAATCGGGGAGTTTACCGCTCTTCAGATAATGGAGCAATATGGCGTACCTGTAACAGCGGTATCACGGACTCTAACATTAATGATTTGACCGTATCGGGAAATTACATATATGCTGCTTCCTCTGGAGGCGGAATATATCGTACAACAAATTACGGAGTAAACTGGACTGCCGTAAATACCGGATTACCCGAATTAGAAGTTTTTTGTCTTACATCAACAAGTTCTAATATCTATGCAGGATTCCTAACTTCAAAATTAATATACAGGTCAACAAATAACGGTGCAAGTTGGTTTCAGATTAATAACGGCATTTCTCCGCTTGTGCTTGACCTTGCTTCTTTTGGCAGTAACGTATTCGTTGCATCCCCAAGCGGAATACACGTCTCTACGAATTACGGAGCAAATTGGATGCTAAAAAACCAGGGATTAGATGATTACTCTCAAAATTCGCGATCAATATTAATAGGTAATAATTATGTTTTCACGGGAATTCTGGGTAAATCGGTCTGGAGGCGCGCTTATTCGGAAATTATCAGTGGTGTCAAGAAAATTTCTGCTGAAGTACCGGAAAAATATTCACTTGAGCAGAATTATCCGAACCCGTTCAATTCAGTGACAAAGGTTAAATGGCAAATGTTAAATGCAGGAAATACAAGGATTACCGTATATGATTTGCCGGGACGGGAAGTGGCGACTCTTGTGTATGAATATTTACAGCCGGGCACGTATGAGATTTCTTTTGATGCAAGCGGATTGAATTCGGGTGTGTATTTTTACAGGATGGTAACTAACGGATACAGCGAGACGAGGAAATTTGTTCTTATTAAATGAGTGATTGGGTGTTAGTGATTAGTGATTAGTGGTTAGTGGATGATTGGATGATTGAGTGATTGGATGTTGGAAGGTATTGAAAATAAAAATTTTAAATTTAAAAATTGAAAATATAAAACAAAAAATTATTAAAGAGGTGAAAAATGAAAATCAAATTATTTTTAACGGTAATTGCAGTGCTAATAAGTTTAAATGTTTACGGGCAGGATATAACAGGAAAACTCGGATTGAACGGTAATTTTGTTATTAAGGATACGACCGCAACATTCCTGACAGTAAGCCAGTCAAACGGCTTTCTGAATTTAAACCGTAGTCTGAAGTTTACGACAATGACGGCGGGCTCGCAGACGGGCGTTATTTATAAAGGCAACTACAGATTTCTGCACAATTATTTCGGAAGCGGAACGACTGGCGAGAACACTTTTCTCGGAGTAAATTCGGGTAATTTTACGCTTGGCGGGACATCAAATCAAGCTAGTTTCAATACAGGAGTAGGTTCGTCAACGCTTTCAAATCTGATAACAGGTTATAATAACTCAGCGTTCGGATATCAATCCTTGTATTCCGGAACAAGCATTAGAGATAATACTGCATTTGGAGTTCAATCATTATTTACTATGACTACAGGTTATAGTAATTCTGCTTTCGGATATCAGTCGCTTTATCTGAATACCGCAAATTTTAATTCGGCATTCGGTTACCATTCGCTTAAAAACAATACAACAGGTTATTCAAATTCGGCATTCGGATATACATCCCTTTATACAAATTCTGAAGGATATAATAATACAGGATTCGGTAGCTCTGCATTAAGGCTCAACAATACAGGCGATTATAATTCGGCATTTGGATATCAAGCACTTGATGCAAATTCAACAGGAAACAATAATACCGGAATTGGAAGCAGAGCACTTATGCAATGCACGGGAAGCAGTAACACGGCAATAGGTAGTTCTGCAGGTTTGAATTTAATATCAGGAAGTTATAATATCATAATAGGCATGTCTGCTGACGTTCCATCCGGCACCGGAAATAATCAGGTGAGAATCGGATACACGGGAATAACTTACGCGGGAATACAGGTCGCCTGGACGATTACAAGCGACATTAACTGGAAAAGGAATATTTCGCCTTCAGGACTCGGACTGGGATTTATTTCGAAATTAAAACCAGTTTCCTACATAAGGAAAAATGATGAAAATGAAAAGACGGAATACGGATTCATTGCACAGGACATAGAGAAAGTTTTAAAAGAATATGGGATTGAAAATGCGGGAATGATTACGGTTGACGATACCGGCAGATACGAATTAAGATACAATGACCTGCTTGCTCCTATGGTGAAAGCGATTCAGGAACTCGAAGAGGAAAATGACAAAATAAAAACTGAAAATGAAGAACTGAAAGAGAGATTGCAGAAGATTGAGCAACTTCAGAATTTACTGATGAATGAAATCAGCAACCTGAAAACCGTTAACAATTAGAAAGGAGAAGATTAGAATGAAACATCTGATAATTTTATTAATTCTATTTTCTGCCGCAGTAGTAAATTCGCAAAGTGTTTTGACTTACCAGACCGGAACATCAATTGGAATTTTGACCGGTGCAGATTTATGCGCCAATATAAAATACGGAAGCGGAATTATATACGGCGGCGGTACTTTTTGCGGAGGCTCGATATATGTGAAAACAATTTCTGCGGAAATTCCCGACAGGTTTGATTTACAGCAGAATTATCCTAATCCGTTTAATCCCGTTACGGTTATTAAATATCAGTTGCCAAAAACGGTTTTCATCACACTGAAAGTATATGACCGGTTGGGAAAGGAAGTTGAAGTTATATATGAGGGCAGGCAGGAAGCGGGATATTACGAAGCAACTCTGGACGGGAGTAATATGGCTTCGGGAATATATTTCTGCAGGATTTATGCGGGAGATTTTGTGAAGGTGATTAAGTTGAGCCTAATTAAGTAAAAAGTTTGTAAAGTTCATAAAGTTCTTAAAGTTTATAAAGTATAAATTATTGAATGATTGGATGATTGGGTGATTGGATGATTGGATGATTGGGTGATTGGATGATTGGGTGATTGAGTGTTAGTGGTTAGTTTTTGGTGGTTGGTGGTTTTTTTCATCCGATGAATAATTTCATCTGATGAGAAAAAGGGTGAGAAAACGGGGTGTGCGTTGCGGACTTTGCGGCGTTGCGGTGAATAAAAGCGGGTTTTCAAAAGGAAAATGTTTTTAAGATAAATATTTAAAAAATTACCTTTATTATAGGGCATTTTTCTTATATATTTTTAGATTATAATTTTTATAAAAATTGAGAAAATACATAAATTTAAAATATGCAGGTGTCTTTCTGATGCTGATTACCGGTGTGGTATTTTTATCCTGCGAGAAGGAATCGGACAACGTAATTGACCCGTCTTATATATCACCTCTGATTTCGGATTTGTATAAGTCGAAAGATTCTGTTTTAACAACATCTTTTGCGCCGCTGATTGATTTAAATGTATCCGTAAAAGTTTCGGCAAACGGCGGAAGCGATATTGAACGGGTTGAATGTAAAGTAAATTTCCCTGACGGTTCTTTCGCAGGACTTTACAATATGGCGGATAACGGTGTTCTACCCGATTCCGCTGCAGGCGACGGTCGTTACTCGGCAAATATAAAATTCAACAATATTACCTGTCTCTCTGTAGGTCAATATACCTTTTCCGTTTATGCATATAACAAAGATGAATTAATAAGCAATCAGATTAATTCCGCATTTTTTGTGATAAACACGCAGAATTTACCGCCGGTGATTACGAACACGGATTTACCTGACAGCGTAGTCAGACCTGTAACGGGACAGTTTGACCTTACTATAAAAGCAACGGTAATTGATACGAACGGCGAATGCGATATTAATGAAGTTTATTTTGATGCTTACAGACCGAACGGATTATATATTGGAAGAGTTCCGATGTCAAATGCCGGAAATAATATATACTCATTTACTAATCCCGTATTACCGTCCGGTGCGGATTCCTCATACGGATATTTCAAATATCTCTTTCAGGCAACGGATAATTCAAATGCGCAGAGCGTTGTCGTTGCCGACAGCATTAAATTCGTCAGACCAAATCCTTAAATTGAATTATGAAAATCAGATTAATAATAATATTAACAATATTAACGGCAGGCAATTTATTTTCGCAGAATATTCTCGAACTGAATGATTATCATCTGAAAGACTACAAATTCGAGTGGAAGGGAAAATCGAATCAAGTCCCCTATTCTCCGAACGCCACGGTTGTTACGCCCATAACATCAAAATATCCGATTAGCAATTTTATTACGGATATTATATTTAAAGGCGATACGGTATGGTTTGCAACGGGAACGGGAATAATGAGAACGCTGGATAATTTTAACACATTCCAGTATTACTACGGACTTCAGCCGTTCGGAGAAGATGACGTTTCGGGACTTGTTGTTCTGAATAATGTAGTTGTAGTTACAACCGCAACAACTCAGGAAGTCAATGGCGAAGATGTGGCAGTGGGTACGGGAGTTAAAGTATCAACCGATTACGGGAATTCGTGGAACGCATACGGACAGCCGCTTGACGGATTGACCGATACTGTCATAGTGTACGGAAGCAACAATATACCCGCTTTGCCTGTAGTTGTTCCCCAGCAGAATTTGAGTTACGATATTGCCGTTACACGGAACAAAAATAATCTTAACGATTATGTAATATGGATTACATCTTTTGCAGGCGGTCTGCGTAAATCAACGGATTACGGAACTACCTGGCAGAGAGTATTATTACCGCCCGACAACCTCGACAGTATTTACATCGGAGGTACGGGTTACAATTTCGCTCTCGACGTAAGGCAGAACCTAAATCACAGAGTTTTTACGGTTGAAGCACTGAACGATTCCACTTTATTTGTCGGAAGTGCGAACGGTATTAACCGTTCAACGGACTGGGGAGTCAGCTGGAGGAAATACAACTATCTGAATTCGGGCTTCGGAAATAACCGCGTTGCCGGGAATTTCGTAGTGAATTTCCATATTCAGAGATATTCGAATAAAGCCATACTCTGGGCGGCAACAAGAAGAGCGGAAAATCCGAATGAAGCAAATGCTCTGACATACACAACAGACGGCGGATTTACGTGGGCATACACACTGAGCGGTCCTTCCCCTAACGGTATTTCATCTTATGACAAATATGTTTACGGTCTTACTGATGACGGATTACTGCGCTCTGAATTCGGTATATTCGACTGGGTAAAAACTCCGCTCATTTATGACGAAGTTTCTAAAGATGTAGTCCGGACGAGCAGTTTTTATTCGGGAAATTACAGTACCGATACACTGTATTTCGGAAGTGCTGACGGCTTGGTAAGAACAATTGAGACAGGCAATCCCTGGGGCGCCAAATGGAAAATATACAGGGCGATAAAAGAAATTGATTTGTCGTCCGAGACAAAATCCTATGTTGCACCGAATCCGTTTGCTCCTTCCACGGAGGTTGCAAGGATTTTCTTTAAAACAGGTAAACCGGCTTCGAGTGTGACGATTAAGATATTCGATTTCGGAATGAATCCTGTAAGAACGGTAATTCAGAATGCAGCAAGAAATTCCCCCGACGAACTGTTTACTATCTGGGACGGGAAAAATGATAACGGAATAATTGTGGCAAACGGAGTTTATTTTTACAGAATTGCAGTTGATGATGATAAGTATGTGTGGGGAAAAATACTGGTACTTCAATAATTATGAATTATGAATTATGAATTATGAATTATGAATTATGAATTATGAATTTAAACAATATTACGCATCAGGAAAACGGAATACACGGAATGATACGGAACATATTTAATTTAAAATGTTTAATAATAAATGTTCAATAAAAATATATAAATAAGATTTTGAGAAGGATAATAATTATAATATTAACATTAGCGGCGGCAAGCGGATTATATGCTCAGTCCGGAAGTTATGCGGGCAGTTTTTCGAGGCTCGGATTCGGTGCAAGAGGACTTGCAAAAGGGAATGCTATGGTTTCTGACATATTCGGCGATTATTCGGGATACTACAATCCTGCGATATCCTGTTTTCAGGAAGATGCAAACCTGAGTCTGGGCTATACATTTCTTACGCTGGACCGTAAACTTAATTTCATCGGTGTTGCAAAAAAGATTGCGATGGAACAGGGCGGTGCGGGAATTTCGCTCTCCTGGATTAATGCAGGTGTAACCGATATTGACGGACGCGATAACGACGGAAATAAAATCGGAGAATTCTCTACGTTTGAAAATCAGTTCTATCTCGGTACGGGATTTCTGCTCGATAAAAACCTTGCTCTCGGACTGGGCTTTAAACTGTATTATGCAAAACTTTTCGATGACATAACAACGAATTCGATTGCGTTCGATATAGGTGCAATTTATAAAGCGATGCCTGACCTTGCATTCGGCGTTACCATAAGAGACATTTCCGCAAAGTATAAATGGGAAACTATTGATATCTACGGTTCAAACGGAAAATCCACAACCGATAAATTTCCGACTCTGCTGAACTTCGGAGCGTCTTATCTTCTGCCGAAAAATCTTGGAGTTGCTTCACTCGAATTTGAAACAATGTTTGTACCTGAACCGGGCGAACAAACTTCAGAAACGACACCCGATTACAAAAAAAGGTATTACTATCTGAAAGCAGGAGCCGAAATTAAACTGTCCGAACAACTGAAAATTCGCGCCGGACTTGACAGAATCGGTCTTAACGAAGAGGATTTCGGCGGCTCGCTGAAACCCGGAATAGGTGTGGGATTCAGAAAAATCCTTTCGAAAAATATTTTACTCGGTATTGACTATTCATTTCAACTCGAGCCATATACAAAACAGCCGCTTCAGAATCTTGGAATTAATTTCAGTTTTAAATAATGAGCATAAAGTTTAAATACAGATATTTTCAGGCTCTGCACGGAAGAGCAGTACAACGTATTAAGAAAATTTTTTCCGGTAATAATTTTAATTAAAAATAATGTACAGAACAATAATCATATTATTCATTACTATAATCCTTTTTTCAGCCGTTTCGTATGCACAGAATGACGGCTCAGCCAATACGGGATTATCCTTTTTAAAATCGGGTACAGGCGCAAGGTCGCAGGCAATGGGCGAAGCATATTCATCGGTATCGGATGATGCAGTTTCAATTTTATATAATCCGGCACTGATTAATTCGGGAAAAAGCAATGTCACGATTTCACACAATATTTCAATGCTGGATTACAAGGCAACTTTTGTCGGCACGAAATTTTTATTCGGAAAATTCGGAATCGGAGTCGGTTTGATAAGGACTGGTGTGGACGACATCGAAGTTAGAATGGTTCCGGGTGCCCCGCTCGAAAAATTCGATTCACAGAATTTTTCCCTGAGCGTGACTGCCGCCTATCAGTTGTACGAAAATTTTTCGGTCGGTGTAAATTCAAAACTGCTTTATGAAAAAATATATGTTGACGAAGCATCGGGCGTCGGTTTCGATTTCGGTACATCATATAAAAAAGACAATCTTGCGCTTTCTTTCGTTGTAGCAAATATCGGCTCGATGAACGAACTGAAAGACGTAAGCACTAAACTCCCGACGCTCGTCAGATTCGGAGGAGGCTATTTTTATCCCGTTAAGGATTTTAAATTTGTTTTCGCTGCGGAAGGATTGAAAGTTATTGACGGCGGTAAATTCCATATCCATACCGGAATCGAAGCGGGCTACAAGGATTTTCTTTTCCTGCGTGCCGGCTATATGACAAACTATGAAAACAAAGGTATCTCCGCAGGACTCGGATTTAAATATAAAGGTCTCAATATAGATTATGCTTTCATTCCGTATTCGAATACTTTCGGTACGGGGAATACATTTACCATAGGTTACGATTTTTAATTTATTATAATTAAAGATATTAAAAGCCATCGAAAAAGATTATCTGGCAAGGATTTTCGATTACCTGAATGACAAAAGGAATTTTAAAAGGATATTTCCGTTAATTATAATTATCCTTTGCATTCTGAAATTGCCCGCACTGTTTACCACCGATATGCAGCCGTGGGACGAAGGAATGTATGCGGTGAGAGTTGCTTCGATTCATATTCACAATGATTTCATTGACCAGACACCCCATTCGATAAATTCATATTCGCTGAAAGGTTTATATTCGGGCGCACATCCGCCGCTGATGATATGGGCAGGGTATATTTTTACGTTGATTTTCGGACTGAATGCCTGGGTACTGAAAATTATTCCTTTCATATCCGGACTGCTTTCTGTATATCTGCTGATAAAAATCGGGGAAAAGATGAAATCGCTTGCCGCGGGTTATTTCGCGGCAATGATATTCACGAGCAATATTATATTCAGCGTATTCTCTAAAAGATTTCAGTTTGATATTCCTTACAATTTTCTTATTCTGCTGGCATTCTATGTTTTCCTTAAACATCTTGAAAACAGGAAATTCTCCTACAATATTATTCTCGGAATAATATTCGGCGCCTGCCTGATGATTAAAATACTCGTCGGCACCTTTATTCCGATAATAATTTTTATCACATTAATACTTCTAAGGAAAAAAATCAGTTATAAATTTTCCGATTTCGTTGTCTTTGTTTCAATCGGAATTGCCATTGCCCTGCCGTGGCATATCCATATGTACCTCAAGTACGGACAGGAGTTTATCAACTCGTTTTTCTTCTATCATATTTTCGAGCGTGCCGTTTCCGGAGTTGAAGGAAATATTAAAGCATCGGGACCGCTGTATCACATTCACTATATGCTTACGATAATCCCTTTCAGCATATTGCTGCTTCCGGCATTTTTCAAAGACCTTGTTAACTTTAAAAAACTGTCGGTCAATAAAATTTTCCTGTGGATATGGTTTTTTACGGGGTTTATTATAATCACAATCTTTAAAACGAAACTCGAAGTTTATACACTGCTGATTTTATCCCAGGCGGCAATTATTATTCCTTCTTACGTAGAAGATATTGACTCTGCAAGTCTGAAAGAAAAAGTATTTGTAATG
>CAYWMV010000059.1:0-12740 GCA_964459055.1 uncultured Ignavibacteriaceae bacterium | reverse complement strand
GAACAATGGGCTATCGGAAGGGAATACAGAAGAAGAATTAAATACGCTTTTGACGAAAACGGAATTGAGATACCTTTCCCGCATACATCACTATACTGGGGAGAAGACAGTAAACCGGTGAAGATGGAGCTGGTAAAACAGGATAATTAGAAATGAAATATTAAATCTTAATATTCAGTAAAAGAATCCTTTTATGGAAATAGCCTATACCGGTAAAATAATGCCGTTTAAGAGTTTGTTACTTTTACTTTAATTTCAGGGGCTTCTACCAGATGGAAAGTTGCCGATGCAAATTTCACTTTACCTTTTGTAGCCTCAACAGCATTTAAGATTTCCTCCGAAAGAAGGTCCTTTGTAATCCGGCGGGCTTTGTAGTTAACTACATAACGCAATGTATATTCAACCCAGTTGTCATTTATTGTCATTGTAATCATAGGTTTGGTAGTGGCATTTTCTATCATATATTTTTTCACAATTTCTTTCCATGCTTTTTCGGAATTCTCTGAAAATTCACCTACAACTTTTTCGGCAGAATTTTTTATTATTTCTTTGGCAAGTTTATAATCACTGCCGTATTGTACAGGGATTTTTATTTCGTCCCACAGAAAGGGATAATCACCGGAATAATTATATACAGGTTCCTTAAACACAAAACTGTTTGCTATAAATACAATTCGTCCGTTATAAAGGTCTCCGTTAATCCATTGCCCTGTTTCCATTATGGTTGTTCTCAGTATGCCTATATCAATAACATCGCCCATTATACCGCCAAGTTGTACCCTGTCGCCTGTTTTGTAAAAATTATTCGCCATTAGCGCAAGCCAGCCCGCAAAACTTACAATTACCTCCTGAAGTGCAAAGGCAATACCTGCACCTGCAACACCGAGCGCAACAGTCAGACCTCCGAGTTTATTACTGTATATAACCGTCGCAAGTAATATTATTAATATATAACTGATAAACGTGACGAATTTCCTGGTGCGGTATCTGTTTTGTATATCGGAAACGTGCCTTGATACCTGACGCCTGATAAATCCGGCTATAACCAGAATTATTACTATACCTATAATCAGATATATGATATTTCTGATAATGGGATTTGAAATGATTTCATTATAGAGGTTTTCCATATAAAAATTTATTTGTCCTTATTTATTTTTACATTTATTTCGGGTGCCCTGTAATCTTTCGGCAGATAATCCGGAGGTAATGTTATTGAACTACCGTCACGGATAGCCCCGTAATGAGGCGACATAATTTCCACGCCCGCCTCATTAAATTTATCCTGTATCTGTTGATGCAGTCTCGAATATAACTGTGCCATCTGATTCGGAAGATTCGTATATGCATTTATCTGATAAGAAACGTAAAAATCATCAAGACTTGTCTGAAGAACAAAAGGTTTTTTTGTCTTGTCAATACCTTCCGTGCCAAGTGCTGCATTTATTAACAGTTCCTGAACTTTTTGCCACGGTACGTCATAACCGATTGTTACGGTAGTATATAAAATCAGCCCCAGTGTATCGCTTGATGTTGAATAATTAATTGTATGACCTGTTAATATAGAAGCGTTTGGAATTGAAATGTCTTCATTTTTTGTTGTCCGCACCCGCGTTACAAGAATACTTTTTTCAATTACATCACCTGTTACTTCACCTATTTTTACCCTGTCACCCACTTTAAAAGGTCTCATATAAGTTATAACAATACCGGCAACCGCATTTGCCACCGCAGAAGTTGAACCCAGAGATATCAATAAACCTATAAATACGGAAACACCTTGAAATATAGGTGAATCGCTTCCGGGTAAATATGGAAAAATCGCCACGAACATAAGTGCATACAAAACAAACCTTACAATATTTGCAGTGGGTTTTGCCCAGTCGGGATAAAAACCTGAAATTGTAAGTTTACCTTTTTCAATTTCACCTGCAAGAAAAAGAACAAATTTCACAAGATATTTTGTAACAATAACAATTACAACAATTGCGAATAAATTTGGTATAAAATCAACAAACCCGGTCAAAATTGCCATGAACGGTTTAATTATATAATCCAGAAGTGTATCCGCAATATACCGGGTGCCCGGGAAAACACCAAACAGCATCAGCAGAGCAAAATAAATCAGAAGCAAACCAAGAAACCATTTAAATATCTTTGATAAAAATAAAACTGCTTTTACCTGTTTATCCGCATCCCATAACTCGTATGATTTAATTTTTAAACCTTTTATAACTGTACCTTTAAGAGAAAGGATTTTTTTATCAATAATAACAAATAATTTTGAAAGCCCTTTAATTATTCCAATTAATATAATTAATATTACTAAAACTTTTCCGATTCTGATAAGCCAGGATGTCAAACTTGTGTCATCTTTGTATTTAAAAACAGCGTTGTTTATAACATTTCTGTATTTTTCTGCAAGAATTTCAGTTGAGGATTCGTTCCATACGGCATCCTCTTCGGTAATTGTAATAATAATGGTGTTTTCATATAATATTTCTGTGCCGTCTGATTTTCTAACTGTAAGTTTGGCGCTGTCGTAGTCGTGTTTCTCCGCTATTTGTTGTATTTTAATTGATATTGCCTCAGCTCTTTGTGCAACTGTAAAGGAACCTATTCTCGTATATATCACAAACAGGGTATCATATCCCAGAATCACCGGAAAGCCGGGGGTTTCATCTTTTTTTGCCTGAATCTTTTGCCTGAGTTCTACCTTTCTTAACGAATCCTGTTTTCGTACGCTGTCAATCTGCTGCAATAGTCTCTCTTTTGAAAGATTATCGGTTGATTTTAACTTTTCAATCTCCGCTTGTAAAAGAACCATTTTTACGGAATCTGCCGTCCTTAAAGAATCCGCTTCAAGAAGTTCTTCCGTTCCTTCTTCCAGAATTTTAGTCCGTATTGAGTCCTCTTCTTTTTTTAAAGAGTCCTGGCTCGGTATTTTTTTAATTTGTGCGGGTGAAGTAAAAGCAAGAAGTGTAAATATGAATAAAAAACAAAAGGTTGTTATTTTGTTCATTTCGTTTTTTTAAAATTATAATGAAAATATAATGATTATTATTGAAAAAAAACATTATATAAAATCCCGTACCCCTTGATGCTATACAATGTATTATTTAAATGTCCATAAAAAAGAAAGTGGACAGGGCCGGAATCGAACCGGCGACACATGGATTTTCAGTCCATTGCTCTACCAACTGAGCTACCTGTCCAAACGAGGGATAAATTAGTAATTTTCTATAAATTATTCAATATATAAGTGGAAAATTCTTAAAGTTTATTAAGTTTGTAAAGTTAATATGATGAAAACGGGAAGATTTTCCGGAATAGAGACTATATTTCCGGATTTGACGTTGATATTGATAGCGGAATTATATTAACTTAATTTTGTTATAAATTTATGTAAAGAAACTTGTTTGAAAAGAGCAAAAAAAATATTAATTGTTTTTTCAGTGTTTTTAGTACTGATTTCAAATGCAGGATATGCATTTTCAACTGTTTATTGTGAAATGACAAAGAACTCTGATTGTGAATGTTTAATGTTTGGCGAGGAAAATCAAACCGGAAATACTATACAGATATCTATTGAATCCGAATCCTGCTGTAAGGTTGAAGTAATATCAGCGGTAAATTCATCCGATTATGAAAGTTATAAGAATAATACTTTTAATATTTTTATTTCTCAAATTCTTACAGTAAATCAATTTCAAATCACTAATCTTTTATTATCGAATTTCAACGGTAAGGAAATTCTCGGTTTTTACACTTTACCCGTTGATTTCCCCGTAATGTATTCTTCTCTTCTGATTTAATCTCATCTCAAAATATTTTAACTGTTAATTAGATAATAGGAAAAATTATATTTATTCAAATTAATTAAAATTTAAATTTTGTTTTTATGAAATATATAAGTGTAATAATAATTGTATTAATTTCAGCAATTACCTCTTTTGCCCGGACAGAACCGGATACATTAAAAGTCACCGGACTAAGGGATTTAATAGAATATGCAGTTACACGAAACTCAAAAATTGAGCCAATAGAATATCGGCGGAAGATTGAACTCGTTAAAAAGGAGCAGGTGAACAATCAACCGATGCCGATGTTTGAAGCAATGGTTGATCATATTCCGCTTGATTTTATGACTAAACCGGAATATGCTGTGTTTTATTCTCAAAGGCTGGTGCTTCCAAAGAAATTGAGTACATTTGAACTGAGGGGAGATGTAAATGCGAAGAGACAGTACATTATTGAGGAACAGTTAAAAATAGAACTGATAAGACAAGTAAAAACAAGTTACTATAACCTGTACTATTACGAAAAACTCCTCGAGTACAACTCCGAATACCGGTCAATAATAAAGGACATAATTAAATCCCTCGAATTAAGTTATGCTTCGGGAATGGGAACACAGAGCCGGATATTAAAAATGAATAATGAACTGCAAATGCTTGAATTTGAAAAAACCGAAATTGAGTCAATGCGAAAAGTATTTGTAAATAATCTCCGCGTGCTTACCGACCTTAATATTCCGGATACTCTGCGGACAAAAGACTTGCAAGTGGTACTGAATACTGCTTTTGAACTGGATTCATTAAAACTAACTGAAATAATGTTAAAAAATAACCCGGAATTTAAAATGGTTGATAATATGGTGGAAAGTTCCCGTATTGAAAGAAAAATTGCCGAAATTGACAAAATACCGGATATAACATTCAAGGGCGGATTCAAATATATGGCAAAAGAACCTATGAGTTTTTTAATGTTCAGTGTCGGTATAGATTTGCCTTTTATGCCCTGGAATACCAAAAGAATTAACGCTATGGTAGATGAATCAAAAATTATGGAACTGCAAGCCGAATCAATCAGAAATTCGTCTTTGCTGTATATGAAAAATGAACTTCAGAGCATGCTTATTATGATAAATTCAATAAAGGAAAAGATTACTTACCTGAATGAAGTTCTGATACCGCAAACGGAACAAACCTTTAATTCTACACTTGTTTCATATTCTTCCGGTTCAGATGAATTTATGAACTTACTCGACACATACAGAAATATGAGAGAAATTTACCAGATGCGTGCGAAAGAAGAAACAGGGCTTCTGAAACAATACGGTGAACTGGAATTTTTACTCGGTAATGATTTAATTAAAAAATAACATATATAATATTATGAATAAAAAAATAATTGTAATCGTAATAATATCCATATTGGTATTATCGAATTTATTTCTGATTTATCATTATGTGCTGCATAAAGATGAATCATCGGAAGATATAAAAACTGGCGAGCTTTATACTTGTCCTATGCATCCTCAGATACAGCAGGACCATCCGGGAACCTGCCCTATCTGCGGAATGGAACTTGTACTAAAAAGCAGTGGAGAAAAAACGGAGGGTTTGACAGGTGAAACTCAGGACTTAGTACCCGGGGAAATAGTACTTTCCCCTTCTCAGCAGGTTCTTGCAAATGTACAAACACAGATTGCGGATTACACAGATTTTGAAAATACAATTGAAGCAAATGGAGTTGTTAAACTCAGAGATGATGCAACACGGCAAATATCGGCACCGGTGAAAGGAAAAATCACAAAATTGTATATCAACTATGAAGGACAGAGGGTTGCCGGAGGGCAAAAAGCGTTCGAACTCTATTCACCCGAACTTATCGCCACACAGCGGGAATTTCTGCTTGCTTATGATAATTATCAGAGAGCGCAGGTATCTACTAATATCGGAATAAAGGAAAGTGCCGAATCCGTTTTGAATGCTGCTAAGCAAAGATTGATGCTCTGGTTCGTTGATGAAGAGCAGATTAATGAACTAATGGAAACCAAACAAGTGAAAAATTCACTTACATATTATGCCGATTACGGCGGTGTAGTAACAAAAAAATATTACAACGAAGGCAGTTGGGTAATGGAGGGTACTACAATACTCGATGTTGTAAATCTTTCTTCAGTCTGGATAATGGCAAATATATATGAAAGTGAAATTAAAAATATCAGATCCGGACAGTCTGCAAGTATAACATTCAGCGGTTTTGAAGGAAAAATACTAAAAGGAAGAATTGACTATATAAATCCCTTTGTAAATACGGATACGAGAACAGTTGAAGTCAGGATAACAGCTCTGAATGTTAACTCAAAATTAAAACCCGGAATGTATGTTAAAGTCAGTATTCATACAGAAAAAAAATACCTTTCGATAGTTTTGCCAAGAACCGCCGTTCTCAGAACCGGAAAAATGGATATGGTTTATATAAAGAAATCCGGAAATGTTTTTGCCCCTAAACAGGTTATCATAGGCGGCGAAAAAGAAGAGAATTTTTTAATAACCTCCGGTATAAATGCGGGGGATGAAGTTGTAGTCAGCGCTGGATTTTTAATTGACAGCGAAAGTCAGATACGTATGGGCTCAGGAAGCGATATGCCGGGAATGGATATGCCTGATAAGAAAGATGACTTGCAGATTAAAGAAGGTGATATATTGAAAGATACAAAAGAGCATAAACATTAAAAATTATTTATGAAATTTAAAAAATTAAAAATGAAAAACACAAAATTATTAATCACAGCAGTTATGGTTTTTATCATAATATTATCAGTTTATTTTTTCCCGGGCTGTTCAAAACAGAATGACAAAGTAAATCAGGAAAGCAAAACCGGAAGCACCCAACAGCAAAATATAACGGATAATTCAGACGATACATCAATGGATATGAATCACGGAGATATGAATATGGAAATGAGTAAAGAAAATATACAGCATGAAATGGTTAATATACCCACAGCCCAGTGTGTTGTCTGCAAAGAAAACATTACCAAAGCATTAAATAAAGTAAAGGGAATACAATCATTCAAAGTTGATATTGACGGAAAAGTAGTGCATATAAATTTTGATAAAACCGTTACCAATATCAACAAGATTGAAAATACAATAACTATGGCCGGATACGCCGCAAACGACAAAAAAGCAGACCCGGAAGCATACAGTAAACTTGATGATTGCTGTAAATTGCCGGAAGACAGAAAAAACAAAAAATAAAAAATTTTTGAATTATGATTGAAAGAATAATTGATTTTTCGGTAAATAACAGATTTGTAATTCTGCTTCTTTATATAGGGATTTTAGGTTATGGCATCTATTCAATGTTAAATACCCCTGTCGACGCTATTCCCGATTTGTCAGAAAATCAGGTCATAATCTGGACGGAGTGGATGGGAAGAAGTCCGCAGATTATTGAAGACCAGATTACATATCCGCTGACAACAAACCTACAGGGAATGCCAAAAGTGAAAGCCGTTCGCAGTCAGTCTATGTTCGGTATGAGTTTTATCTATGTTATATTTGAAAACGATGCCGATATATATTGGGCTCGAAGCCGGGTACTTGAAAAATTGTCGCAGGTTCAGGGTACTCTTCCCGAAGGTGTGAAGCCAATATTAGGACCTGACGGTACGGGTGTCGGACACATTTACTGGTATCATCTTGCAGGCGATAAATATGACCTCGGCGAATTAAGAGCACTGCAGGATTACTACTTAAAACTCGCACTGCAGTCTGTTGAAGGTGTTGCCGAAGTTGCATCCATCGGGGGATTTATCAAGCAGTATCAGGTTGATGTTGACCCGAATAAATTAAATGCCTATGGAATAGGTGTATCTGAAGTCGTTTCCGCAATACAAAGAAGCAATAAGGATGTTGGAGGAAGAAATATAGAGTCTTCCGATATTGAATATTTTGTGAGAGGAAAAGGATATATAACAAATGTAAGCGACATTGAAGAAATTACGATTAAAACCGGAAATAACGGTATCCCTGTGCGGATAAAAGAGATAGGCAGTGTTCAAATAGGAGCGGATATAAGGCGGGGACTTCTTGATATGAACGGTGAAGGTGAGGTAGTAGGTGGAATAATTATAATGCGGTACGGTGAAAATGCACAGATTGTTATTGACAGGGTTAAAGAAAAAATCAAAGAACTTGAAAAAGGACTGCCGGAAGGAATCACAATTCAAACATCGTATGACAGAAGCGGATTAATATCATCATCTATAAATACGCTTACGCGTGCTATTATTGAAGAATGTATTATCGTATCTCTCATAGTGCTAATTTTTCTGTTTCATTTCAGAAGTGCATTAAGAATACTGATAGAAATACCTGCCGCACTGCTGATTTCTTTCATACTGATGAGACAATTCAACGTAACATCAAATATTATGAGCCTCGGAGGTCTCATAATCTCTATTGGGATTCTCGTGGATGCTTCTATTGTTATGGTTGAAAATGCTTATAGAAATATTGCAAAAGCCCAGCAGTCGGGCGAAAAAATCAACTACAAAGAAATTTCAGCAAAATCGGCAAAACAAGTAGGGCGTGCAATTTTCTTTTCAGAAGCAATAATTGTTATTTCTTTTCTGCCGGTTTTCATGCTTGAGGGACAGGAAGGAAAACTCTTTCACCCGCTTGCATTTACAAAAACATTTGCAATTGCCGGCTCGGCATTTATTACAATCACGCTTGTCCCGATGCTGATGACACTGTTTATGCGGGGAAAATTTCACGCAGAGAATAAAAACCCGGTTACAAATTTTTTCAGTAAGTTGTATGACCCCGTATTAAGGCTTGCCCTGAAATACAGAAAGACAACTCTTGCAATTAACATAGCTGCACTGCTAATCACAATTCCCCTGATAATGGGAACAGGAAGCGAGTTTATGCCTCCGCTTGATGAGGGCAGTATTTTATTTATGCCGACAACTCTTCCTAATATATCGGTAAATGAAGCGAAAAGAATTTTACAGGTGCAGGATTTAATAATCAAAACTATTCCCGAGGTTGACCATGTGCTTGGAAAAGTCGGAAGAGCCGAAACACCTACTGACCCGGCTCCGGTAAGTATGATTGAGACTATTATAATACTGAAAGATAAATCGGAATGGCGGAAAGGAATTACAAAAGCGGACATTGTTTCGGAATTGAATTCGAAACTTCAGATTCCCGGAGTTAGCAACGGATGGACACAGCCGATTATTAACAGGATTAATATGCTTTCGACAGGCGTTAGAACGGATTTAGGCGTGAAGATTTTCGGCGATAATCTTGATACACTTGAACAACTTGCAATCAGAACTGAAAATATTCTTAAGAAAATCCGGGGTGCTGCTGACGTTTTTGCCGAACGGACACAGGGCGGTTCTTATATTGATATTGATATCAGAAGAGACGCAATATCAAGATACGGATTAAATGTAGGAGATGTTCAGGATGTGATTGAAACTGCAATCGGAGGCGAAAATATTTCAACAACTGTTGAAGGCAGAAGACGATTTCCTATCCGTGTCAGAT
This sequence comes from uncultured Ignavibacteriaceae bacterium, assembly GCA_964459055.1. Classification (GTDB taxonomy): domain Bacteria; phylum Bacteroidota; class Ignavibacteria; order Tepidaquicellales; family Tepidaquicellaceae; genus Tepidaquicella. The sequence goes on along the minus strand of CAYWMV010000059.1, from coordinate 3,381 downwards.
ATTTAAAAGATTATCGTATGGATATTGAAGATTTAAAGAAAGTATATGTAACTGTATCAGGTGGTTCAGTAAGTTTAAATTCCGGTATTGGTTCTGGTATGAGCGGAAATATGGGCAGTCCGGTAACAAATTTAGCGGGAGGAAAATTACAAATTCCGCTTGGTGAAATTGTTGATATTAAAATAACTTCGGGTCCGCCTATGATTGGTTCGGAAAATGCTATGTTGCGCTCTATTGTATTTCTGAATGTCCGTGACAGGGATATGGGCGGTTTTGTCGGAGAAGCTAAAGAGATTCTCGATAAAGAACTCGCTCCTGCACTTCCAAAAGGATATTTTTATTCCTGGAGCGGTCAGTGGGAAAACCAGATACGGGCAAAAAACAGGCTTGAGTTAATTATGCCGATTGTATTTCTTGTGATTTTTGTAATGTTGTATTTCATTTTCAAAAATTTTCTCGAAGCAGCACTTGTAATGTTATCGGTACCATTTGCTCTTATCGGAGGTATCTATTATATGTCTATACTGGGACTTAACTTTTCTGTTGCTATATGGGTTGGATTTATTGCCCTTTATGGTATCGCTGTAGAAACGGGTGTTATTATGGTAATTTATCTTCATGAAGCTCTTGATAAAAAACTTATTCAAAAAGATAGTGTGATTACAAAACAGGATTTGATTGACGCAACAGAAGAGGGAGCAATATTAAGACTAAGACCTAAATTAATGACTGTTGCGGTTGCTATGCTCGGACTAATCCCCGTAATGTGGTCAACAGGAACAGGCTCAGACCTTGCTAAACCGCTGGCTGTACCGCTTATAGGAGGAATTCTGACATCGGCTGTTCATGTGCTTTTTGTTACTCCCGTAATTTTTGTTATGATAAAAGAGCAGTTCAGAAAAAGAGGAAAACTGAAAAAATCTGAAATGGCAAAATTTATGATTCACTAATTTTTATTATTAAATATTTCAGTAAAAAATAAATGGAAAATCAACATCATGCAGATACATCTGCAAAAACGGAAACAACGAATCATTCAAAAATGAATCACGGCAAAATACAGCATGGAGACAACCCGCCAATGGGCATGGAAGGGCATAACCATCATAAAATGATGGTTGCTGATTTTAAAAAGCGGTTTTATGTGGTACTGATTCTTACCATTCCCATTATGCTGTTATCTACTATGATTCAGCATTTTATTGGAGTCGATTGGCAGTTTACAGGTTCTCAATATATATTATTTTCATTATCGTCAATAGTATATTTTTATGGCGGCTGGCCATTTTTAAAAGGATGGGTCACCGAGATAAAAACAAAGAATCCGGGAATGATGTTTTTAATTGGTTTTGCTATAACATCAGCCTATATCTACAGCGTTGCCGTTGTTTTTGGCTTGAAGGGTATGGATTTTTTCTGGGAACTCGCAACCCTAATCCTCATAATGCTTTTAGGGCATTGGATAGAAATGAAATCTATTGCAGGAGCATCAAGAGAATTAGAGTTGTTGGTACAACTGATGCCATCTGATGCACATATGGTAATGTCTGACATGGTTCATGATGTAAAGACCGAGACTCTGAAAACGAATGATATAATCCTTGTAAAGCCGGGTGAAAAAGTTGCAGCCGATGGAATAATATTGGAAGGTGAAAGTTATTTGAATGAATCTATGTTGACCGGCGAGTCAAAGCCTGTGCGAAAAATAAAAGGTGATAAAGTAATTGCAGGTGCTATTAACGGAAATGGTTCTATTAAAGTAACTGTATCTAATGCCGCAAAAGATTCTTACCTCTCACAAGTAATAAAGCTGGTCGATGATGCGCAAAAATCAAAATCTAAAACCCAGTTGCTGGCAGACAAGGCTGCAAAATGGTTAACCATTATTGCAATTACCGCCGGTATTGCTACATTTTTTTACTGGTATTTATCAGAGCAATCTTTGGCGTTTGCTATGGAAAGAATGGTTACGGTAATAGTTATTTGTTGTCCTCATGCTTTGGGATTAGCGGTACCTTTGGTGGTTGCAAAATCAACCGCTTTATCTGCGAAAAACGGCTTGCTGATTAAGAACAGAACAGCGTTTGAAAATGCCAGAAAAATCACAACCATTGTATTTGATAAAACCGGGACACTTACAGTTGGGAAATTTGAAGTATCAAAAATAGTTTCTCTGCAAAGCGGACTTCCTGAGAATGAAGTCATCCGTTTGGCATCTGCATTAGAACAAAATTCAGAACATCCTATCGCAACGGGCATATTGCAAAAAGTAAAAGACTTATCTATCACCATTCCATCAGCGGAAAATTTTAATGCCATTACAGGTAAAGGTGTTGAAGCGACAGTAGAAGGTAAAAAAATATTGGTTGTTAGCCCGGGATATTTAAAAGAAAATAATATTATGGTTCCGGATGGCTTCACTGCTAATGATACGGAGACGGTTGTGTTCGTAATTGTTAATAATGAATTGGGAGGATACATTGCTTTGTCGGATGAAATACGACCGGAATCAGCCGATGCTGTTAAAACTTTAAACCAAAACCATATAAAATCGATTTTACTTACCGGCGATAACAGCAAAGTAGCAAAAAGTGTAAGAGAAACTTTAGGTATGAACAGTTTTATAGCCGAAGTATTACCCCATCAGAAATTAGAGAGGATTAAAGATTTGCAGGGTACGGGTGAATTTGTAGCTATGACAGGTGACGGTGTGAATGATGCTCCGGCGCTGGCACAGGCGGATGTGGGTATTGCAGTTGGCAGCGGCAGTGATATAGCCGCTGAAACAGCAGGTATAGTTTTGGTAAACAGTAATCCTTCGGACATTGTAAGTTTGATTCTGTTTGGAAAAACCACTTACCGTAAAATGATTCAAAATTTAATTTGGGCAACCGGTTACAATGTTGTGGCATTACCCCTTGCCGCAGGGGTATTATATAATTGGGGTATATTACTAAGTCCCGCAGCAGGTGCGGTATTAATGACTTTAAGCACAGTGATTGTTGCTATCAATGCAAGTATGTTAAAAGTAAATAAATAGTATCAGGTGTTTTGTTATGATAAAAGAGTAATACAGAAAAAGAGGTAAACTGAAAAAATCCGAAATGGCAAAATTTATGATTTACTAAATTATTATTTAAATATTCCTGAAAAAAAAAGCCGCTTTATTACCGGCGGCTCTTTTATATTACTATAAATTATTCAACGCAGAAGTTGAAAATCCCTAAAACTGTTAAAGTTCATGTTAAAGTTCATGTTAAAGTTCACAAAGTACCATTCATTCATCCATTCACCCAATCATCCAATCACTAATCACTAATCACTAATCACTATGTCTCATCCTAAAAAAAGTAGACAAAATTTAAATTAATAGCAGTAGTA
>CAYWMV010000058.1:6595-12820 GCA_964459055.1 uncultured Ignavibacteriaceae bacterium | reverse complement strand
TTTTTTCTCTTCCTGATTCCTTGAATTCCTCTTTTATGTCCCTTTCCTCGTCACCCCATAAATCGTCTTTGATTTCGGAAATCTTATCCGTTAATTCCGACGCTTTTTCCTTTGCTTTTGAAATTAAGTTTTCTGTCATAAAGAATTTATTGATTTATAAAAAAAATTTTAAAATGACGAAAATATGAAATTCAGAAAATAATCACCCTGATATCTTTGCGAAAATATAATCCTTATTCCGTTTGCAAGCAGCATTTTCTGCAGGTCAACATTCCCTTTCAGCATTAACTGCGGTATGTCCGCATCCGGAAACATTGCCAGTATGTTGCCTATATTGTAATAATTCATTACCGAATCTTTTTTTACTCTGGGTATTTCCTGCTTTATTCTTGTCGTGTCAATTCCTTTCACTATCGTGTCCTGTCTTGCCGCAGATGTGATTTGATATAATGAATCGCCTCTGAATAACATAAGGTCCTTTTCCGTTTTATTGTCGTGTAGTTTTAAGACAAGATTGTATGCACCGCTTTCAAAAGGTGATATTACTTTTTTCAGCGAATACTGAAGCAGTGCAAACGGTTTTATGATAATTATCGTTCTGATGCTGTTATTCTCTATAAGGTCTTCGATGTTCCTGTCGGAGAAAATCCGTTTGACCTCTTTGTGGACTACCGAATCGCGCTCCGGAATTCTCAGTTCTATTACCGCCTGATATCTGTCAAATTCAAATTCATCATATTCCAAACTGTCTATCAGTCCCACATTAACCGCTTTCCAGTCAACGGTTACAGTCTGTGGATTAATTCCGTAATTCGAGTTGTCAATCTTAATGTTGTCAATCGTCATCATTTTTCCGAAATTAATCAGTTCGGGATTTTCTTTTAGAGGTATAACGTTTCTGGCAAATATCTTTAATGTCGAATCGTTTACATTCGATTCCCTGTCCTGAAAATAAAATATCTTGTAATCCCCGATTTCTTCATCGCGCACTGATATTTTTTTCAGTTTGGATTTGTATGTCTCGCTTTTTACAATCGCTGCATACACATCGTTCTTTTCCATAAATGAAAGTATATCAAGAATGTTCATTTCTTCATCGGAAATTTTTTCTTTTGTTTTTTTCTTCGAAACCTGTGTCAAATCGGGGAGATTACCAAGAACGAATTTTGACGGGTCATTCGAAAGTGCCTGTACGGCAAATACATCAAAAAATCCCGATACTTCCTCGAAATATACTTTTGTCGAATCGTCTTTTATGTCCCTTTCGAACATATTCCTGAGAGTGTACCCGACTTCAAAAGTATCGTCTCTGAAAGGCTGAGGAAAGTTGTAACTCCATATAATATAAATCAGTGCCGTAACCGCTATCCAGAATACAGCAATGTATTTTTTAAATCTGAAATACTGTTCAACCGAAACGGGAATCAGCAGCAGACAGTTAATTACGATATAACGCGAAATCATATTAGTACCGCCCGTTCCGAACATACCCTGCAGTATCAGCAGTCCGAGTTCAGCAAGATTGTAAATAATAAAAATCTTCTTAAAATTAATTTCGGGTGCGCGCAGTGTTTGATATAATATTTTCAGTGAAAAAATCATTGTCAGCGGAGCAATAAAAAGTATGAAAGACGGATACTGAATCAGCCGCTGGAAAAATCCCACATTCCTGTAATCCTCGTAAATCTTCGCCGTTTCCTTGATGAAGAAAAATGCATCGCCGAAATCCAGATAGTTCTGCAGCAGCCACCACGCAATCGTTACAAATCCTATTGAAGCGGTTAATGTATTCAGGATTATTACTTTTAAAGGTTTCTTCTCCTTGAATCCGTAGTACATCACAATTAAAACCAGAGCCGCACTGAAAAGCCAGCCTTCATATCTGAATCCGTTCGCCAGCATTACAAATACCGCACTTAAAAACAGAAAATAAATTTTATTTCCCTGTCTCCATTTTACAAGATAATATGCACTGCCGATAACGAAGAAAAACATTGCTGACTCCGGCAGACCCGAAAGACTTAACCACACCTGAAACGGAAATATGGAAAAAATTATCGCAGACCAGAATGCCGTTTTCCTGTCAACCGAGATTAAAATAACTTTGTAAAAGTATATTAATGTTAATGCCGAAAAAATAAAATTCAGCGTTGTTGCTGCCGTTACAATATCTTTAATGAATATCATAACAAATCCCGTTACCCAGAAATGTACGGAGAGCCACACGCCTGCATATATCTTGGGGTCGTGAAGCCAGTTATAGGAAATCACTGCCCTGCAGAAGTCGTCCGCAGAAAGCCACCTGTATCCGTTTGCAAGAATTGAAAACTGAAATAAAAATTTCAGTAGTAAAAGAAATGATATGGAAATAAAATTATTGTTGAATCCTTTTAATACGTATTCTTTTATTACTGCGGGATTTATTTTTTTATTAGTTTCGGATTTATCTTGCATCGGTTTTTCTGATTTTAATTCTGAACGTAGTCCCCTTTTCGGGTGAAGATTCCACCAGCGTGAGTTTTCCCCTGTGGTAATCTTCGATTATTCTCTTCGCCAGACTTAAACCCAGTCCCCATCCCCTCTTCTTAGTCGAATATCCGGGTCTGAAAATGTCGTTCTTTAATTTCTTATCTATGCCCTTGCCTGTATCGGTAATCTCTATTATTACGTCCCTGTCGTTTGATTGAATATTGAAATCAATTTTTCCGCTGTTTCGCGTTATTGCATCCAGCGAGTTTTTTATCAGGTTCTCTATTACCCATTCGAATAAATCCTTGTTGATTTTTGCATTTATTACTTCAGGCGCTGAAATGTTTAATGCGATTTTTTTCGATACTTTGCCGTCTTCGCCGATTAAATTCGGTATCCGCCGCTCCAGATACGTGCATACGTTCTTTATAACCTGTACTACGTTTTCTTCTTCGAGTTTCGGAATCGAACCTATCTTTGAAAATCTGTTCGCTATTTTGTTAAGTCTGGTCGTATCGCTTTCAATTTCTTTTCGTATTTCCTTAATCGTTTCTATGTCATTGTCGTCGTTTTTGAGAATCTCAATCCAGCCCATCAGAGACGAAAGGGGCGTGCCTAACTGATGTGCCGTCTCCCTCGTCAGTCCCACCCATAAACTGCTCTGCTCATGCTTCTTCACATAAGAAAACCCTATGTAACCAACAAGAATGAATATGAATCCTATTATTAATTCAATGTATGGCAGCATTCTCAGCCGGGTAATTAAATCCGAATCCCCGTAATGAACGTAATTCAGTATTACAGAATCTTTGTATGTGACTTTTATCGGCGGTCTCAAATCTGAAAATGATTTTGCCTTTTCTATCAGGATTTCGTCCCTTTCCTTTTTCGGCAGCGTTGTGTCAATATCGACATTTCTGAAAAAATCTACTTTTTTGTATTCCTTGTCGGTTGCTATTACGGGAAAATTAATCTGCATTATTATCTCGCTGAATATAAATGCATACTCGCCTGATGTGTTTGATGTGTCGTTTGCCAGATACTCTATCGAATTTGCATACAACTGTGCTATCTGCGTTTCCCTGTCCCTGATGCTGTCCACGATTACCTGCGTGTAATACAATACCAGCAAAGAGAAAATTACTCCGCTGACAACCAGTGCAATCTTAATCCGCAGAGAACCAAATTTATTCATTACAAATTAATTATTACAGATTTAAATTACTGAAAAATCTTTTATTGAAGAAAAAATTTCTAATAATATCGCTTTTTTTGATTTTGCTTGCAAGTGTATTTGTATCATTGTCGGTCGGCAGTGTAAATATACCTCTTTCGGAAATTTTTAATTTCGTATCTTCCCGCGATGAAGCGTATCGTAAAATAATTTTCGAAATCCGTCTTCCGAGAATTCTGAATGCCGTGCTCGTCGGCTCCTCTCTGGCTTGCTCGGGATTAATCCTGCAGTCGCTTCTGAGAAATAATCTCGCTGAACCCGGATTGCTTGGTATATCCTCCGGTGCAGGGCTTGGTGCAATTATAATTTTTCTTTTCTCTTCTTCCATTCCTTTTTATTTTATCACTCCGGTCTCTTTCCTGTTTGCAATGCTTACTACTGCGGTTGTGTTCATTCTGGCAAAAGGTTTAAACTATAAATATACTAATTTTATTAATTCAAATAAAATCATCTTGGCGGGTATTGCCATAAACGCACTTCTGGCGTCCGTGAACGGATTTTTACTTATCGTCGGTGGAAAAAACGTTTCCCAGATTCTCTTCTGGCTAAGCGGAGGACTCGCGGGCAGGGGATGGGATGAGTTTTATATGACTTCCGGTTTTGTTGTACTCGGACTCATTGCCGCCGTGCTTATGGCAAAGGAACTCAATATTCTGTCACTCGGTGAGGAACTTGCTGCATCGCTCGGTCTTAATCTTAAACTCGTACAGAAACTTTCTATAGTTGTCGCATCTCTGCTTGCCGCCTCTGCGGTTTCGGTAGCAGGTATCGTTTCCTTCGTCGGTCTTATTATTCCCAATATTGCTAAGATGCTTACAGGACAGGATTACCGCTATACCATTCCCGTAAGTATTCTGCTCGGTGCATTGCTGATGGTGCTGGCTGACACTGTCGCAAGACTCATAATAATGCCGTCCGAATTGCCCGCAGGTATTGTAATATCGTTCATCGGTGCACCGGTTTTTATCTGGCTGATTTTAAGAACTAAACAGGAATGAAAATGAATCTGCAGGATACAATAACTGCCATATCAACCGCTTTAACCGAATCCGCAATTTCAGTTATCAGAATAAGCGGACCCGATGCTTTCTCAATAACAGAAAAAATATTTTTTAAAAAAAGAAAACCAACTCATCCTGTGAGCGAAGCTCATCGGATGAGTGACGATATAAAATACAAAAAAACATTCACCGTTTCAAAAGAAAACTCCCACACAATCCACTTCGGTTACATCTTCGACGGCAATGAACTCATAGATGAAGTCCTCGTCTCCGTTTTCAAAAAACCCAACTCATACACCGGCGAAGACGTAATTGAAATATCATCTCACGGTGGAATACTTAATACAAGAAAAATTCTTAACCTGATTCTTGCTAACGGCGCCCGCCACGCCGAACCCGGCGAGTTCACTAAACGAGCATTCCTTAACGGCAGACTCGACCTCTCTCAGGCGGAAGCGGTAGCGGACTTGATTAAATCCAAAACCGAAGATGCACATAAATCTTCACTTGCTCAACTCGAGGGCTCGCTTTCGGAATTTATCTCCGGAGTGAGAAAGGATTTAATTAATATTATTTCACTCGTAGAACTCGAACTCGACTTTGCTGAAGAAGACCTTGAATTCGTAAAAAAGGAAGAACTAAAACAGAAAATCTCTGGACTCAAAGATAAATTCGGTATTATAATATCCACCTTCATAGCGGGAAAAGTTATACGGGACGGCATTAATCTTGTTATTGCAGGAAGACCTAACAGCGGTAAATCATCGCTCTTTAATTTTCTCCTTAGTTCAAACCGGGCAATCGTCAGCGATATCCCCGGTACTACGCGCGATTACCTTCAGGAAAATATAGTCATAAACGGAATCCTTTTTAATCTTATTGATACTGCGGGCTTGAGATTTTCATCCGACGAAATCGAAACGGAAGGAGTAAGGCGCACTCATGATAAAATTAAAGAAGCCGACCTCATATTATTTTTAGTTGACAGCACCGGTTCGGAAAAAGAAATTGAAGAAAACCTTGAATACTTTAAAAAGGAATTCAACGCCTCAAAAAGTATTCTCTGCTTCTCCAAATCCGACCTCGCCGGGCAATCACCCAATCATCCAATCACCCAATCACCCAATTTGAGCGAAGCGAAATCACAATCTGTCGGGACATCCAATCACCCGGTCAATCAATCAATCAATCATCCAATCATCCAATCATCCGGAATCTCCATCTTTCAGCCTGCCACTATCGAAAACCTTAAAACCAAAATGACCGAAAAATTCCGTTACTCCGTTAACCTGGATAAAAAAGACGGCTTCATCCTCACCAATATCCGGCACAAACACTGTCTCGAAAAAGTCATCGTCTCCCTCGATAAAGCAATAGAATCAATCAACACCGGAATGACAGGTGAGTTCATCTCCTTAGACCTCCGCAATGCCATACACAATCTCGGCGAAATCACAGGCGAATTCACCAACGATGAAATCCTTAACAACATCTTCCTGAATTTCTGCATCGGAAAGTAAA
>CAYWMV010000058.1:0-6495 GCA_964459055.1 uncultured Ignavibacteriaceae bacterium | reverse complement strand
AAATCAGACATCGGAGATTACAAAGGTGCCATCAATGATTTTACGATAGCAATCGAATTGAATCCTGATTACGCCGAAGCATATTACAACCGCGGAAATGCAAAGTCCGAAATAAAAAATTACATTGCTGCAATTGAAGATTTCGACAAAACAATTGAACTGAAACCCGGTTTGCCCGAAGCATATATTAACAGAGGTGTTGCAAGGTCAAAATCCCGCAACAATAAAGGTGCAATAGAGGATTATACGAAAGCATTAGAACTTGATTCCGCCTATGCCGAAGCGTATTACAACAGAGGCATCGCACATTTCTATCAGAAAAAATACAGTGATGCAATTGACGATTACTCTAAAGCCATCGAACTGAAACCCGATTACACCGAGGCATACGTAAACAGGGGAGTTTCTAAATATTTCTTCAAAATCTATCCGAGCGCAATTGAAGACTATAACAATGCAATAAAAATAAACGGCAACTACGCCAAAGCATACGCAAACAGGGGAATCCTGAAAATTATGACAACCTCCGAAATAAATGACGGCTGCAGCGATCTCGAAACAGCCATCCGCCTCGGTGAAACCTCCGAACTCATTAAAGAATACCTCTTCAAATACCGCAAATCTCTCCATCCCAAATAACTTAATTCCAATCTTCCATTTTAAATCTTATTAATCTGAAAATCTGATAATCTGAAAATCTGATAATCTTGCAATCTTCAATCTTAAATCTTAAATCTTATGAATCTGAAAATCTGATAATCTTACAAATCTGATAATCTTACAAATCTGATAATCTTACAATCTTCAATCTTATAATCTACACTTATTTGAATATGTTCTTTATTCCGCATTATTTATTTTAGTCTGATGAAAAAATTATTTATCCTCATATTGCTGTTAATCTCATCCTGCTCACACTATACTGACACAGGTGGTAAATGCATCACTACTCTTGCACTCGAAAAAAACAGTTTCATAATATACGAAAACATAATACTTAATTACAAAATAATTTCAAAAAACGTCCCGAACGAATTAATCTCGATAAAAATAATTAACCTTCTCGACTCCACACTTGTATCTGAAGAATTTTCCGTTAATCTCAAAGACGGAACAAACACTGGAAATTTAAAAATCAGCGCAAAAAAATTCAGAACAGGCGATTATCTAATAAAATGGGGAACAATGCATACAAACGGAAACAATTTATACTTCAACATTTATCCGGAGGGAAAATAATTTGAAAATTATCCAAAAAGAAATCACACTGCATCAGAAAAGAAGAGGATACCATCTGATTACCGGCGAAATCCTCGATGCAGTTCCCGAAATCAGTGAAATCAAAAAAGGAATTGCACAGATATTCATCAAGCACACATCCGCATCGCTTACAATAAACGAAAACGCCGACCCCACCGTCAGAACCGACTTCGAAACCTATTTCAACATCACCGTTCCCGAAGACGCGGATTATTTCGAGCACACATTCGAAGGTACCGACGATATGACCTCCCACATAAAAACTTCCATCCTCGGCACGAACCTCACAATCCCCGTCACGAAAGGCAGATTCAACCTCGGTACCTGGCAGGGCATCTACCTCTGCGAGCACCGCAATCGCGGCGGCTCCCGCAAAATCGTAATTACCATTATTGGAGAGTAAACACTAATATATTTGAGAATAAATACTATTCCTTGTTATTTCCGCTTATGCGGGAATCCATCCCCATCTGCACCCATTTGCGAAATCTGCGTGCTAACCACATCCCAAATCTTTAATCTTATAATCTTTAATCTTATAAATCTTTAATCTTATAAATCTTTAACCTTATAAATCTTCAATCCTTCCTTCTCTCCCCTAATTATATTGAAAAGAAAAATCAAAAAGATTATTATTACAAACATTAATTGCATTCTAACAGGATTAAATAAAATAAAATTTATGAAAAAAATATATCTTCTGTTCTCACTCTTTTCATTCTTAATCACCGTTTCACTATCTGCCCAGAGTTTCGAATTTATGAACCGGCATGTTGTATACGGTTCAACACCTGAATCCTTTCTCGAAACATTTCCCGAATTTACAATGGACCCGCAATACATTTTTGAGAATCAGACCGGTGCTACGAATATACAGTCACTGGACAATTGTACAGTTAACTACTTAATCCTGTTCGAGAACTCATCACTTGTAAGTTTTCAGTTGCGCTCCGATTGTACAATGATGGAAGACGAGAGCATCATAAACGGGATATTAGATCAGTTCACATTTATTCCTCCAAACGACCCCGATGAGGAAATGGGAGACGTAATCGAAACATACGTTAAAGGAAATCTCACCGCTTCTGCATTCATTGGCGGCTTCTATCAACTGACAATCACCCGTTCAGAATGAAAATTTCCAAAAATAATATTTATTCTAATTTTTTCTCGTTCCCGTTTCATTAGGTAGTTCAAATACACCCTATTCTTTTCATTTAACATTTCACATTTAAGATTTATCATTAATACGTTTCGTGTTCCGTATGCATAATGCCGGTATTCAGCGGGATTTAGCTATTCAGCGTCTTCCACTTTCTGAAAAAGTATGACATTTTTCGCAGAATTTAATGAGTAATGAATAATTAAATCAATACCCGGCTTTCTTCAGTTCTTCAAGGATGGGAGAGAGTTTGGATGATAAAGATTTATCCAGTTCCACCGCCCGCCTGAAATTCTCCGCCGCTTCTTTATACATCTCGAGTTTTACCTGAGCATAGCCCTTCACCGCATACGCCATCCCTATTCCGCTGTTCAATCCCAGTGCCCTGTTCATATCGTTCAGTGCCGCATTATATTGCCCCGCGTCCAGTTGCACCATTCCTCTGTTCAGGTAATAATCTGCCTTGTCCGGCTTCAGTTCTATAGCCTTTGTGAAGTCACTGATTGCTTTTGAATAATTTTTTATGAACGATTGGCAAAGACCCCTGTTGAAGTACGTCGACGCAGAGTTCGGATCAATCTCCAGCGCCCAGTCAAAGTCCGCTATCGCCTGCCTGTAATTCTTCTGTATGTAATGTAAGAATCCTCTGCTCTTGTAAAATTCTCCGTCCGACGGCTTCAGTTCGATTGCCTTGCCGTAATCTTCAATTGCTTCTTTGTATCGCTTTAAATTTTCCCTGCATACTCCTCTCGCATAAAATATCTGCGCCGACTTTTCGTTCAGATCCGCTGCTTTCGTAAGAAGTTCTTCCGCCGCCGCAAAGTCCGAACCCTCCACCTTGTTGTATGCACTCTTATAAAGCGCCTCCGCCTGTATCTCGTTCACGTTTCCGTATTCCGGCTTCAAAGTTTTCAAATGCCCGATGTCCTTTAATGCCGATTCAAAGTCGCCCGAAACAAGGTGTGCTCCCGCCCTGTTGTAATAAAATGATATGCTGTCAGGCAATAGTTCTATCGCTTTAGTGTAATCCTCGATTGCAAGTTTGTATCTGTTTTTCTGCTCGTGTGCGTATCCCCTGCAGAAGTATCCGTATCCGTCCGCCGGATAATCTCTTATGTATCCTGAAAAATGTTTTACTGCTTCGTCAGGATTTCCCGAGTTTAATTGCTCCATTCCCGATCTGAATTCCGCATTGCTTCTGTTAATCGCAGCGGTTTTCTTCTCTGATAAAAATGAAAAAAGGTAAAACGTCACCGCCACGATTGCCGCAAGCAGTAGAACTATGATTATATAAAAAATCTTCCCCTTCATTTCCCGAAATCTTCTTCGTAAATCTCCCTGAAAATTTTTCCGAGTTTCTCCGCATCCGTTCCCGCTGCCCGCTTGAAAATTTCCACCCATTCTTTTTCGTTTCCCTCCACCGCTTCCGTCAGAATTTTCTTTGCGTCAATTCCTGTCTTTGCACCCAGACGGTAATATATCAGTTTTGCTGCCCATTGATATTGATTGTCTTCGTAATAATCGTTCAGTATGAAGTCCAAAAGTTTAAGCAGTTGATATTTTCTTCCGCCGTCTGCGTATGCAAGTGAAAACAGATATGCCGAATACTCCGGATTTATTCTCGAAAATACATCGTAAACTTTTATAAGCCGCTTAATGTCCGTATTGCTCTCCGTCAGTATTTCATTCCCGAAAAAGTAGGGGAGTATCTCCGTTATGCATTTCGCAAACGGAAACCCCGTCCTGTAATCCGCTAAATGCTTCGCCTCATGAGTTGATGTCGAAAGTTTCGTTATCTCATACGCCGCATTTCCGGCACTGCCCGATTTCCTCTCCGAAAACTCCTCAGCCTCCTTCACTATCGCACTCGTAATTCTCCCGATTTCCGTCTCGTCCTTAATAAAGTAATGCGTGTATTTCCTCGTCAGTACTCCCGCATCCCCCTTGCCGCCAGAAAGAAATATTCCCAGTTCTTCGGAGTTCCTCTTCACTACTTCGTTTATTATCAGGCATACCGGTGAATGCTCCGTTATTATTCCCGAAAATAATTCCTTACCCTGTAGTTTGTCCAGACGCTCCAGCAGGTAAACTTTCTCCAGAATCCCGCCCGACTTAACGATGCTCTTCTCTATTATCTTATACGTGAATATCACCGTCCGCTTTATTCCCTGCTCGAATTCGTTCTCCAGCAAAACTGTCAGTACGGGATATCCGTGCTTTATCAGAATGTAATTCAGATAGTTCGATGCGTTCGCCTTCGCTATTCTCGTCGTGTCGCTTTCAAATTTCCCTACTAAATCGAAAAACGCTTTCTTTATGTCTTAGGGTATGTTGTTCACGCCTGCCGACTCTTTCGCTTTCAGATAGCCTGCATCGTTTTTCCAGTCTGGATTGCTGATTCGCGTTGTGTTTAATTGTACTATTAAATCCTGTATCCTGTTTGCAAAGAAATCCTCAACTCTTGCAACCTCCGTTTCATCCGGCGTTTCCGTTACGTCCGGAAATTCAAAATACTGTACGCTCGTCAGCAGTCTGTATTTCGGCGATAAAAACTTTCTGTTGAATGTTATGTCTATGTCCTTTTTCCCGCTTCGCTCTCCCTCTATCGTTACGGGCAGATTTATGAATGCATTATTCCCGATTCGGAGGATTCGCATGTCCTCGTATGCAATCCTGTCCTTCAGCCGCCCGTTTACTCTTATTTCGACTTCCTTGAATTTGTCAAACGGACTCACGATTATGAAAGCAGGGAAGTTCGTCGAAACGAGTATTCCTTCCGGCGGATAGATTATGTTTACGTTGAAATCTTTTGATAAAAGTATGTATCCCGTTACCCCGGATAATATCAGAAATATCAGTATTAATATTATTATCGTTTTCTTCATCAGTGACCAATCAAAAATTGCATTGCTCCGAGTATGATTAATATTATTCCGTTGATTAGTCTCTCGTAATGCTCGAGGAAGTGCAGGTTCTTGTTTAATTTGTCCAGACTACGTCTCGCAAGTTCCACAAGGAATATCATCATTACAAGCGTTATCACAAGGTACAGTCCGGAAAGTATAAGTATCCCTTCCCATCCGTATTGCCCTGCAGTGAAGTAATATGCCTCGATTTCTATGCAAGGAGAAAAAAACATCATTGTCCCGAGTGCCGCTATGATCGCTTTCTTTGATTTCTTTGTCGCTTCGTCAATTTTGCTTTCGTCTATGTGCTTGTGTATGTGTTTACCCTTGCTTTTGATTTGAAGGAATATCAGAAATAGTCCGAACAGTATCAGTATCAGCGGTGCCGCTGTTTCCGATATGAATTCTGCTGATGTTCCGAGTTTGTATCCTATGAATCCTACCACTATTCCGAATAGTATCGTGCTTAATGTATGAAGAAATCCCGTCGCAGCCGTGATTCTGATTGACTCCGGTGTAGTCCATTTCTGCGACCTGCTTATCGCCGCAAGCGGAAACCAGTGATTCGGTATTAGCGCATGCGTCAGACTCAGTATTAAACTTCCCGCTATCAGATTTATCATATCACTTCATTTGTTTTTTAATAAATTAATGTATTCAAAATCAATTATCAGTCCATTTAAACTGAATGTTCATTAAGTTCATAAAGTTTTTATGTTTAAAAAGTTTATTAATTTTATTTAAGTTGAGCGCTTGAACATATAATATATTGTATTATCAAGAATTTACAACCCACGACTTTAGTCGTGGGAATTAGAATAAAATCCAATGTCATTAACCGTTTTAACGGTTTTTTGTTTCGTTACGGTCAACATGAGTAATTTCATAAAGTTTCCGCACGGCGGTTCTTCGACATAAAATTTTTTATATCCTCCCAATCAATCAATCCTCCCAATCAATCAATCCTCCCAATCAATCAATCCTCCAATCAATCCTCCAATCAATCAATCCTCCAATCAATCAATCCTCCAATCAATCCTCCAATCAATCAATCCTCCAATCATCCAATCAATCAATCCTCCCAATCAATCAATCCTCCAATCAATCAATCCTCCAATCAATCAATCCTCCCAATCAATCAATCCTCCAATCAATCAATCCTCCAAT
>CAYWMV010000057.1:5640-12877 GCA_964459055.1 uncultured Ignavibacteriaceae bacterium | reverse complement strand
TGCGTCTCTGCGAGAAATTTCTAACTCCTTTTCCCCTTTGCGACTTTGCCTCTTTGCGGTCTTTGCGTGAAAGTCAATAAAAAAGGCAGGTTTTAACCTGCCTTTAATATATATTGAAAATATATTTTTTAGAAACCTATTACGACGCCGAGTCTTCCCGACAGCATTCCGGTGTTTTTCAGTTCTTCTGCAGTGTAATTCGAATTATTGTTTCTGAATACTTCGTATGCATTTGAATAGACTATCCCGCCGTAGCCGTATTTAAGACCGAGGTCAAGAGCAATTTGTTTCGCTACGGGGATTTCAACACCCGCTCCGACTGAAAATCCGAATCCGGTTTCGCTTTTTGATTCGTTATTGAAACCTATCGTTGTAGGGTCTGAACTGCTGCCTATCATTCTTCCGGTAGCAAATCTGTCGCTGAAACTCATCATCTGAACTCCGAGTTCACCTGTGAGGTACGGACTGAATCCTTCTGCGGGAATTCGGTATCTGATGCCCAGCATAATCGGAATAGATGCGGCTGTGTATTCAGGGTCAGCATTCGATACGCCTACGTTAAGTTTTGTGTTTACTTCACTTGTGAAGTAATCATATTTATATTTCAATCCGGTGTATCCGGCTGTTAATGTCAAATCCATTCCGTCAACCGGGAGGCTGTAAAATAAAACCAATTCTGCGGATACTCCGCCTTTATATAAATCGGCAAATGAACCCATCGGGAATGCACCGCCGACATTTGCTCCGATTTTAATCGGGGACTGCGCAAAAGTTATACCTGCTGAAAGGGCTAACAAAAGTAAGAGGATCGAAAGTTTTTTCATAGTTCTTTTTTTTAATTTTAAAAATTAAATTTATTTAATATACAATTTTTATACAATTCACTTATTTGAATTGTTCCCGGGAATTTGGTTATTGGTTATTAGAATAAAAAACGCTTCGTATTGAATCATACGAAGCGTTTTTATATTTAAACCGAAGATAGGATTACTTTATTAATGTCATTTTCTTTACTTCGGTGAAATCTTCTGATGACAGTCTGTAGAAATAAATTCCTGATGTAAGTTTTGCCGCATCGAATCTGTAGTTATACTCTCCGGCATTCAGTGTCTCGTTTATGAGCACTGCCACTTCCTCGCCGAGTATGTTGAATATGGATAGTTTAATGAATTTATCTTTCGGTACGCTGAAGTTTATTGTCGTAACCGGATTGAACGGGTTCGGATAATTCTGCGAAAGTGAATACTTTTCCGGTATGTTGGTTCCGACAGGTTCTATTCCTACCGCTGCCAGATTTTCTTGGTTGTAATAGACATGGTTTGGTCCCTGTCCGGCATAAGCAAAAGCCGCATATTTTGATGTTCCTGATTTATATATTGCTGAAACAGGAGCCAGATACCCGGTTGACATATAAGAATTTCTTTTATAACTATTGTATGATGCTCCCAGATTTCCGAAGATACCACGCCTGACTGAAACGGAATCGCCGTTAGTATCAACATAAGTGGCAATGAAATTTCCGTTTCCTGCAGTTAATGAGTCGGAATTGCAGTGAGTGAAATCTACGTTTTGCCAGGATTGACCTAACCAGGCTAAATTCCAGCTTGCACCGCCGGTATTCGAATAATAATAAAATGCAAGTTTTTTACTTGCACTGTCCCTGATTGCTGTTACTAAAATTTTATTTGGAACAGAGAAATACTGCTGTTGAACAGTAATGCAAGGTCTGCGCCAGTGTGTCCCGGATGTTGCGCCTGATAGCCAGTACATAAAAGGACCTGTGGTTGTTAATGGAATTTCGGGTACGGTTATGAGCCGGAGTTCTGTTTCGGTTGTTGTCCAGCGCCTTTCAACAGCGATATAAATTGAATCGTTGCCGTTTTTATTGCCGAATGCTATGCTTGGACAATAAAAATCATTATCAGCCGTAGTAGTAATATTTCCGACCGTGTGAGTTGCCAGCCAGTCTGTGGAACGAAAGTGCTTTAATCTAACATTTACTCCTGCATTAGTTGCTTCCTGAACGACTAAGTGTAAATCTGTTCCTGTTGAAGCGAACATACCGTCACTGCAGGCAGAGGGATACAGGAATTTATTTCCTGCTGCCGGGGATGCGATTGACACAAGATATGCAGATGAGCCGTTTCCTCTGCATGTCAGGCAATTTAATGTTGCATCATTAAAACTTGTCACTGTACTTCTGTTGTAATACACATTTATACGGATTGAATCATTATTCGAGGCATGCCTTCTTTCCACAAGCATTGTTAACTGTCCGAAATAACCTGCTGTAGAAGTAACGCCATTAATTGATGCCCAGTGCCTACCGCCATCGGTTGACCTGTAAACTGAAATGTATCCGGTAAATCCCGTAACATTTCTCCTGTTTACTGCAAGGTAAAGATTACCGTCTTCGCCATATTTTAAATCCACTTGACGATAACCTCCTTCGTAAGCAACACTGCCGTCATGAATTTTAATATCGCCTATGCCCCAGAAGTCGAGTGAACCTTCGTTTCCCTGAGGTGTGATGATATTATCCTCAGTATTAATGACGCTTGGAACGGGATTCAGGTATTTTTCTATTTCCTTGTTCAACCTGATTTTTTCGGCTTCATTGCCGCTTTCTTCCGCCTGATTCTGCTGGTCAATCAGATATTGCGGAACCGGACAGTATGCCTTTGTTACTGCGTCATTTTCCCGCGCATCTTTAACGAAACCCCAGTTGCCGGGAATTTGTACATCCTGTGCGAATAATACCGCACAAAAACAGAATACCAAAAATGGAATTAGTAGAATTTTCCCTTTCAGCATAAATTTTTTCCTTTCATTTTTTTTAAAAAATTTTAAAAATTTAATTGCTTGTAAAACAAAAAAAGATTTTTTTAAGTGTATTACCCTACTGTAGAATCAATGAATTTAACCTCCTTTTTTCAATTGTTATAATAGAAAAAATATATTTTTAAAAGTCAAGAGAAAATTTTATACATAAATGAACTGAAAAAACAGGATTTAAGGGGATAATCGCCGTAATTTTTTTATGATTCTTGTCATTTATGTTTTAGTCTGGTATTGCTAATTTAAAGGATAAATGTTATTTAAAATTATAATACATTATGAAAAAATTACAATTTTCCGGCTTGGTCATTCTGCTGTTGCTTTTTATATCCGCATCAACAGAAGCGAAAAATAATTACTTTGAAAAGTATGATTCTCTTAAAGTTAAAATTACAGATGTTAAGATTGACACTTCGCAATACCAGAGACTGCTTGGTAAAGGAGAGTCTGTCAGTATGCGCTCGGGCAGGATTATTCTGGAAAAAGGCGAAAGCGTAGGAGAGCACTCAACCGATAATTATGAAGAGTTTGTTATAGTTCTCGTGGGCGAGGGATTTGCGGAGAATCATCTTGGTGAGAAGATACCCATTAGAGAAGGACAGGTGATTTATATTCCGCCTTATTCGAAACATAATATTCATAATGTTAATTCTAAAATGCTGATGTACATTTATGTCGTGGCAAAAGCGTATAATGAAGATGAGGAACATCATCATGAACATTAATTGCAGTGATTTAAATGAAACAGCAATGTTTTTAACCATTTTATCGGTTTAATTTCGTAAAGGTCACCTTAAGTAATTAATTGAATTGTACCCTGTTTGTTTCGTTTTTTAATTTTATCCATTGACATCCGGGTTTATCTGTGTTATTTTTGTAGTGCCATATATTATTATGGTATATTAAAAATGGAGAAATTAAAATATGTATTCTGATAAACATAAAAATGAATTCGCTATGCAAGGACTGAATATAAATCTTATAAAATGTCATAATTTTTGCATATTTTTAAGCATTTTATAAAAATATATGTTATTGATTTATCAATAACTTAAAATTTCATATATGCAATTTCTGTAATTCTTTTTGATTCTTTGATATAATGTTATACGTGCTGTGCAATGTTCCTCATACTCTGATACCCGTTCGTAATTTGCTTTCGGAATTCCTCCTGTATCTTGTCTCCTTACTCCTGCCTGCTTACTGCTTATTATATAAATCGAACGAATTAAATAACTGGTGTAAATTTTGTCGTGTTCATTGGTTCATTACTGTAAATATAAATATGAACTGAAATTCGGTATAATAATAATTATATTGTTTCCAAAATTTAATCTTATGGGAAAAATAATTATCGTATTTACAGCAGTTTTTATTTTAGTTTCGTCTTCCGCCTTCACTCAGGAAATAAAACATCCGATTGACAGTTATCTGGATTCCTGTATGGAGGTTGACCCGTCAACATTCGGAATGGTAAATTGCATCGAATCCGCAATTCAGAAATGGGATGATGAACTGAATAAATATTACAAATTGCTTGTTGGTGCACTTGATGAAGAATCGGTGAAAATTCTGAAATCTTCTGAAACAGAGTGGATTGAATTTAAGAAAAAAGAAATGGCGAATATTGAAATGATATATTCAAAACTTGAAGGAACGATGTATATTCCAATGAAATATTATGCGAAACTCGAAATAATCAGAACACGGGCAATGCAGATATCGGAATATTACAGACTTGTTACGGAAGAAGGTAAGTAAGTTTATTTATTAATATTATTAAAACAAACTAAAATGAAAAACTTTTTTTTAATTTGTATTCCGGTCTTATTTTTTGGTATCGGTTCTTTAAACGCTCAGACTAAATGGACTAAAATCGAATATTATTATAATGTCGGCTCCCTCCCGCCGCCTTATCATTATGAATATACAATTACTGTCAATACGGACGGAAGCGGAATGATTCATTATTTAGCAGGATATACTGAAACCGACAGTAATACATTCGATTACACTTTTGATTTAAGTAATTCACAATTAAAAAACATAAAAAAATCAGTTAAGAAAAGCAACGTACTGAATCTTGATATCAAATCAAGACCGAATTCCGAAATTCCCGTCGGAGGAGATTCAGAAGAACTAAGCATTTACGGATATGATGAAAATAGTCCGGACTCACAGGTACTTTTGAAAAATATACCTTCTTATCCGGAGAAAAAATACGGGAAAATTCTCGATAAACTTTATAAAACCATAAAGGAATGCGTTCCGGAAAAAATATGGAATGAAATCGAAGAAAGAAAAGATAATTTATGAAACAAATCATGAAAAATACTTTTTATATTTTAACGGCATTAATTTTTATTATTATGAATGCTTCCTGTTCGGACAACGTTACGCAGGCTGACAGGGAAAAAGCAAAACAGGAAATTCTTCAGGCTGAAAAGGATTTTGCGGAACTCTGCAGGAAAGAGGGGATTAGAAAGGCATTTACCGGTTTTGCCGATGATAATGCGATTCTTATGTCGAATGATTCATTAATCAGGGGAAAGGAAGAAATAATGAGACATTATTTAAATCCCATATTCGATGATGCCTCACTTGTGTGGTCTCCTGATTTTGTTGATGCAGGCAGCAGCGGGGATTTGGGTTATACTTACGGTAAGTATATATTTTCAATTCCGGATTCAGCAGGAAACATTAAGGAACAAAGAGGAATATTCCATACCGTCTGGAAAAGACAATCTGACGGAAAATGGAAATTCGTGTGGGATAACTGATTATTCCATTTGAACTCTGAAAACGCAGAATAGTCTAATGGAAACGGGACGGAATACAAGTATTACTCATTAGATTCACTGATGGACACGAATTAAACAAGAAATAACACGGATTTTATTAAGATATAAAAACATTCGTACAGGTTTGACTTGGTTATGTATTAAAAATGATTAATAAAGGTAGGACAGTCTTCTCCCGGCAGGTCGGTATCGAAAGCCCGAAGGGCTTGGATTTCGAAAATACTCCTTCCCAAGCTCCGGCTTGGGAAGGTTTTTGAAGTTTTTTCGAAAATACTCTTTCCCAAGCTCCGGTTTGGGAAGGTTTTTGAAGTTTTTTGACTGCTTATCAGTGTATTTCACACAGATTCTTTAGTCGTGGAAATTAGAATAACATCCAATGTTGTTAACCTTTTTAACGTTTTTTTTTATTTCGTTACAGTCAACTTGAGTTAATAAAAAAACACTAAATAAAAATTTAGTGTTTTCTTTTACAATATATTTTATGAAAATTAATCTGCCAGTGTTGCCACCATCACCGCTTTGATTGTGTGCATTCTGTTTTCCGCTTCGTCAAATACAACCGATGCATCCGATTCGAATACATCTTCCGTTACTTCCATTCCTTCGAGTCCGAATTTTTGGAAGATTTCTTCTCCGACTTTTGTTTCCCTGTTGTGGAATGCAGGCAGACAGTGCAGAAACTTCGTTTTCTTGTTCCCGGTTTTTTTCATTAATTTTCCGTTGACCTGAAACGGCTTTAGCAATTTTATCCTGTCAGCCCATTTATCCGCTGCTTCTCCCATTGAAAGCCATACGTCAGTGTAAATGAAATCAACATCTTTAACCGCTTTTTCGGGGTTGTCCGTAATCATTAATTTTGCACCGTACCTTTTAGCGAAATCCTTTGCCATTTTCTGTACTTCATCGGAGGGCCATAAACTTTTCGGTCCGCAAATTCTGACGTCCATTCCCATTATGCATCCGTCAACTGTAAGAGTATTTCCCATATTCGAGCGTGTGTCTCCAATGTAACAGTAACTTATTTTGTTAAGAGGTTTGTCAGAATGCTCCATCATCGTCATAAAATCAGCAAGTGCCTGCGTTGGATGCCATTCATCAGTGAGACCGTTATAGACGGGAACTCCGGCATATTCAGCGAGTTCTTCCACTATTGTCTGACCGAAACCTCTGTACTCAATCGCATCATACATTCTTCCGAGAACCCTCGCCGTGTCTTTCATTGATTCCTTGTGACCAATTTGCGAACCCGAAGGTCCGAGATATGAAACCTGCGCTCCCTGGTCGAATGCCGCAACTTCAAATGCGCATCTCGTTCTTGTTGATGATTTCTCAAATATCAGTGCTATGTTTTTACCTTTCAGATGCTGCTGCTCGGTTTTTGTATATTTTGCTTTCTTAAGGTCAACCGATAAATCCAGCAAAAACTTTATTTCTTTCTGCGAAAAATCTGCAAGTTTCAGCAAGTGTCTGTTTCTTATATTGAATGGCATATTTGGTAATTTAATTTGTAAATAATTGAACAAATATAACAAATTAATGGATAATTTTTAAGTTCATTAAAACCTCTCAAATTATAAATTTTTATTAATCACTCATTT
>CAYWMV010000057.1:2652-5540 GCA_964459055.1 uncultured Ignavibacteriaceae bacterium | reverse complement strand
TATTTTGCACCTGCCTTCTGATTTCTGACCCCTGACTTCCGCTCTCTATCTTCCGAAAGGTAAAAAATTGTATTAAAGAAAAACGGAATAACATAATTGAAAAAGGACAGCGATTTAAGTATTTTGTGTAAATTATGAATGGAGCCCTCAAAAAAGAATGAATAAAGTTCTGATTATTGCTTATTATTTTCCGCCGATGGGACTTGGCGGAATTTTAAGACCGTTGAAATTTGCAAAGCATCTTATGGAGCATAACTGGCAGCCGGTTGTAATTACCGGCAGTCCGAAAAAACTTCCCGTATTCGACGATTACCTTCTTAAAGAAGCACTTGATTCAGGCATTGTTATAGAAAGAACCGGCGAAGGAATTTTTGATAATACCAATGTGCAGATAAAAGTTTTTAACGAGAGTTTCATAAAATTTAAAAAAGTTGTCTCGAGTTTTGTATTCATTCCCGACTCAAAAATCGGATGGAAGAAGAAAGCATTAAGAAAAGCAGATGAAATCTGGGAAAAATACGGGGGATTCGACCTTGTGTTTGCAACAGCGCCGCCTTATACAGATTTACTTATCGGACAGGAACTTAAGAAAAAGTATAAGGTCCCGCTCGTAACTGATTACCGGCATGCATGGGTTGATAACAACAGGATTAATTATTACCCAACCGCATATCACAGATATTTAAGTATTAATCTCGAGAAAAAAGTAGTAAGGGATTCAAATAAAATTGTAACTACTAACCGCAGAATAAAAGAATTAATTTTAAAAAGATACGGTAAGATAAATTACGGAGATATAATTTTAATTCCGAATGCATTTTTTAATTCAGACCTTGAAGAAGCGAAAAAGAAAAATCTTCCGTATTCCACAAAAATGAGAATTACTTATGTCGGAAGTAAAACCTCAAGAGGACTGAATCTTCTTTTCAAATCGGTTAGAGCATTGCTGAATGCATCTCCTGTTCTCGCAAAAGAAATTGAATTCCTTTATCTCGGTGTGGTTACAAGAAAGTTATTAAAGAAGGCAAAAGATTACGGTATCCTTGAAGTCTTCTACATGCCGGGA
Source organism: uncultured Ignavibacteriaceae bacterium (assembly GCA_964459055.1). Taxonomy (GTDB): domain Bacteria; phylum Bacteroidota; class Ignavibacteria; order Tepidaquicellales; family Tepidaquicellaceae; genus Tepidaquicella. Next base: position 4,474 of record CAYWMV010000057.1, on the reverse strand, counting down.
TTCGTTAACCATCACGACACGGTTAAATATCTTCTTGCGTCCGATATTTTATACCTTCATATTAAGAGGCACAAAAACGACGATGCCGAAATGCCGGGAGTTCTCGGGGATTATATCGGGAGCAGAAAAAATATACTTGCTGCAGTGCCCGAAGGTGTTACAAAGAAAGTCCTGACAGAATATGGTGCATCAAAAATCGTTACTGATTACAATCCCGCAACACTTGCGGAGGCGATATACGACTATTACAAACTTTTTGAGAGGGGAAGAATGCCGGAACCGAATGAAAAAATCGTGGAAAAGCATGAAGGCAGTCCTTACGTCGAATCACTTGCACGCGAATTCAATTATCTGCTCGATGTCGAATAGTAATCGAATATATCATTTATGAAAATATTATTAGTTGGCAACGGCGGCAGAGAGCACGCCATTGCATACAGTATTGTGAATTCGGATTCTTTCATTAATTCCGGCTCGAAACTTTTCTGTACTCTTGGTTCTGCCGGTCTGGATTCTCTTGCTGAACCGGTTGATATTAAACCTTCCGATATTAATGCAACAGTAAATTTTGCAGTGAACGAAGGAATTGATCTGGTAGTAGCGGGTCCGGAACTGCCGCTTTCACTTGGTCTTGCAGATGAATTGAGGGCTAAAGACATTAAGGTTTTCGGTCCCGGGAAACTTGCGGCGGAAATTGAATCGAGTAAAATATTTTCCAAAGAGTTAATGCAGAATGCGGGAGTGCCGACAGCGGAATTCAGAAGTTTTAAAGCAGGGGAAAAAACCGATGCATTAATATATACGGAAACAGTTAAATATCCGTGTGTAATTAAAGCGGACGGACTGGCTGCGGGAAAGGGTGTTATCATTGTTAATAATAAGGAAGAGGCGCATAAAACAATCACCTCCTTTACCGAAGAAAAAATATTCGGTGATGCGGGAAGCGGATTTGTAATTGAAAGTTATCTGCAGGGTTATGAAGTTTCGCTTTTTGCGGTTACAGACGGTGAAAATTACATTCTGCTTCCGCCGTCGCAGGACCATAAAAGAATCGGGGAAGGGGATACGGGAAAAAATACCGGCGGAATGGGAGCATATTCTCCGCTTCTCGTCAGTCAGATTGATGAGATACTTACTAAAAAGATTGAAGATAAAATCATAAAACCCGTTTTAAAAGAAATGAAAAGACTGGGCAGAATTTATACGGGATGTTTGTATTGCGGATTAATGATTACGGAATCCGAAGGAGAAAAGGAACCTTATGTTATAGAATTTAATTGCAGATTCGGAGACCCGGAAACTCAGGCGGTTCTTCCTCTCATAAAGTCGGATTTTCTCGAACTGCTTCTGGCATCAATTGAAAACAGAATAAATTCATATAAACCCGAATATCACAATAAATATTCCTGCTGTGTGATAATGTCTTCCGGCGGGTATCCGGACAGTTATGAAACGGGAAAAATTATTACCGGACTCGATAAAATTTCAGACGGATGTATCGTGTTTCATTCGGGAACAAAGAAAGATGAAAACGGCAGAACAGTTACAGCCGGAGGAAGAGTTATCGGAATTACGGCATTGAGCGATGTATCCCATAAAGACGCAATAGGATTATGTTACAGAAACGCGGCTCTGATTGATTTTGATAATTGTTATTTCAGAAAGGATATCGGATACAGGGTTTTGGATTAATCCTGATGTAATATGAACAGGGAGTAATATAAAATTAAATTCTTACTATATGAATATTTTAATAACGGGCGGAGCGGGATTCATAGCATCACATATTGCTGATGAAAATATCAGATGCAGAAATAAAGTT
>CAYWMV010000057.1:0-2552 GCA_964459055.1 uncultured Ignavibacteriaceae bacterium | reverse complement strand
GTTAAAAAAATTGTCTTCGCATCATCCGGCGGTGCCGTGTACGGCGAACAGATATATTTTCCCGCAGACGAAAAGCATCAGACCGAACCGCTTTCTCCGTACGGTATTTCAAAACTTACCGTTGAAAAATATCTTGAATTTTTCAGAAGTTACTGCGGTATTGAGTATGTTTGTCTTAGATACGCAAACATTTACGGTCCGAGACAGAGTATGAAAGGGGAAGCAGGCGTAGTTTCAGTTTTTTATAAAAAAATTATTGCGGGAGGTGATCCTGTTATAAACGGTGACGGTTCCCAGACGAGGGATTATGTATTCGTAAGGGATGTGGTTAATGCAAATATGCTGGCTCAGAAATACAACGGTTCCGGTATTTTCAATATTGCAACAGGTATTGAAACAAGCGTGAATGAACTTTTCAGGATTATTAATCTGAATACCGGTGAGAAAGCAAAAGAACTGCACGGACCCGCTGTTCAAGGCGAACAGCAGAGAAGCGTTTTATCAAATAAACTTGCAAGGCGAAAACTTAAATGGTCACCCGAATACAAAGTGAAAGACGGATTGAAAATTACGGGGGACTGGTTTAAAAAACATTTTTCGTAAAAAATAAACGATGATGCAGAACGAAGTGAAAATTGACGAACTCGTAAAAGGAATTCTTGAATACGACAAGCGTATTTTATCAAGAAGTATTACATTCGTTGAGAATGAAACGGAAGGACGTGATTTGCTGCTGAAAAAGATTTACAAGCATACAGGAAAAGCATACCGTATCGGAATCACGGGTCCGCCGGGAGCGGGAAAATCAACTCTTACAAACTGCCTCGTTAAATTATTGAGCACAAAAGGATACAAAACAGGAGTAATTGCAGTTGACCCGACGAGCCCGTTCACGGGCGGCGCACTTCTCGGGGACAGAGTGAGGATGCAGGAAGTAGGACTGCATGAAAATGTTTTCATACGCTCAATGGCAACTAGAGGAAGTCTCGGCGGTCTTGCGAAAAATGTCGTTGAAGTATGCGATGTGCTGGATGCATCGGGAAAAGATTTCATTATTATTGAAACTGTCGGTGTCGGGCAGTCGGAACTTGACATCGCACAGACTGCAGATACTACGATTGTTGTTCTGGTTCCCGAATCGGGTGATTCGGTTCAGGCGCTTAAAGCGGGATTGATGGAAATTGCGGACATATTCGTTCTGAATAAATCGGACAGAGAAGGTGCAGATGGAGTGGTAATGACATTGAACAATATCATTCATCTTAAACCTCCCTCGGAAGACAACTGGTATATTAATGTGCTGAAAACCGTTGCGGAAAAAAATACCGGAACAGAAGAACTCCTCTCCGAAATTCTAAAGCATAAAAAACATCTTGAAGAAAGCGGATTTCTTGAGAAAAAAAGAAAAGAGCATCTGAAAAGAAAAATTTTCGACCTTGTAAGCAGTCATCTTCAGTTTACTTTCTGGAATTCACAAAATAAAAAATTGCTTGAAGATAACCTTCAGGCAATTTATGAAAAATCATCGGACCCCTATACTTTTGTAAATAATATTATTTAGGCAAATCGTATTTTATATAGTATTCATTATCTCCGTAAAAGAACTCAAGGTCCTTGTATTTTGATATGTAATTCCTTAATGCATCGGATTTTTCAAATGTTGTTTTTATATATTCAGTAAGCGGGGAAATATAGAACTCATTTTTTCCTTTGAATGTAATTTTATACAGATAATATCCGAATCCCGAGAAGTCGTCAATCTGTCTTAGATTTAAAAACATCATTCCGTCAATTTCCGAGAAAAATGCTTCATACGTAGCGGATACATCAAATATTCCGGAACGCTCTTTAACTGTCTCATCATTATACTCAATTTTTAAGGTTGTATCAGTATTTTCATAATCACCTTCCGTCTCTTCATCTTCAACTGCGGTTGTGTCGGTAAATTCAAATTTTTCTATGTCCAGGATAAATCCGTCTCTGTCTTTAATCGAAAAATATGCAGTAACTTCCGCGTCAGGATTCGCTGTATCCTTCTGTATCCAGTACCCTGTTATGCGCTTGTCTATTTTCGTCTTTGCGAAATTGTCGATTGCAACTTTGGATTTATAAGGACAACCGAGAAAAATAAATGAAAGTACAAGAACCGCGGTAAGTAAAAATAATTTTTTCATGTTATTAATTTTAATTTTCGGTAAAATAAGTATTTAATTCATTTAAAAAAAGATTAAAGGATGAAGGAGTATGCATATTACGAATAAGATAATACTCAATAAACGAAACCGATTTTAATTATACCTTTTATTTTGAATGTATAACTTACAGTTAAATTCATTTTGATGTATATATAATATGAAAGAAAATAAGTATATGAAAAATATATAATAAAATTACATAAAGATATTTTAATTCATTGAAAAAAGCTAAAAAAATACGTCAATTAAATTCATTGATTTTAGAACATAAAAGATATAATTTTAACATTTTGTATTTTAAAATATTTAAAGGAGCATATTAATAAAGATGGCAAATACTGAAATTAAAACACCGAA
>CAYWMV010000056.1:0-12984 GCA_964459055.1 uncultured Ignavibacteriaceae bacterium | reverse complement strand
CCTGCAGCACCTGTATTAGTCTCACCTGCAAATAATTCGATAAATATATCTCCGACACCAACATTAACCTGGAATTCATCATCAGGGGCAACAAAGTACAAAGTAGAAATTTCTACAGTCCCGATATTTTCCGTTATTTCTGATTCTTCAACCGTTACTTCTACGAATTATTCCATACCTGCCGGTAAATTATCACCGGGATATACATATTACTGGCGTGTAAATGCATCTAATTCCTATGGTATTAGTCCGTGGTCATCAATATGGAATTTCTCAACCTCTGTACTACCTCCCGCTCCGGTTTTAATCTCACCGCCTAACGGTGCGCTCGGTGTTATATTAACCCCGACATTGTTATGGGACAGTATATCAGGTAGTCTTAATTATCACGTAGAAATTTCCACTGTACCTGATTTTGCTATAATAACCGATTCTGCAACAAGAACTACAAATCAATATACTGTGCCGGCAGGTAAACTAATCAACAACATCACCTATTACTGGAAAGTCCGTGCAAGAAATACTTTCGGGTGGGGACCTTATTCAGTTGTGTGGCATTTCATTCCGTACCCGTCGAATGTAAATCTTATCAGTTCCGTAATACCGGATAAATTTATGCTGCACCCAAATTATCCTAATCCGTTTAATCCCGACACAAAAATTAATTTTGATATTGCACAAACTACGAATGTTAAAATAGTTGTCTATGACATTTCGGGCAGAGCAGTTGCAAATTTAGTGAATGGCAGAATGAGTCCGGGAAAATACAGTATGAATTTTTCAGGGAAAAATTTAAGCACGGGAATTTATTACCTGAGATTTGAAACGGAATATTTCACTTCGATTCTCAGACTTGCTCTGATAAAATAAAATTAATTTAAAATTTATTTCAAATATAAAACCTGTCTGCAAGACAGGTTTTTTTATTTCACTTCATTAAAAATTCAAAAAACCATTTAAAAACAAAAATAATTTTCATCTTTTACCGGATGAATGCCGGAATGCAATAAAATCAAATGTTCCCGGATGATAATTACTTGTTGACAATTATTATTTAAATGTTATATTTGTGAAAAATTTTTTGAAGGTATAATATAAAAATTGAATATTGCTTTAACATACAACGTAAAAAAAGACAGCGACGCAATCAATAAGTCACTTATTGAAGAAGCATCCAAATATATTGATGAGAACATTGCGAAAAATTACCCCGAGCGTATTGATGATACTTATGCCGAATGGGACAGCATTGATACAATTACGGCTGTTGCAGATGCTTTAAAAAACGGAGGCAATGAAGTTGAATTGATAGAAGCAGATGAGAATGCTTACGTGAAATTATCCGGCTTGAAACCGGAAATCGTTTTCAATGTTGCCGAAGGATTTTACGGTCCCTCGCGTGAATCACAGATCCCATCAATTCTTGAAATGCTGAATATACCTTATACAGGCAGCGACTCCATAACGACAGGTATCTGCCACGATAAATCAAGATGCAAGGAAATACTTTCTTACTACAAAATTCCAAATCCTGAATTTTTTATATCAAACGGCTCGCTAAACGGTTACAATAAAAAGTTCCCGAAATTTGTAAAACCACTTCACGAGGGATCTTCCAAGGGGATATATAATTCATCAGTGGTAAATAACGAAAAAGAACTTGAAAGGGAAGTTGAGAGAATCAGGGAAATCTACAATCAGGATGCACTTATTGAAAACTTCATACCCGGAAAGGAATTTACGGTTGCGATGCTTGGCAACGGAGATGAATTAAAGGTATTGCCGGTTATTGAAATAAATTTAGATGAAGTTCCTTCCGGTTTCAATAAAATCTATTCTTATGAAGTAAAATGGTTTTTTGATACGAGGGAAAATAAACTTGATATATTCAGATGTCCTGCTGACATAGATAAAATATTACACTCCCACATTGAAAAAATATGCAAGGATACTTATAGAGTGCTGAGAATAAGAGACTGGGCAAGAATTGATTTACGTCTTGATGATGAAGGTGTTCCTAATATAATTGAAATAAATCCGCTTCCCGGTATATTACCCGACCCGGATGATAATTCCTGTTATCCGAAGGCAGCAAGAACTGCGGGTATGAATTACGAGGAAACAATTAATGCGGTATTAAATCACGCAAAAAAAAGGTATAATTTAATTTAACGGATGAAAATACATATACTATTTAACGACCCGCTGCAATATTCAAAAGAAAGAGTTTATGATGACGGAGTAACGGATATTGATAAGATTGAAGAAGCCATTGATATGAGCGAGTACGGTGTTTTGGACGAGATGAAAGCCGTTGAAAGGGCTTTGCAGAAATTAAATTACGAAATAAAAATCGTGCCTGTTGCGGTAGATTTATTTAAATTGATAGACCACCTTCATTACGACAGACCTGATTTAATTTTTAATCTTTGTGAATCACTCTACGGCGATCCGGTTCAGGAAATGAACATTGCATCGCTGTATGAAATTTTAAAAATCCCTTATACGGGTTCGAGGGCTTTAACTCTCGGAATTGCACTTAATAAATCAAGAGTCAAAGAGATTCTGTATTATCACGATATTCCCACCGCTTTGCATTATCTCTGTTCAGATTCATCAAAATTCAGGGAAAACGGCTACAGCAGATTAAAGGATAAATTCCCCTTAATTGTTAAACCTTCCAGAGAAGATGCAAGCATAGGAATAACCAATGATTCAATTGTGTATGACGATGATTCATTAAAGAAAAGAATCGAGTACATACTGGATGAACACAGGCAGCCCGCACTGATTGAAGAATATATTAACGGAAGGGAAATTAACGTCAGTGTTGTAGGTAATGTAAAGAAAGATGAAAATGATTTAATAGTATTCCCGATATCGGAAATTAATTTTGAGGGACTTCCGGAAGATTATCCTAAAATTGTAAGTTACAACAGCAAGTGGATGTACAAGACGGTAGAATTTTCAGGAACAAAAGCTGTATGCCCCGCGAAAAATATTCCGGCAGAACTTGAGGGAATAATTCAGCAGACTGCAAAAAAAGTATATTCAATTATCGGTGCTTCGGATTACGCGAGAGTTGATTTCAGAGTAAGGGACGGAATTCCTTATGTACTGGAACTGAATCCGAATCCTGATATAGCGTCCGATGTTGAAGAAGATACGGGATTCACGAGAAGCGGAAAAGCATACGGATGGAGCTATGAAGAACTGATACAGAATATTATAAAATTTGCATCGGAAAGATGGAATATTTAAATTAAATAAGAACTGAATAATAATAACGAATGTTAGGAAATAGTATATGATTAGAAAATTAAAAATGGAAGACAAGCCGAAACTGGAAAAAATACTCGTTGATACTCAGAATTTCAATGAAGCAGAGATTGATGTTGCAGTTGAATTAATTGATACTTACATAAACGTAAAAGACAGCGGCGGTTACGAAATATTTGTTGACGAAGGCGAGAATGGAATTATTAACGGCTATGTATGTATAGGGCAGAGACCTCTGACAAAATCGACTTTCGATTTGTACTGGATTGCGGTTAATCCGAAAGTTCAGTCAAAGGGTATAGGTTCCGGACTGATAAAATATATCGAAGACTATATAAAAAATAAAAACGGGAAATTAATTTTAATAGAAACGAGCGGGAAACCCGCTTATGAAAAAGAAAGAAAATTTTACGAAAAAAATCTTTATAACAAAATAACGGAAATAAAGGATTTTTATGATGAGGGTGATTCCCTCGTCATATACGGCAAGTATATTTAAAATATGATTACAAACTAAATCAGGAGAAATCCATTTTATGGAACTTTGGCAAGAAATGATAAGACAGAGCATTCACACAGTTGACCAACTGGCTGAAAAATTCGGATTGGATAAAGAAGTTGCGTCCAGACTGGATAAGTTTTTTCAGGCAAGAATAAATCCTTATTATTTATCGCTTATCAGATATCCGGGCGACCCGATATGGCTTCAGTGCGTTCCGGATGAAAAAGAACTGGAAGATATAGATGCGGAAGAAGACCCTCTGCACGAAGATGATATGAGTCCCGTGCCTAATATTGTTCACAGATATCCTGACAGGGCATTGTTTCTGGTTAATTCCCAATGCGGATTATACTGCAGATTCTGCACGAGGAAAAGAAAAGTCGGGAATTCGGAAAAAATATCAATGCGCAATCTGGAGTCTGCTTTTAAATATCTGTCGGAACATAAAGAAATTTCTGATGTAATTCTTTCAGGCGGTGACCCGTTGATGTTAACAGATGCAATGCTGGAGAAAATATTAATAAGACTTCGAAAAATGGAACACATACAAATAATAAGGCTGGGAACAAAAATGCCGTGTGTTCTGCCTCAAAGAATTACACCGGAACTGTGCAGCATGCTCAGAAAATATCATCCGATTTATGTTAACACGCATTTCAATCATCCCTGGGAAATTACAGAGGAAAGCACGAAAGCCTGTACAATGCTTGCAGATTCAGGCATTCCCGTAGGAAATCAGGCAGTATTAATGAAAGGTGTGAACGATGATGCCGAAGTTATTAAAGAACTAATGAAGAAACTGCTTTCAATAAGGGTACGTCCGTATTATCTGTATCAGGCGGATATAACTAAGGGAGCAAATCATTTCAGGACACCATTAAGCGTAGGACTTGAAATCATTGATAAAATAAGAGGACACATATCGGGTTTAGGAGTTCCTCATTTCGTTATAGATGCTCCCGGCGGCGGCGGCAAAATACCTCTTTTACCTGAATATGTAATTATGAAAACAGATGATAAGGTAATATTGCGGAATTATAAATATAACATATATGAATATCCCGATGTGAAGGACGGAAAGAGTGTTACTACCCCTGATAACTTTTTAAGAAAAGCAGGTCCGACAAAAATAATAAGAAAGAAGAAAACTTTACCCAAAGAAGTTAAATTGCCTATTTTAACGGAATAAATATATTTTTTAGAATATATATGGATAAAACCGCAGGTATTATGTCTGCGGTTTTTTTATAGGAACAAACGAACCGGAAATCCGGTGATTTTTTATTTTATTATGCAACCTGATTGCCCTGAGTTACGTCTAATGTAATAAAAGTCATTAATTAAAATGAAAGGAAAACAAAAATGTCATTCTTAGAATCTTTAGTTCCGTTATTCGGTATAGTATTTACATTTGGAATCCCGGGGTTGATTATATTCTGGGCGATATACACAAAACACAAGGAAAGGATGAGACTGATAGAGAAGGGGATTCCTCCTGAAGATGTAAAAAAATTCTTTTCGGATGTAGAAAAAATTAAGGATCCGTTAAGAGGATTAAGGTGGGGAATCGTACTCGCATTTCTCGGAGGCGGTATAATAATTGCGAACTTATTATATGAAAAATTTCAGATTAATGATGGTATGACGTTCGGATTCGTGGTTTTATTTCTCGGAATAGGTTTTCTTGTTTATTACTTTGTAGTGAAATCCAAATATCAGGCTTTAAGAGCCGGTAATTCAAATGAACTTAAAAGTTAAAAAAATGAGAAATATTAAATTCCTTATGATTTTATTTCTGCTGACGGCTTTAGTTTCCGGATGCAGTTTTTTCTCCAGAAAATACGAGAAAGTAGTTACTGATAATGCTACAGTCACTGCTGTAAATAAAGAGGCGCTTTTTCTCGAGAATACGAACGGTGACATCAGAATTCATAAATCAACCGATTCGCTGCTAAAAATAAAAGTTGAAAAAACGGTTTTTCTTAAAAAAAGTGAACTGGATAAGGACATTGACTGGATAGACATTAATATTGATACAAGCGGAAAAATAGTAAAAGTTAATATTGATATACTGCGTGAATTGCAATTTTTCAGTTTCAAGGCAGGAAGAACAGATATAGAAATTTTTGTTCCTGAAAATATTTTTCTCAGCATTGAGTGTACAAATTCCGATGTCGAATTCGATGATATAAAAAATGATGTAAAACTTGATTTAACAAACGGGAAAGTGAAATCGCAAAATGTATCCGGAAATCTCGAAATAGATTTGACAAACGGCAAGATATATGCGGCTCCTGATTCAAGTAAAGATTGCAATTTAAATGTAACAAACGGAAGCGTATATCTGGATGTGGGCGATAAATCGGAAGGGAATTTCGACCTTTCGGTGAAAAACGGTAAAATTGATACGGGTAATTTTAAGTTCGATACAACTTTCGTAAAGGAGAGGGGATATCTGAAGGCGAAGTCAGGAAGCACGGAAAACAGAATTACAGTGAAAGTTAAAAACGGAAAAATTAAATTATCAAAAGTCGAAGACAGGACTGATGAAGATTGACCTTAAAGAGATAACGAAGGAAATTAAAGAAGGTAATTTAACAGGTTTTAAGACGCTTGTTGAAGCATTTAAAGATAAAGCATTTTCATTATGTATGAAGATATTAAAGGAAAAAAATGAATCAGAGGATGCTTTGCAGGATTCTTTCATAAAACTGTATAATTCGATTCAGTCGGGAAAATTTGAAGAGAGGTCTTCCTTGTCAACTTATTTCTATACGATAGTTTATAATACTGCGATTGAGTATTACAGGAAAAACCGTTCGAAAAATTTCAATATCGTATCGTTTGAAGTGAACGAGGCAAGTTTCAGGGAAGGTGACGAACTTACCCGTAATCTCGGATTTATCAGCAGAAAACCACCGGATATTTCATCAACCGAAAACTACGTCACCTCAAAAGAAGTCAACGGAATTATCGGCGAATATCTGAATTCATTGCCCGAACATTATTCCGTAATTTTAACAATGTTTTATATAAATGAACTTAACATAAATGAAATCTCGGAAATACTGAGAATTCCGTCAGGAACCATAAAGAACAGAATATTCAGAGCGAGGGAAAAACTAAGAGAAATTTTACTGGCAAATTTTAAAAAAGAAGAATTGCTTGAATACGTTTTAAACTAATCAGGCCAATACTAAAAAAATGGAAGAAATAAAAGATAATATAGACATAATACTGAACAAGCAAATAGCAAAGTCATTACTGACAGAAGCAAGAGCGGATTTTTCAGAGGAAGTTGTTGATACTATCAGAATGCAGCAGAGATTTAAAACTGAAGATATTAAAACCAACAAACTTGCTAAGGTGCTGACATTTACTTCTGTTTCGTTAATGACTGTATTTGTATTTATTATGGCTTATGTATTATACATAAAAGAATTCGAAATTGAATCGGATTATTTATCCGGTTATGTTAATTTCGTAAGTGAGGTTAATAGCAGAATATCGGAATTAATAGGAATAGACGGAGGTTTGAATTATTTGTTTTACACTGCACTTGTACTGATAATTATTGCTTTATTTTCCCTGATTGACAAACTGATATTTACCAGAGCGACAAAATAATGAGGAAATGACTTTTGAAAACAGTAAGTGCATCAGGAATTAATATAAGAGTAGCTATAAATCCTCCCAAAGCACCGCCCAGATGAGCCTCGTGCCCGATATTTCCGAAATTCTTTTTCATACCGAAAATTGAAACTGCAATGTAAATAGCCGCAAATATAAATGCCGGCATCGGAATAAAGAAAACTCCTACCTGAGCAGTAGGGAAAAATGTAATAAACGAGAAAATAACCCCCGACACAGCGCCTGAAGCACCAACTGCGACATAATCCGGATTATTATAATGAAAAATTAGTGTTAAAACGGAACCGATGAGAAGACTTATGAAATAAATCGCGATGAAATATAAACTTCCTGTCAATGTACCGTAATTTACCATATAAAATTTTTCCAGAAACATACCGAAAGAAAAAAGCGTAAACATATTGAACAGCAGATGAATGTAATCGGCGTGAAGAAAGGCAGAGGTCAGAATCTGATAATACCTTTTTTGTTTTATAATGAAATAAGGCCATTCTGCAAAGGCATTAAAATATTTATCCCTGTCCCTGAAAGCAAATACGGAAATGACTGCATTTGCGATTATCAGAATGATGGTTGCGGGACTTTCTATGCTCATAATTTTTTAATATTCTGATTTTTGGATTTCGTTTATCTTTCTTTTCTTTTCGATTATAAGATTCGGGTCACCTCCGGTTTTTTTAAGTTCAAGAATTTCTTTGTCTATTTGCCGGATTCTGATTTTTTTTAAAAGGTCTTTTGCTTTTTTCAGATAATCTTTGGTTTTATTTCCTGCGCTGTAAATCAGCGAATTTTTATCGAATTTTTCATATTCGGATAAATCATATTTTTGTATGGAAAGCCTTGACAAAAGGAAATCATATTTATCGTCATCGGAACCGTTAAGGACCGTATTAACATCAATTTTTCTTTCGTTCATATATTCATCAAGAAATTTAAAAACAATTTCTTTAACGGTATTATCTGAAATATAATCCGTTTCGAGATTATATTCGAGATATTCCAGAGTTTTTGTATCGCCGTTAATGAAAAGTTCCAGCAACTCAATTTCCTCTATGGGAATCTTCTGAATTTCCTTTACCTTTTCTTTAAAGTCGTTTTTGACGGTTGGTGTTTTAAGGTCAGACTTTGGAAAACTTTCCTTTTTAAATCTTTTTATTGCCGAGTCAAGTTCATCCCGCAAATCCGATTCATATAATCCGAATTTCGATGAAATATCTTTAACATAAAATGCCCGTTTAATTTTGTCGGGAATTCTTGAAATGTAACTGATAATTTCTTTGACGAATTCTGTTTTATCAACGGGGGTATTGAGTCTGTTTTCCTTTACATATATATCTGAAATAAATTCAATCACGCTTTTTTTAGAATTAAGCAAAAGAATGAATTCCTCTTTCCCTTTATTTTTAACTAAAGAATCGGGGTCTTCCCCTTCGGGTAATGATACGATGTTTAAGTCGAGACCTGCTTCGAGAATAATCTGCAAACCCGCTTTTGCGGCTTTGACACCTGCAGAATCCGAATCGAAAATCAGAATAATATTTTTTGTATATCTGGAAAGCAAACGAACCTGTTCAGGAGTGAGAGCTGTACCGCTCGAGGCGACAACATTATTAATACCGTTCTGGGAAAGCATTATAACATCAAGATATCCTTCGACGATAATGACACAATCATTTAACCGGACACTTTCTTTGGCAAAATTCAAACCATAAAGTATCTGCCGCTTTTGATATACTTTTGTTTCCTGAGTGTTAATGTATTTGCCCTCAATTTCATCATCGTCGTATAACTTCCTTGCTCCGAACCCTGCGATTTTATCACTTTCATTAAAAATCGGAAAAACCAGCCTGCCTCTGAATGTATCGTAATATTTTCCCTTTTCTTTCGATTTTACAAGACCTGCGGCAAGTACATCTTCAGCAGTAAAATTTCCGTTGTCGATAAAATATGGTAACAAATTATTCCAGCCCCTGCTTGCATATCCCAGTCCGAATTTTGTAATGCTGTTTTTACTTAAATTTCTTTTCTTTATATAGCCGGAAATAAATTCCTTCTCACTGCCCTTTAGGTCCTGAAGATTTTTGTGAAAATATTTAGCAGCAAGGCTATTTATTTCATAGAGTTTACTGATTTCATCACTGACATCTTTATTTTCTGGCTTGAAGGAAATTTTTATGCCGGCTTTATCGGCTAATTTTATAACCGCATCCTGAAAGGATATTTTTTCATAATCCATAACAAATCTGAAAACATTGCCGCTTGCTTTACAGGCAAAACAGTGATATACCTGCTTTTCCTCCGAAACGTGCAGTGAAGGATTCTTGTCAGGATGGAAAGGACAAATACCGACAAATGATTTACCCCGTTTCTGTAAAGATATGTAGTAAGAGATTACCTCTACTATGTTTACTGATTTTGCTATTTCGTTAATTTTCTCATTGGGCAATCTCATTTCAAAATTACCATCCTCTTTGTGATAGTAACCTCATCTGTAATCAACTGATAAAAATAAATTCCGCTTGCTAAATTTAATTTCCCTGAATTGAATATAAACCTGTAATATCCTGCGTTGTGGAACTGATTCACCAGAATAGCAATCTGTTTCCCCGTTATGTCATACAGAATTAACTTAACATTGCCTTTATTTTTGATGTTATAATCAATTGTTGTGTATGGATTAAACGGATTCGGATAATTTTGCAGAAGGTCATATTTTTCAGGAATGTTTTGGGAGATTATTGATATATTTGTAGTTCTGACTCTGAAATTCCATATATCAGACCAGGGACCATAACCTAAAGCGTTAAATCCCCTCACTCTCCAGAAATATTTCTGACCGAGTTGTAAAAATCCGGCTCTGATATTAACAGGCGGTTGAGCAACGGTTGTGTCAAATACCACTGAATTAAACAGGGAATCATTTGCAATCATCAGTCTGAAGTTATCAACCGATTTGTTGCTGTCCCATATCATAATCGGTGTCTGAAGTATGTTCTGTGAATTATTGAAAGGGTATAACAAATTTGGCTTTGCAGGGAACCAGAGCAGTACTTTAAATCCCTGAGGTATGGAATCATAATTTAAATAAGGGTCACCTAAAATAACGGTTTTGTATCCGGTATCTGCATTAGCATAAATGTCTATCCAGGCATATATGACGGTATCATTAAGAGCCCTGACACTGTCTGCAAAAACTCCGCCTCCCCAGAAATAAATTTCGAAGTAGGGGGATGTGGTCCACTCGGTACCCGTGCCGTTTAATAAAAACGGATATGAAAAACTTTGACTGCCTGTATCAGGAATGCAGTTTACAAGCTGACTTTGCGGATATACAGCGGTAGTGAGGAGGAAAATAAATAATATTAAAGTAAACCTTTTCAAATTTGAAATATTTCTCAATAATAAGTATTTTTTCTATAAAAATAAAAGCACTTTAACGTGACAAATTCAGTTCCTTTTGCATTAGTATAAATAAGTTATGATTTTTAGCATATTTAGACGTTGAATCGGATTCAATCCGGCTTGATAAAATTTTTGCTTCGTCATATCTTTTGGAATTCATATAAAGAGCCATTAAATTAATCTGAGGCTCATAGTAATTAGAAAATTTTGATTCTAAATCGAGCAGAGTTTTCTCTGCTTCCTGAATGTTTCCCATTGCGTATAATGTTGTTGCTTTGTTGCTAATTATTGCCGGCAGATATGGCATCAGTTGATTCGCTTCATTAAAACATTCCAAAGATTTTTCATATTGACCCTCTTCAAAGTAACCGATACCAAGGTAATATTGAAGAGGCATTTTATTGGGATCAAGCGGGTATAAATTTTTATCTGCATCATCGAGTATATTAATCATTTCTTTATATTTATTCGCAAATTTCATATTAATGGCATCGTTGTATTTGATTTCGCTTTTATATCTTATGTAGTTAACATATATAGAAATAACAGAAATAATTATTAATAAAACACTTAAGATTTTCCCGTAAAAGAATTTTTTAGTTGTATCTTTTTTATCATCGGGAATTAGTCCGTATCCTGCGGAAAATGCCAAAAGAATCATTAGACTAACATTACTCAAGGGAAATGCGACTAACATATTTAGCAGAACCCCCGTATAGCATAGAAAAAACGGCAATGCTGTGATGTTAAATTTTACCTTTTTATACAGCCTTATTAACGGATAAAATATTATTACCGAAAAAATAATAAAGGCAAATATTCCGTTTTCGGAAAGAATTTTCAGGAATTCATTATGAGGATGTGTAAAAGATATATTATAAACTACTCTGTCACCTAGTTCATCCCATTGATACTTCCCGTAATATCCCGGGAAAGCATTTGTACCGATACCTAATACCGGTTTTTCCAAAAATAATCTGACAGAAGCGTCATAAAAAGTTAATCTGCCAAAATTGGGTTCATACCTGTATTTAAAATATGAACCCGCTGCTTCCTGAATGTTTTTTCTATCAGGTTCAATCTGACTTAACGGAATAAACGACGATGAAAAAGAAGCAATAAAAATAATTATTATCAGAATGTACTTTTGTTTTGAAAATTTGAAATCAGTTTTTTTTCTGTAGTATAATAAGAAAAATATTGTAAAAAATAAGTAAACAGCCAGGATAACGTAAGATATTCTCCCTCTAAGTAAAAATGTATAAGTGAGAATCAGAAGAAAACCCAGACTTGATAATGCAGTTATGACATATTTTCTCGAATCCAGAATAAGCAAAAACGCAAACGGAATTGATGAAAGTAAATACTCTGCCGCAAAATTCCTGATACCTAATGTTGAGCCGGGTTTAGCAGCTGCTCTAAGATTCAGAAAATTTATATCGGCTAACTGAAGTATTCCGATAATTGAAAATATTGATGATACAATCAGGATTACTGAGAAAATAACCCTTGCATTCAGTTGAAATTCTGTAACTATTACAATTGCAAATAAAGTTATGATAAGATATATACTTAAATCAAATCCCGACTCAAAAAATAGAACAGTATTGTTGTTTATAAAAGTTGAAATACAAGAAAATAGCAGCAAAATCAGAACGGTAAGTACATAAAATATTAAATATTTATGCCCGATGAAAAATTTATCGTTTATTAAAATTATCGAAGAAAAAACCACTGCTAACATACCCACAATTACCTTATGAAAAATATTAACATCAATTACCGAAGAATTATAAAATAACGGTGTCAGAAACAGTAAAACCACTAAATATTTACATCCCGAACTGATTTTATTTTCCATATTAATAATAACATTCTAAAATAGATATTTTTTCTTTAAATTAAAAGAAAAAGCAGTATTGTTCAAAGTATTTGCTAAATATTTAAAATACTATACCGAAAGTAAATATATTTTTCTCCAATCCCTGACAGAGAGACTATTTTTCTTTATTTTATTTTTGATTTTTGCGAGGACTTATTCAAATGAGGTATATGGCGAAATAATTACTATTTTCACCGTTTGCAATGCTGCAGCCTTTTTGTTCAATTTGGGTTTACCAATTTACCTTCAGCGAGAGACTGCGATTACA
>CAYWMV010000055.1:0-13111 GCA_964459055.1 uncultured Ignavibacteriaceae bacterium | reverse complement strand
ATAAAAGAAAAAGACGGTGAAACGGAAAAATTATTTTACAGGCTTGCAAAAGACAGAATCGAAAAACCATTAACCGCAATAGATTCCCTGAATATAATTGCAATGAATTACAAGGATTCGCGTCAGTATGAAAATGCGAAAAATTTATTTGCTTATATCGAAAATTCAGGTAAACTAAGTAACTATGACAATGACGGACTCCTGAGATTTTATTACGAGTACGGAAGACTTATGACAGAATTCAAGAACATACCAAAGGCAATTGAATTATTCAATAAAGCGGTATTAATAAAACCAAAATCCGAAAAATGGCTCGTCCCGCATGCATATTTTGAACTGGCAAAGATATATCACAGACAGGGAAGTTACGATATGTCCAAGAGAATGTTCGAAAAAATTGAAGAATATGAAGATTATGACCTGGAGCAGTTTCTTGACATGCGAATCACGAATTTTCTGAAAAACAACTGATGAAGAAACCGAACAGATTAATTAGCGAAAAAAGTCCGTACTTATTACAGCACGCATATAATCCCGTGGACTGGTATCCCTGGGGTGATGAAGCATTTTCAAAATCCAGATCTGAAAATAAGCCTATTTTCCTATCCGTGGGTTATTCCACCTGCTACTGGTGCCATGTTATGGAAAGAGAATGCTTTGAAAATGAAAGCATTGCAGAACTAATGAACGAATATTTTGTCAATATAAAAGTTGACCGTGAAGAACTGCCGGCAATTGACAAAATCTATATGTCCGCTCTGCAGTCAATGACCGGCTCAGGAGGATGGCCTATGAATATGTTCCTCACTCCGGAACTTAAACCATTTTACGGTGCAACATACATTCCGCCAAAAGAAAAATACGGCAGAGCAGGCATAGAGGACATTTTCATTCAGGTAAATAAATTGTGGAACGAAAAGCGGAATGAACTTCTGGAAAGCAGTGAAAAAATATTCGGTATATTAAATAAAAAAATTAAAACAGCCCCCGTAATATCCGAAAACATTCTGAAAGAAGAAGTTTCCCGCAAATGTTTTGAAACATCAGAAAGAATTTTTGATTACGAAAACGGCGGATTCGGACAGGGAAATAAATTCCCCCGTCCCGTGCTTCTGAATCAGCTGCTTCAGCATTATAAAATTTACGGAAATACCGATGCCCTTGACATGGTTACATTCACACTTCTGAAAATGTATCAGGGCGGTTTATTTGACCATATTGACGGAGGATTTCACAGATATTCCGTTGATTCAGTCTGGCGGGTACCTCATTTCGAGAAAATGCTGTATGACCAGGCATTAATTACCGATACTTTGCTTGACGCATACATTATAACAAAAAATAATGCATTCCTTGAATGTACACTTAAGACTTTAAACTATACAGCCAGTAATCTCCATAGCAAAGAAGGCGGATTTTACTCCGCAGAAGATGCCGAAAGTTATACTGATGATTCACGAACTGAAAAATCCGAAGGTTATTTTTATATGTGGACTCAGGATGAATTAAGCGGAATACTCGATAAATATGAATTAAATATTTTCAACTTTACATTCGGTATTAAATACGAGGGAAATACAATAAATGACCCGCATTCAGTTTTCGGAAACAGAAATGTACTTTACATAGCAAACGATATTTTTGAAACAGCAAAAGAGTTTTCAGATACACCTGAAAATATCAAATCAATTCTTGAAAATTCGTTAAAAAAGGTAAAATCCGTAAGAGATAAGAGAATAAGACCGGGGCTGGATGACAAAATACTGACTTCCTGGAACGGTCTGATTTTAAATACGCTTGCAAAGGCATACAGAATCACTCAGAATAAATATTTTCTTGATACTGCCATTGATACCGCAGATTTCCTTATAAACAATTTGTATAAAGACGGAATTCTTTATCACAGATACAAAGACGGCGAAATTAAATATCCGGGCACTCTTGATGATTATGCTTTTATGATAAAAGGATTAGTCAGTTTATACGAATCATCTTTTGACATAAAATACATCACACTTGCAACAGAACTCACCGATAAAGCAAATGAACTGTTCTTCGATTTTGAATCAGGCGGTTATTTTGAAACAGAAAAAAACAAAGATGACATACTGTTAAGAATAAAGGATATTTACGACGGAGCCGAACCGTCAGGGAATTCAATAATGCTGGAAAACCTCATCAGACTGAATTCATTCGCCGAAAATAAACTATACCGGGAAAAGGCAATGAAATCCCTCGAATTCTTTTTTGAAGAAATCGATACAAGCCCCTTCTCATATCCTCAGATGATTTTTTCACTTCAGTTATACCTTAGTTCATTTTATGAAATAATTATATCAGGCAACACCGAATCAACAAAAGAGTTTTTGAATATTATTAGCAACGAATACATCCCCGGGAGAATACTCATAAAATCAGACAAAAAATCATCGGAGATATTTGACAGGTTAAAAACTTATAACTCAAATGAAAATAAAGTTTACATATGTTATGACTTCAAATGCGATACACCGGTGAATAATCCAGAAGAATTAAAAGAAAAATTAAAATCATTATAAGGAACAGCAAAATGCTTTTTGACATTGAATTAATTAAGCAGGTCTATTCTGATATAAGCAGAAGAATTTCAAAATCCGCAGAAATTCTCGGCAGACCGATGACCTATACAGAAAAAATATTATACAGTCATTTATGGAATGAACCTTCAGTCAGTCACGTACGAGGAAAAGATTTTGTGGACTTCAAGCCTGACAGAGTTGCAATGCAGGATGCAACAGCACAAATGGCTCTGCTGCAGTTTATGTCTGCCGGAATCCCGAAAGTCAAAGTCCCCTCAACTGTCCATTGCGACCATCTCATCCTCGCTGAAAACGGTTCTGTGAATGATCTCCACCGTGCGTTAACGGATAACGACGAGGTCTTTAATTTTCTCGAATCCGTTTCCCAGAAATACGGTATAGGATTCTGGAAACCGGGTGCAGGTATAATTCATCAGGTTGTACTGGAGAACTATGCATTTCCCTGCGGTATGATGATAGGCACCGATTCACACACTCCGAATGCGGGCGGTCTTGGAATGATCGCAATCGGTGTAGGAGGAGCAGACGCTGTTGACGTCATGGCAGGATTTCCGTGGGAACTCAAGTTTCCGAAAATTATCGGTGTTCGTCTTACGGGAAGAATGTCAGGCTGGACATCGCCTAAAGATGTTATCCTTAAACTTGCCGGAATTTTAACCGTAAAAGGCGGAACAGGTTCTATCATCGAATACTTCGGAGACGGAGCAAAAACTATCTCATGTACGGGCAAAGCCACTATTTGTAATATGGGTGCTGAAATCGGAGCAACGACATCGGTGTTCGAATACGACGAAAGCATGTCAAGGTATCTGAAAATAACAGGAAGAAAAGAAGTGTCGGAACTTGCGGACGGAATAAAAGATTTCTTAAAAGCAGATGCAGATTCCGAAAAATATTACGACAACATAATAGAAATAAATCTTACCGAACTCGAGCCGCACATTAACGGTCCTTTTACTCCTGACCTCGCCCGTCCGGTTTCCGAATTCAAAAAAGCCGTCATCGAAAATAACTACCCCGAAGAACTTAAAGTTGCTTTAATAGGCAGTTGCACTAATTCCTCTTACGAAGATATGGAGCGTGCCGCTTCGGTTGTTAAACAGGCACTCAAAAAAGGACTTAAAGCAAAATCGGAATTCACGATAACACCCGGCTCCGAACAAATCCGTGCAACAATCGAAAGAGACGGTCAACTGGAAATATTTACCAAAATAGGCGGTCTTGTTCTCGCCAATGCCTGCGGTCCCTGTATCGGTCAGTGGAAGAGACACGACGTTAAAGACGGAGAAAAAAACTCCATCATCACATCATACAACCGGAATTTCTCCAAACGCAACGACGGAAATTCCGCAACGCATTCATTCGTGGCATCTCCTGAAATTGTTACTGCATTTGCCCTCGCCGGAAATCTCAAATTCAATCCCTTGACCGATACTTTAATTAATAATAAGGGGGAAGCGGTTAAACTTGAAGAACCTGAAGGAAACGAACTTCCCGAAAAAGGATTTCTCACCGGAACAGGGCAGTTTCTCCCCCCTGCTGAAGATTCCGCAAAAATAGAAGTTAAAATAAAGCCGGACAGTAACAGACTGCAGGTCTTAAAACCCTTCACTCCGCCTGACATTAACAGTGATTTCAAAAATCTCCGTCTCCTTATCAAAGTCAAAGGCAAATGCACAACCGACCATATTTCAATGGCAGGTCCCTGGCTGAAGTTCAGAGGTCATCTTGATAATATTTCGAACAATATGTTCATCGGCGCAATAAATGCTTTCAATAATAAAATGAACTCCGTAAAAAATCTTCTGACAGGAGATTATGATGAGGTTCCAAAAGTTGCACGCGATTACAAATCAAAAAATATTGGCTGGCTTGTTGTCGGAGAAGAAAACTACGGAGAGGGTTCCTCACGTGAACACGCCGCAATGGAACCCAGATTCCTCGGCGGAAAAGCAATCATCGTAAAATCATTTGCACGAATCCACGAAACCAATCTGAAAAAACAGGGAATGCTGCCCCTAACATTTGATAATCCCGAAGACTACGGAAAAATTTTCGAAGATGATATTTTCGCAATTGACCTCTCGGATTTTTCCGAAGGGAAACAGATTAAATTAACAATAAAACATCCGGACGATATGACTGAAACGATATATCTGAACCACAGTTTCAACAGTCAGCAAATAGAATGGTTCAAAGCCGGAAGTGCACTCAACATAATCTCAGCAAAATAAAGAATTATACGAACCGGATTCATCACTACTTGCTTCTTCACGGAATTAACTCCGCGAAGTAATTGAATCCGGTTCAAATTAAATCGAAATAATGAAAATTGATTGAATTCACCAGTGTCATACTTCGAAATAATTGTTTCCGATTCCTTAAACCAATAATAATCAGCAAAACGATGTCATTCTTTAAAACAAATTCAAAACTGAATATAAATACAAATAATTTCGAGCGGTTAAAAAACGAAGGTCATAGAATAATAGACGTCAGGACACTTCAGGAAAACGAAGAAATACGTATAGAAAATTCAGTATTAATAGATATATATTCCCCTGATTTCCCGGATAAAATATCTCATCTCGAAAAATCCGGAAAATACCTTGTCTATTGCAGAAGCGGTAACAGAAGTCTCTACGCAGTAAAATTCATGAAATCTACAGGTTTCCCCGTTGTCTTCAACCTTTCAGGCGGGATAATAGAATGGGAAAAATCCGGAAAACCGGTGATTAAAGGTTCAGATAATACTCAACACTTTTAAACTAATGTCTGAAAATAAAATTCCTGAATCTAATCATACTTTATATCTCAATCGCCGACTCAGCATAAGAATTCGGAGTCTCGAATATTTTCACCGCTATTCCCTTTATGTTCGGATATTTACTCCTGTCAATTTTACCCGAAAATTTTTTTGTAAGATATAAACAGATATTTTCCACCGTTGACTGAAAATCCAGTACAAAATATTTCATACCGTTTGCTTTCAAAAAATCTATCATTGCCGCATCCTTACCTTCGCACAAAAATGAGTGGTCCATTTCTTCAATTACCGGTTTCACAATCTGCCCTAAATCATAAAAATCAATTATCATTCCGTTTTCGGCAACTTCTCCCGTTACTTCAACTACCATTTTATATGAATGTCCGTGAACATTTCTGCACAGGCCGTCGTGCTCCGGAATTCTGTGCCCCATTTCCCATCTGAACTCTTTTGATATCTTCATTTAATTACTTCAGTTTAATTTTTATTCTTGCATCGAGTATTTTAAATTTACTTCTATCGGAACTCACTACAAAGGGATTTAAATCAATTTCCGATATTTCCGGAAAATCTGATACCAATTTCGATAATTTCAAAAGATTTTCAACTATGTATTCTATATCAGCGGGGGGATTCCCTCTTACCCCTTCAAGTATTTTGTATCCTTTGATTGATTTAATTTTTTTCAGTGCGTCATTGTAGTCAATAGGCAGAAGTCTGAAACTTACATCCTTCAGGACTTCAACGAATATTCCGCCGAGTCCGAACATAATTAAATGTCCTGCTGCAGGGTCTTTTGTTACTCCGAAGATTGTTTCGATTCCACCTTTGACAAACGGCTGTATCAGAAATCCGTTAAAATTTTTATCGAGCCCTTTTTCTTTCAGTTTTGCAAGCACATTGTTCTCTGCATTGACAAGTTCTTCAACATTTTTAATGTCGATAACCACGCCTCCCGCATCTGTCTTGTGTATAAGGTCTTTCGCCATTGCTTTTATTACAACCGGGAATCCCATTTTTTCAGCAACTATTACGGATTCCTGCGCATTCTTTGCCAGAAATGAAGTTACGACAGGCAGATTATAGTTCTGCAGAATATCATATATGTCCATGAAGTCAAGATAATACTCCCCTTTCGGTAAATCGTTGAGCAATTTCTTTACCTTGCTTCTGTTAACCTTTAGTTCGAAATCTTTTGATTCCTTCACAGTTTTCGATTGTGCATATTTATACATTAAACCGAAACATCTTGCAGCTGATTCTGCACGGTTGAATATCGGCGGATGCTGTAAATCAATATGGCTCAATTTTGCAATGTTCTCGTCCTGTGACATTAATACAATAATAGACGGTTTCTCTGATGTCTTCGTTGCATTGCTTATTGACTTCGCAATTTCGAGCGTGTCCAGCATCAGCGGCGGTCCGAGTATTATTATCAGCGCATCTATGTTTTCATCTTCCAGCATAATTTCTGTTGCTTTTCCGTACATTTCCGGAGTTGCAGGCGGAAGTAAATCAACAGGATTGTTAAGCGATGCTTCTTCAGGCGCAATTTCCTTTAACTTTTTTACAGTGTAATTTTTGAGATTCGGTATATCCAGCCCCCATTTATCGGCTTCATCCACAGTTAATATTGCAGGTCCTCCGGCATTAGTCAGAATCCCGAGTCTTTTTCCCTCCGGAATTCTCGTCCTGTCAAATGCTTTTGCAAGGTCGAACATATCCTCTACCGTGTCCATTCTTATTACTCCTGCCTGTTCAAATACCGTATCAACAATTTTTTCCGCTCCTGCCAGAGCACCTGTATGCGATGATGCTGCTTTTTGTCCACTCACAGTTCGTGCTGCCTTTATTGTAAGAACGGGTTTCGTTTTCACTACTTCCCGCGCAACCTCCATAAATTTTCTTGGATTGGCAAATGACTCCAGATATAATGTAATAACTTTAATATCATTATTGTCTTTCCAGTATTGTAAAATATCATTCTCGGTTATATCGGCTTTATTCCCGATACTGACAAACTGTGAAAATCCTATATCATTTTTTTCAAGAGTTGCAAGGACTGCTGCACCCAGCGCCCCGCTTTGTGAAATAAACCCGATTCCACCTTTCTCCGGTGTTCCTTTGACAAATGTCGCATTCATACTCACATCAGGTTTAGTATTAATCAGTCCCATACAGTTCGGTCCTACAAGCCGGATTTTATATTTCTCGATTTTTTTCAGCAATTGTCTTTCAAGATTAGCTCCGTCTTCCCCAGTTTCTTTGAATCCTGCAGTTATAAGGACAACTGAATTAATTTTTTTCATATAACAATCATCAATTGCATTCAGCGCCAGATTTCGCGAAACCATTATAATCGCAATGTCAACATCATCTTTAATTTCCGTAACTGATTTGTAAACTTTGAAGCAATGAATAACATCTGCTTTCGGGTTAACGGGAAATATCTTTCCGTTATATCCGAATTTTACGAGATTATTTATCAGTTCCCAGCTTAATGTCCCCTGTTTGGAAGATGCACCTATTACTGCAATTGATTTGGGATAAAATAATTTATCGAAACCTGATTGTGTCATAATCTATGGATTTATTTTGAAAAAGGAAAAATAATTATATTATTCTAAATTAGAAATTGACTTTTTGATGCCGGAGCAACTTATTAAATCAGCGAATTTGTAATAAGAAATTGCGGGGATATATCAGGCGGCGCTCTCCTTATTAATTTCGTCTTCTGTTACGTAAAACACATTCTCCAGATTTGAAAATATAATCAATGCAGACATCACAAAATCAAGGCTTGACTGTGGCTGGAGCAAATCCTTTATTATAAGTATTTCCGCTGAAATGTATGAATCTTCCATGCATTCACGTATGTGATTATTAAGCGGTGTCCATGTCGAATGCAAACCGTATCCGTAATTAGCCCAGTTGACGTTTTTATTGATGTTCCTTATTCTGCCGTCAAGCGGTAAAGCATCTTTTCCGTGAGAATTATCCGAAAGGTCAACGCCTTTTATTTCGAATATTCTGAAATCACCGGATTCAATTGAGGACTTTGTTATTCCTTTCAGATACAGTTCATTGTAACATTTCCATTTTATGTACTCAAATATGTCTTTCTGTTTATCAAGGTTTTCATCAAATAATACATCGTACATTTCTCTGATATAATCATCAAGTTCGTCATATTCCATCGCAAGCAGTATTTCAAGTTCATCGATAATATTTTTTTTGTTAACTGCTTTGTCATTCTCCTTTAACTGACTTTTAATTTTTGATACAAGGAGGTTGTAATGATTGGTAAGTGTTTTTATGGGCGGCTGCAAATTTTCCGGGATAAATTTATTCAGGAATTCTCTGTACCTGCTGAAATCATATTTTTCCTTCTTCTCGTCGGATATTACCGGGAAAAGGTCTTCGACTGTATCGTGAATCGCTGCTATTGCACCGTATTCATAGCATCCCGGAAGATTGAAATTCAGTTTAACTGAAACTCCTCCGACTCTGTTAAGGTGTGCCGCTGCAGATAATTCGCACTTTCTTTTTAGTCCGTAATTTCTGAAATTCGCATAAATATCTCTGATGAATTCCGAATATTGACCATACAAAAGAGTGAGATATTTTATATCGGGGACTTCATTATTCAACAGAGATGTTTGAACATTCAGATAGTTTTTGTCTTCCTCCAGTTCTTTTCTTGCATTAAAAATTTCAAGAGGAGGGTTTAAATCATGTTTCCTCGGCTTTTTGTTGGCAGGTAAAACATTCTTCTTAAAGTAATTATTCACCTGTGAATAAATGGCTTCCGCTTTACTTTTTCCGTACATCCTCTCCAGCAAAGCTATAGCCGGGGCTGTCCTGTTTTTTAAACACTCTAATATTTCCGAAGCCAGATAAAAGTTATCGGATTTTTCAAGAAGATGGTATTCAAATTTTGAGATCATGGGAATGCTTTTTCTATAAAATAGAAAAAAATTTTACAAATATCAAATATAGATTTTAAGATTTTAAAAGTGATTTCGATACGTCAACAAGAGAACTCGAAATGTCGGGAAATATTTCGAATCCTCTTTTCCTGAAAACTGATATCATTCTAGTGTTATCAGTCGTAGTCTGAGCGACTATTTCCTTCATTCCCCAGTTTCCCGCTATTTCAAAACAGTAATCCGTTAAAATACCTCCGAGATCTTTGTTCTGATATTTATCGCTTATCAATATCGCGTACTCAACTGATTCCTTGTCAGGGTCGGCAATTAATCTGCCTACACCAATTAATTTCCTCTTCTCTTTATCTTTTATTTCGGCAACTATGGCAATCTCCCTGTCATAATCAATGTAGCAGTACCTTGTCGCAACATCGTGAGACTGCCACTGGAAAAAATATCTGAATCTTGAATATATAGATTCCTTTGAACAACTGGCAAGAAGTTCAAACCACATAGGTTCGTCTTCCGGTTTTATCGGTCTTAGCAGCACATCTGTTCCGTCCCTGAGAGTAATTCTTTTTATGTATTCTTCGGGATACGGATGAAGTGCAAGATGTGAATAAGGTTTCGCCGGTTTTGCAGATATTTTATCGTCAATAATGATTCTTGCATCCACAGCTACGGCGCCATTTTCAAACGCAAGCAGCGGATTAACGTCAAGTTCCGATATTTCGGGAAAATCAGCGGCAAGATAAGACAAACGAATAAGCACTTCAATCAATTTTTCCATACTTACCGGTTTCTTCCCTCTGTAACCTTTTAATAGCGGATAAATTTTCAGTGATTCAAGCATTCTCAATGCAAGTTTTTCATTCAGAGGCGGGAATTCTATCGTCCTGTCTTTAAAAAGTTCAGCGTACACTCCGCCCATTCCCACCATTAGTGTAGTCCCGAATACACTGTCTTTTTTAATTCCTAAAATCAGTTCAACTGAATCCTTTTCACTTATCATTTTTTGAACAGTAACACCTTTTACTTCTGCTTTTGGGTTTTTCTGCCTGACATTGTTTATAATATCATTGAAAGCATTTCGTACCATGGTTTCATTCCGCAAATTCAGTAAAACTCCGCCGAAATCGGTTTTATGAGTAATATCAGGTGAATATATTTTCAATACCACCGGGAAACCCATTTTTTTTGCAATTTTAACCGCATCATTTTCCTTAGAAGCAATTTCGGGCATTGTAACCGGAATTCCGTAACTTTTAAGAATTTTCTTCGATAATTCCTCCGAAAGAAGAGTAACATTCCCTTTAACAACAGAATTAAATTCTTTTCGGATTTTGTTTCTGTCAAGTGTGAATTCGACAGGAATGTCTTTTGGTGTTTCATAAAGACTCATCAAATTTCTCGAATAATCCACAAGAATTGAGAATGCCGTTACCGCCTGTTCGGGAGTGGAATATGCTGCTATACCGGAGTCAGTTAATATTTTTAAACCTTCCCGCATCTTTTCACCTCCAAGAAATGCTGCAAGAATCGGTTTTTTGGTGGATTCATTTAAATTACATATTCCCCTTGCAATTGCAGAGGGATTTGTCATCGATTGCGGTGTTATTATGATCAGTAATGCATTCACATTTTTATCTTTTAGTACTATTTCCGCTGCTTTTGTAACACGTTTTGTAGGAGCGTCTCCGAGCACATCAACGGGATTCTTTATCGCTGCTGAAGGAGGCAGCGATTTCTGCAGTTCAGTTAATGTATTTTCTTCAAATCTTGCCAGATTACCGTTTTCCTTGAATAAAGTATCTGTTGCCATTACGGCGGGTCCTCCTGCGTTTGTAACAATTCCGAGACTGGAACCGTCCGGCATTTTATTTTTGCTTATCAGTTCGGTAATATCAAAAATTTCGCCTATATCATATACTCTTGTTATCCCCGTGCGCTTAAATGCGGCGTCGTAAATTGCATCTTCAGATGCGAGTGCACCTGTATGAGAAGCCGCAACTTCGGCTGATTCCGGATATCGCCCTGCTTTATATGCTACTATCGGTTTGGAACGGGCAAAAGAACGGGCAGCGGTAATAAATTTTCTTGCATTGGAAATTGATTCGATATATAAAATTATTGATTTTGTCTTTTCATCCTCTCCGAGAAAGTCAATTAAATCCGCAAAGTCAACATCAAGTGCATTGCCTATTGAAAGAAAGTAGGAAAAACCTATGTTTCTTTCTATAGCCCAGTCCAGCGTGGATGTGCATAAAGCACCTGACTGCGATATGAATGCAACATTTCCGGGTTTTGGCATACCTGATGCAAAACTCACATTAAGATTCATCGAAGGAACAATCAAGCCAAGACAATTCGGACCTAATATTCTCATATTTTGGAAGGATTTCTTGTATTCAAGAATTTTTTGTTCCAGTTCGATTCCTTTCTCTCCCGTTTCCTTAAAACCTGCTGTCATTATGATAATATTATTTATACCGTTTTCTCCGCATTCTTTCACCGTCTCGGGTACTTTCTCGGTTGCATTGCAAATGACAGCAAGATCGGCTTTATTCGGAAGTGATTTCAGATTCGGGTAGCACTGGACTCCAAGAACAGCTTCGCTCGTTGAATTAACAGGATAAACAACACCTTTGAATCCGCTACCGACCAGATTCGTTAATGTTTTTCCGCCGACGCTGTTAGGATTAATCGTAACTCCGATTAATGCTATCCTCTTCGGATTAAAAAAAGAATCAAGTTTATGTATGCCCATATTTTCGTTTATTTATATACAAAATTACCTTTGTTTAAATTTAAAAAAAATGTATTTATACTTTATTGCTGTCCGGAATTCCTTTTACATAAAATTATATTTCCTTAAATATAGATTAAATAAATTGTATGTTAAAAAAGAATTTAATATAATTACTGAAATATTACTGATGACAAAAAATAAAAGAATTAAAATTTATACCTGGAACGTTAACGGAATCAGGGCTATACACAAAAAAGGATTTCTCGACTGGCTGTTTTCTAGTAAACCGGATATTCTGTGCATTCAGGAAACGAAAGCTCATTACGAACAATTACCTAACGATTTAAAAGATATTAAAGGTTATAATTCTTACTGGTTTTCAGCATTAAAAAAGGGCTACTCCGGAGTATGTACAATAACAAAAACTGAACCTTTATTCGTTATTAAGGGACTCGGCAATGAATATTTCGATAATGAAGGAAGAGTAATATTTACGGAATATGAATACTTCGTGTTAGCCAATGCATATTTTCCAAACGGAGGAAGAGGTCCGGAAAGAGTAAAATACAAACTGGATTTTTACGACGAATTATTTTTCTTCCTGGAGAAAAAATACAAAGGCAAAAAAGGAATCATCGTAACCGGTGATTTTAACACAGCTCACAATGAGATTGACCTTGCGAGACCCAAAGAAAACGAAAAAAATACTGGATTTTTACCTGAAGAACGTGCCTGGATTGATAAAATCATCAATCTTGGTTACACAGATGTATTCCGGAAGTTTAACAAAGAAAGCGGCTGGTACACATACTGGGATATGTTTACAAGAGCACGCGAAAGAAATGCAGGATGGCGGATTGATTACTTTATGGTATCAAATGATTTTTCAGATAAAATCGTGAATTCAGTAATACATAATGATATTATGGGAAGTGATCACTGCCCTGTATCAATTGAATTATCTGTATAAATAAAAAACCGGTTTCAGCAACTAAGTGCTGAACCGGTTAATATCTTATATATTATATATCAATTAAATTCAGACTTTCTTCATTTCTTCAAGTTTCTTTCTTACCTCATTCAATTC